>CAYVBE010000012.1:0-45828 GCA_964448935.1 uncultured candidatus Brocadiaceae bacterium
TGCAGGGCATCGGTCGGAAGAAGGCGCGGCGCCTGATGGAGCACTTCGGCGGCCTCAACAAGGTCAGGCGGGCCAGTTTTGAGGAGCTCAAGGCCGTGCCCGGCATATCCGACGCCCTGGCGCAGGCGGTTCGGGAGTACTTCCGGGAAGAGGAAGAGGGGTAGCCGGCAGGGGGGAACGCTATTCTTCGCCGAGGACACCTATCTGGTTCAGGGCGGCGAACAGGAGGGGGCTCAGCGCGGCGGTGTAGAGGGCCTGGCCGGCGGCGCCCATCATGAGGCGCGAGAGGCTGCCGGATGCGATGAGGGCCGTCCCGAGGGCGTAGACGGTGCCGACTGCCAGGTAGAACAGGAGCGCCAGCAGGGCGTCCGTGAGGGCTGATTTGCGCACCAGGTGCTCCTCCACCACTGCCAGTGCGGCCGCGGCGGGCACCATCAGCAGGGCCGATGCCCCCGGCGCGCCGCCCGACCCCAGGTCCCTCAGGACCCCCAGCACCAGCGCCGCCCAGAGCGCCCCCCGGAAGTCCGACTCCAGCGCCAGATACGCGGCGCAGAGCAGCAGCAGGTCCGGCCGCAGGAAGCGGTAGCTCAACCGGTGCGCCACCGTGACCTGCAGCAGGAACAGCACGGCGATGCAGAGTGCCAGTCGGGTCTTTCGGATCATCGGTTGTGCCGGTCCCGAGGAATTGGGAAGCACCGGCATTCTGACCGAAGCGGATGGCCGGGCGCAAGGGGACGGCGCGGGCGTGCGGTGACGGTGGGGCGGCACAGCCCGTGATTGCGAGCGTCCCATCCCGTCATTGCGAGCGTCAGCGAAGCAATCTCGGCGTTTCCGTGCGTGGGCGGTTGGCTTCCGGGGGTGAACGACGAGATTGCCGCGTCGCTTCGCTCCTCGCAATGAAGATTGGGAGCGGAGGGCACGCCTCACTCGTGGCGGAGGGCCTCTATCGGGTCCATGGTGGCGGCGCGGTAGGCGGGGTAGATGCCGAAGCCGAGGCCGACTGCGGCGCTGATGCCGAAGGCCAGCAGCAGGGACCAGAGGGTGACGCTGGTCCTCATGCCGGCGAAGTGCTCCACCATGTAGGGTGCTATGACGCCCAGCAACATGCCGAGACCGCCGCCGAAGAGTGCCAGTAACACCGTCTCGGTGAGGAACTGGAACACGATGTGGCTGCGCTTGGCGCCCATGGCGCGGCGGATGCCGATCTCGCGCGTGCGTTCCATGACCGTGGCCAGGGTGATGTTCATGATGCCTATGCCGCCCACCAGCAGGCTGATGGCGGCGATGGAGCCCAGGACGATGTTGAAGATGCGTTTGGTCTGCCGCGCCTGCACCAGCAGGTGCAGGGGCACCACCAGGCGGTAGTCCTCCTGCTCGTGGTTGATCTCCAGGATGTGCCGGATCACGCGCTCGACCGGCCGCACGTAGTTCAGGTCTTCGGCCTGGACGGTGAGGCGGTGGTATTCGACGCTCTCGGCGGAGAAGCTGCCGGTGGAGCGGTAGATGGTGTTCTTGCTGAACAGGCCCCGCATGGTGGTCAGCGGGATGTAGATGTCGCGCGCGGGGTCGCCCTCGAGCCGCGCTCCGGGCGATTCGCCGCGGGGCAGGGCAGAGACGACGCCGACCACGCGAAATCGCAGTTGCTCCTTGCGGATGACCGAGCCGATGGCGTCACCGAGCGGGAACAGGTCGCGGGCGGCGCCGGAGCCGAGCACGCAGACCTCGCTCTTCTGCGCCATGTCGAGGTCGGTCAGGAACCGTCCCTCGTAGAGAGAAACGTTCGCCACGTGGAACTGCTCCGGCGTCGTGCCGACCAGCGCCGTATCTATGCGCCGGCTTCCGTGCAAGATGCTTCCCCGGATGCGCCGCTCCGGGACCACGGTGTCCACCGCGGGGATCGTGGTGGAGATCATTCGGAAGTCCTTATCGGTGAGGCCGTATTCGATCAGGCGGCTTCGGCTCTGGGACGCCTCCTGACCCTCGGGCGGCTTAACGCTTTCGATGATGATGTTGTTGCTGCCCAGGCGGCGGATCTGCTCCTGGGCCTCTTCGCTGGCGCCCGTGCCGATGGCCAGCATGGCGATCACGGAGGAGACGCCCAGTGTGATGCCCAGCATGGTCAGCAGGCTGCGCAGGCCGTGGAGCCAGAGGCTCTTCAGGCCCATCTTCAGCACGCGTTTGAGTTGAAATCCTATCACGTCAGGCTCTCCTGTGGTTCACCGTCGCTCAGGCGTCCGTCCACCAGGGTGTGGGTGCGGTGCATGGTGGCTGCCACTTTGGGGTCGTGCGTCACGCAGATCAGCGTTACGCCTTCGCGGTTCAGCTCGTGCAGCAGGTCCAGTATTTGCCCGCCGGTCCTGGTGTCCAGGTTGCCCGTCGGCTCATCGGCCAGCACAATGAGGGGCCGGTTGGCCAGGGCGCGTGCGACGCCCACCCGCTGGCGCTCCCCGCCGCTGAGTTCTGTGGGGTGGTGCGTCAGCCGGTGCTGCAGGCCCACACGCGTGGCCAGCTCCACGGCGCGGTCATAGCTTTCCCGCTCGCTGACGCCCTTGTAGTAGAGCGGAATCTCGATGTTCTCCACAACGTTGAGCTGCGGTATCAGGTTGTAGGACTGGAAGATGAACCCGATCCGGCTGGCCCTGATCTCGCTGAGTTCGTCATCGGTAAGGCGCGAGACATCGTCGTTGCCCAGGATGTACTGGCCCTCACTCGGCCGGTCCAGACAGCCCAGCAGGTTCAGCAGGGTGGACTTGCCGGAGCCGGACGGCCCCATGATGGCCACCATGTCCCGGCTCCTGAGGGTGAAGTTGACGTCCTGCAGCGCGTGCAGGTTTGTGTGGCCCATCTGGTAGGTTTTCCACACGTGCCGGAACTGCGCGATGGGCTCACCCTCAGGGCGACGGGCCTCGTAAACGTTATCCTGTGCTTCAGTCATTGTCCCTCCCCGAGTCGGGTCCGGGGCGGTCGCCGGCTCCGGGGCCGCCCCTGCTTCGGAATTGCTGCATCAGCATGTTTCGCTGCTCCTCGGGGAGGTTCCGGATGAACTCGCGGCGTTCTTCGCGGGACATGCCTTCCATCTTCTGGCGCAGTTGGCTGAGGTCGGAGGAGTCTTCCGAGCCTTCCTGCTGTTGCTCGTCTTCTGCGGGCTGCCCCTGCGCGTCCGCTGCTTCCGGTCGTCCCACGGTCACCTGCTCCCGCCACTCCGCCGGAGGCGCCAGGTAGACCATCTCTCCCTGCCGCAGGCCGCTTTTTATCTCCGCGAAATTCTCGGTAAACTGGCCCACCTCGATCTGCCTGATCTGGGGACCGTCCATACCGCGGACCCAGCAGACGCGCCGGCCTTCGATGGAGGCAACCGCCGGGAGCGGGATGTAGAGCACATCCTTTAGTTCAGCCACGATGATTTCCACGGTGGCCGACATGCCAATGGTGACTCCTTCCGGGGTTTCGTTCAGACCGACGTCCGTTTCATACACCATGACATCCGGATTCAGCCAGCGGTGCTCGGAGCTGGCCATGGGGCTGATCTTCGTGACCTGGCCCGGCACCACGGTGTCCGGGAGCGCCTCCATCGTGATGCGGGCGGGCTGGCCGGGTTTGACCCTGGCGATGTCTGTTTCGTGGACGTTGACCCGCGCGGCCAGGGTGGAGAGGTTTGGCACGGTCAGGATAGTCTCGTTCTGCCGGACGCTGGTCCCTTCCTGGATGGGATTGTCGCGGTAACGCCGGGGGTCACTGGTAGAGGCATAGACGACCACCCCCGGCCGGGTTGCCACGATGGTGGATTTCTCGATCATGGTGTCCAGCTTTTCGAGGACTTCTTTCTCGCGGTTATAGGTGGCTTCCTTTGCGGCCAGGTTGGCCCTGGCCTGGGCTTCCTCGCTGCGTGCCTTGGCCTTCACCCTTTCCAGCTCTGCGCGGGCCTCTCGCAGGTCGCTGAATCGCTGCTCTGCCTCTTTCTGCAGGGAATAGCGTATGAACAGGCGCAGCTCCTCGACCGCTGCGTCCCGCTGGACCCTTTTGCGCCGGGCGGCCAGCTCATCGGCTTTCAACTGGTCCTCACTGACGTAGTCGTTCGCCTCGAGCTTGATGGTCCAGTTGAGGGTGTTCTGGGCCCGGGTGAGTTCCTGGCTGGCGAGCTGGGCCTGCGCGGTCAGGTCGCGCAGTGTCTGGCGCGCCACTCCTCCCATCGGCACGTCGGGCGGCCGCACGTTCGAGTCATACGCATCGCCAAGCAACTCCTCCAGGTCGTCGCTTACCCCGGATGTCTCAGCCTCTATGCCTTCTTCCGCCATGGGGGCCGCGGACGCGGGTGCGGCTTCTTGCGCGCTCTTTGCCAGCGCGGGGTCTTCAAGGGCCTCCCGCACGACATACCATGCAGCGGGCCGTAGAGTCGTAAAGTCAAACGTCTCCTGCTCGCGGACTTCGGCGGCCAGCTCCGCTCCCAGGTAGCGTTCCAGTTCCATCCCGGCGAATTTCAGGTTCAGTTCCGCCGCGTTGATGTTGCTCTTGTTCTGGTTGACCTGGATCGCGTAGTTCTCCTGGGCCTGGGTGTAGGATGCTTCGGCGTTGGCCACGCTGATTTCCTGCCTGGTTTTCTGGTCCTTCAGTTCTGAGGCATCCAGGCGCACCAAGACCTTTTCGTTCTGCACGTCCTCCTGCGTGATGGTTGTTCCCTCGGGTACCAGTTCGAGAATCTGGTTGTTTCCTTCCACCTCGCTCTCGATTTCCAGGGATTCCATAGCACGCAGCGTGCCGCCCTGGGTGACGCTGACGGTCAAATCACCGCGCCGGACGGGTGCCGTGGCCAGGCCGTCGTAATCCGCGCTCTTGGAACCGGTGGCCGCCAGCAGCAGTCCCGCCCCCCCCAGTGCGACGAGGATAATGATTACGGTTAGCGTGCGGGCCGATATGAGACCGCCGGAGCTCCCGTCGCCGTCCTCTATCCGCGGGTCCACGTTGCCCCCGCGGTCCGGTGTTGTCTGCGCCTGCTCATTTGTACTCATCGAAACTCTCCTTCAGTTGTCCTGTCCTGCTTACCTGCAGTATGCCCATGTCCCGCGCCAGCGCCAGCCGGGCTACGCGGAACTCCACCAGGGCGGTGGCCAGGGCGTTCTGCGCGCTCACCAGCGCCTCGCGGGCGTCCAGCATGTCGCGTGTCTCCGCCCGGCCCGCCTCCAGCAGCATGGACGTGCTGTCCACGCGCCTTTCGGCCAGGGCCACGCTCTCTTTCTGAATCTGATAGCTGTTCCGGGCCCGGTTGTACTGCCGCCAGGCGTCGCGCACGCCGAGGACGACCTGATCGCGGGTCTCGCAGAAGTTGCGTTCGCGCTGCTGCAGGTCAATCAGCCTGCGCCGGTACTGGTTGCGTTCGGACCTGCGGTCCAGCGGCAGGTCCAGCTCCAGCCCCACGCCGATGTCGGTGCGGTTGCCATCGAAGTCTATCGGATGCGTCCCGCCGTCCGTGTCCGTGGTCAGGCCGGCGCTCAGGTCCAGCCCGGGCAGCAGGTCGTTGCGCGCCACGCGCACCTTGCGTTCGGCATCGTCGCGCCGGTCCTGCGCGGTGGCCAGGTCCAGCCGGTGCTCCAGTGCCAGGCTTACCGCGCCGTCCACGGCCGGCCAGGGCAGTTCGACACTGCCCGCCGCCCCCAGCCGGTCCAGCTCGGCGGGGTCCAGCTCCACCCGCGTGTCAGTGGGCAGGCCGAGGGTTATTTTGAACCGGTCCAGGCGCGACTGATACCGCTGCTGAGCGTTTTCCACCTGGTCCTCGGCGCGCAGCACCTGCTGCCGGGTCTGGTCCACCTGGAACTCCGGCAGTTGCCCCGCTTCGCCCAAAGCTTCGGCCCGGTCGCGGGCGAAGACCAGGTTCTCGTAGTTCAGCCGTTCGTTCTCCAGCACCTGCCTCTCGCGCAGCACGCCGTAGTAGTCCGACAGCACCCCTACGAAGAACTGCCGCCGGAACCGGACGAATTCCCGCATCGCGTAGATGACGTCCCGCTCGGCCTGCACCAGGGGCTCGGTTACGGCGATGCCCGCGCCGCGCAGCAGCGGCTGGGTGAGGGTGAGATCGAGGATCGAGTTGGCCGCCTCCCGCGGATCGTGGGTCAGGAACCTGCTCAGAGTCGTGAGCAGGTCCACGGATAGGCGGGCGCCGGTGGCGAACAGGCGCGTGTAGCCGATGCCGGTGTTCAGTCCCACCTCCTCGTCGTCGCCCATGTCCGTGTTGTCGTAGGTGGCCTCGGCGGTGGCTGCGGGCTGGAAGGCGAATCGGTAGCGCTCCAGCGTGAGGGCCAGGGCGCTCAGGAACAGGTTCTCCTTCTGGGTCTGGTAATCCCGGCTGTGTCGCGCGGCGATCTCCAGCGCATTTTCCAGGGACAGCACAACCGCGCGCTCTTCCTGGCCGGGTTCGGGCGTCTCGGCGGTCATCTCCACCGTGGGGCAGGCCTCCAGCGGGTCCTCCCGGGTCTGCTCGATGCTGAACTCCTCCAGCATGTCCGGCACCGCGGGCGTTTTCTGGTTGATGATGGAGTGCACTTCGCGGTCGGCGGACTGGCGGTAGCTCTGCGGGGAGCAGCCCGTCAGCAGGGCCATGCAGAGGAGCGCGATCAGGGCCGTTGCGCACGTCCGTCCGATGTTGGTGGTGGCGGGGTCATGCATCGTCGGTGGCGATTCCTTTCTCGAACAGGTCAACGATGGCCGAGGGCCAGTCCTTGCCGCCGGGCATCTCGTCGCGGTGTCGAGCAGCGACGCGCATCATGCCCTTCAGCATACGAGCTGCCGCCCGCGGGGGGAAATCGGCCCGGTAGACGCCGGCCTCGATTCCTTTCCGGATGAACTCGGCCAGCACATCCACCAGGGCATTGGTCTTGCCGCGCCATTGTTTCCACAGTTTCCGTTTGCGGGAGGAGCCGCGAAGCTCCTCGCTGTGCATCAGCCGGAACAGGGCGCGGCGCTTGACGAAGAAGTCGGTGATGCAGTGGACGACGTGGCGCAGGCCGCTGCGGGGGTCCTCGTCGGCCCGCGCGACCTCCCGTGCCGACTCGACCAGCTCGTCGAGGCCGGACAGGATGACCTGGTAATAGAGGTCCTCCTTGTCCTCGAAGTAGCGATATATGGTCCCCTTGCCCACGTGGGCGGTGTCGCAAATATCGTCCAGGGTGACCTCGTGATACCTGCCGGCGGCAAACAGGTCCTCGGCGGCCTTCAGTATCTTGGGTCGTTTGTCGGACATTATCTGTCTCCCTCCACTGTTGCGATGGTTACAGGTCTTCGGCTTCGCCGAGGCTCTGCATCCGGTAGAGTTCCGCGAAGCGGCCGTCCTGTGCGATAAGCTCCTCGTGCGTCCCTTTCTCCGTCAGGCGCCCGTCCGCCAGGAACGCTATGCGGTCCGCAATATCGGTGGTGGACAGCCGATGTGCTATCAGAATAGTGGTGCGGTCCCGCGCGGCAACCGCCAGGGAATCCTGTATGGCTCGTTCCGTGATGGTGTCCACCGAGGAGGTGGCCTCGTCCAGGATCAGGATGGCCGGGTCCTTCAGCAGGGCACGGGCGATGGAGATTCGCTGTTTCTGGCCGACGGACAGCTTGACGCCGCGTTCTCCGACGACGCTGCCGTAGCCGTCCGGCAGGTCCATGATGAAATCGTGCGCTCCGGCCTGCCGGGCCGCCCACTGGACTTTCTCCTCCGTGGCGTCGGAGCGGCCGTAGGCGATGTTTTCGTGCACGGAGGCGTTGAACAGGAAAGGCTCCTGCAGCACCATGCCGATGTGCTTGCGCAGGGCCTGCGGATCGTATTCGCGCACGTCCACGCCGTCTATCAGCACCGTGCCGTCGTCCGCATCGTAGAAGCGGCATATCAGGTCCACCAGCGTGGTCTTGCCCACTCCGCTGGGGCCGACCAGGGCCACGGTCTCGCCGGCCTCGATGCGGAAGTCGAGGTCCTTGAGGATGACTTCCTTACCGTAGCTGAAGCAGAGGCCCTGTATCTCAATGCTGCCCCGCAGGTGGTCCGGCCTGTGGGGATGCTCGGGCATCGCCAGGTCAACGGGCTCGTCCAGGAACTCGAAGATGCGGTCCGCCGCCGCCATGGAGCGGGGGAGCATGTGGCCGATGAGTCTCCCGAGCGCCTGCAGCGGCATGTAGAGGCCGGACAGGTATCCCCAGAAGGCCAGCAGGGCTCCGAGAGTCAGCGAGCCGTCGCGTATGATCATACTGCCGCCGAAGTAGAGCACGATGACGCTGCCGGCTCCGGTCAGAACGCTCATCAGCGGCTCAAACGTCGAAAATCCCCGAGCGGCCCGCATGAACGAGTCGTAATACTCCCCGGTGCGCCTTTCGAACTGCTGCTGTTCCTCCTCCTCACGCGCGAAAGACTTCACCACGCGGATGCCCGAGACGCGTTCCTGCACGAAGGTATTCAAGTCCGCCACCTTCTGCCGGAAGGTCCCGAAGAGGTCCTTGAACTTGCGGATGAAGTAGTAAATAGTGATTACGAGGAAGGGGATCGGGATCAGCGTCAGCGCCGCCAGCCGGGCATTCAACAGGAAGAGTATCGCGCACGTGCCGACCAGCGTGATCAACGATTCCACCAGGGTCTGCACGCCGTGCACGATCAGGCTCTCGACCGCCTCGCTGTCGTTGGAGACGCGCGACATGATCTCGCCGGTCGGCTGATCTTCGAAGAAGCGCATCGAGAGCGCCTGAAGATGCTCGTAGAGGTCGTTGCGCAGGTTGCGGATCACCCGCTGGCCCAGCTCGTGCCCCAGGTAGTGGCGGCCGAAGTTCATCAAGGCGCGCAGGATCAGGATGGCCACGAAGGCGCCGCTGATCAGTCCCAACAGCCGCATGTCGCGTTCCGGGACGACCTGATCGGCCAGCACCTTCAGGAAAAGGGGGATGATCAGGTGCAGCCCCCTCATGCCGATCATGAGGGCCAGCACAAGGGCCACGCGTCCCCAGTAGGGCGCCAGATAGCAACTGAGCCGGGCGGTGGACTTGATAAGCTCCCGGCGGCTCTTGCCGGACTCGTCGCGCGGGCGGTGGTGGTGACGACCTCTCACGGGGGCAATCCCAGAAATAGAACTGACTGGTCAGTTCCATTATCGCCGCTTTGCCGAAGCGTGTCAATGCCGGGTGATAAGGCAGCCCCGTAAACCCGACCCGCCTGTAGCTCAGCCGAGGAGGCTGACTCGCCCGGGCCTCGGGTGCCCTCCGGAGGACACGCTCCGCGATGGCAGCTTGCCCGGGTGACACGGACGGAGACGCGACGGAGCGCACACGTCCGGCGGGACGATGGTTTGCGTTCTGTCGCCCCCTACTTGCCCATCTCCTCCAGGTTTTCCAGGCACTGCGCCACCGTCTCCAGCGGGCTCAAGCGGTGGGACTCTTGCTCGACGATGTACCACTCGGTGCCGCCGACGGTCTCACATGCGTGGAAGAAGTCGTCCCACCGGATGTCGCCCTCACCGATAATCACCCAGCCTTCACCCTCGGAGTAGTCCTTCAGGTGGACGGTGGTGGCGCGGCCGGGGTATTGCTCGATGGAGGGAACCGGGTCGGCTCCGCCGTTCAGCGCGTTGCCCGTGTCCACCTGCATGATGACGGCCGGGTCGGCGGCGCCGAACAGGATGTCCCAGCCCGTCTCGCCCTCGATGGAGGTGAACTCCCAGTTGTGGTTGTGGTAGCCGACCTTCATGCCGTGGGGCTTGACGGCGGCGGCCATCTCGTTCAGCAGGCGCGCGGTGTCCAGGATGGCGTCCTTCGATTCGCGCCGCTCCTGCGGCAGGCCGGGCACCACCAGGTAGGGGTTGCCCAGGAGCTTGTTGAACTCGATGGTGCGCTCCAGTTCGTCGCCCATCAGGGTGTTGAGGCCGGTGTGGGTGCCGGCGACCTCGAGGCCCAGCTCGTCGAGCATGCCCCTCAGCTCCTCGGCGCTGCGTTCGTAGTAACCGGCGAACTCGACGCCCTCGTAGCCCATGTCGGCCACCGCCTCGAGGGT
Source organism: uncultured candidatus Brocadiaceae bacterium (assembly GCA_964448935.1). GTDB lineage: Bacteria > Planctomycetota > Brocadiia > SM23-32 > SM23-32 > CAYVBE01. Next base: position 9,998 of record CAYVBE010000012.1, read on the forward strand.
CCCCTCCAGGTCTTCCTGGCACTGCTCGCGGACGGAATAAAGCTGCAAAGCGACCGGTATCCTCGGCATCCTGCGCTCCTCTCGGGAAATGGTTGACGACAGCCGAACCTTCTAACACGGACGGCGGCTCGGGTCAACGGTGCTGGGGTGCGGAACGCCTACTGCACCGCGTAGACGTGGCCGTCGTCGCTGCCGACGAAGATGATGCCATCTCCGACGCAGGGCGAGGAGACCACCGGGCCGGCGGTGGCGAATTCCCACCGCTTCTCCCCGGTCTCCAGGTCCAGGGCGTACAGTTTGCCGTCGTCGCAGCCGATGTAGATCGTGCCGTCGGCAATGCCGGGCGAGGACTTGATCGGCTTCTCGCCCACCTTCGTGTTCCATTCCTCCCTGCCGGTTTCCGCATCTATGGCGGAGACGCGCCCGGTTACCGTGCCGATCACCACGAAACCGTCGGCCACGGCCGGAGAACAGACACTTACTCCGCAGCCCGCAATGTCCCCACCGGCCTTGCCGGTGTTCGTTCGGCCGAGGGTTGCGCCGATCAGGCTTTTCCATCTGTTTTTACCGCGAGGGTCCCTGTCGCTGTGTATCTCGTGGCAGTAGAGCACGCCCTGGGCCCCGCTGTGGTAGAGCAGGCCCCCGTGCACTGCCGGCGTCGCGAATTGAGAGTCGTTGCCCACTTCCGTGCACCACAGAATCCGTTCCGCATTTCGAATCCGGAACCCTTCCATGCGGGTGTGGTTATAGTTGTAGAGAACAACCCCTTTGTGGACGGTCGGCGAGCCCAGGGCATTGGGAGACTCGACCCGCAGGTTGCACCACACCTCCTCGCCGGTCCTGGCGTCGAAAGCGCGCATTCTGCCGTTCAGCCCGGCGAACACGTAGCCGTACGCAACGGCGGGCGAAGAGGCAACGTCGGCGGGGCCGCCGGGTACTGTTTTTGCCCATTTGTGTGCGTTGCGCGCGGCACGGCCGCGCACACGCCAGAGTTGTTCGCCGTTTGTCGCGTCAACGGCATACAGAGAAGCGTCCATACTGCCAAAATACACCACACCGTCGTACACCGTGGGCGAGGAGACGACCGGCCCGTTTGTGGGGAAAGCCCACTTCTTCTCGCCGGTCTGTGCGCTCAGCGCGTAAAGATTCCCGTCGTGGCTCCCCACGTAGACCGTGCCGTCCACCATGACGGGTGAGGAGAGGACGGGACCTTCGGTCTTGAACTTCCATTTCACCCCCTTCATCTCGGGCACGCCGGACGTCCTGAAATTACCGTCGCGGTTGTTGTTCGCGCGGAACGTGGCGCCCTGGAGTGGCTCGACGTCCCTGCCTTCGGGGATGTCAAGCAGCACGAGTTCGCCGGACTGGTCCCCGTCAACGGGGTGTGTGCCGGCCTCGCATCGCACCACGCGGAACCCGATTTCGGGAAAGGCCTCATAAAAGCGTATCACGGCCTGTCCGGAGTAGCGCATGGACGCCCCGCTGGACAGCAGCGTATATCGGCCGCTTATCCCCTTGGGGTTGATGCGGTCATACGGGTCGGTCCCCAACTGCCCTCCCACAGTCGCCCCGTTCCAGCACAGCTCGGCGACATTGCCCCAGGTATCCAAAAGGCCGAATGGATTGGCCTTTTTCTGCCCGACGGGGTGCGTGGTGAGGTGTGAATTCGAAAAAACCCATCCATGCGCTTCACCGTCTTCTGCTTTGTCGCCCCAGAAGTAGCGGGTTGCTTTGCCTCCCTTAAAGGCATAGCTCGCTTCAAAGCTGGTCGGCAGGCGGAACCCGTCGGCGCTCCAGTCCACAGTGCAATGGAAAAAGTTGCCGAAATACCACGGATCGGCCTTCCCCCTTTTCTCTCGTCCGTACTGGACCATGGGGTATCGGAAGGGCAGGGATTTCTTATAGACCTCCGTGCGTTCCTCATCGAGATAATAACACGGCTTCAAGCCGCTCATTTCGGACAGTGCGTTGCACCACACCAGCGCATCGTGCCAGCCTATCCGGGTCACGGGTTCGTCCGGCCCGTGCGGGTGCTCGGCCGTGCGGAGGTACATGCTGCCCATGTCGCCGTCGTAGTTGAAGGAGTAGCCGTGTTCGACCGCCCAGTCATATACGTGCTTCCACTGGCGGAACGTCGTCTCGGTTTTCGCCATTTTCATGGCGGCGATCTGGATCGGATACTCCAGGGATCGGTTTTTGAATGAATAGGAGCCCTCGGGCAGTTCGACCAGTTCGACCTCCGGGGCTTCGACCGTTTTGGCCTTGGGCGGGGCCGGTTTCGTGTCCGGCGTGAAGGTCCAGGACGGAACGCCCGACGTCTCGCCCTCCATATCCGCCCCCGGCTCGACCGCGATATTGGGGGTGGGTGGAGGTTTCAGTCCCTTCTCGCGCCGCACCGGGCGGAAGCCGATGTTGTGGTTGCCCCCGAACGGCCGATCGCCGAAACGAGAGGCGCCGTGCTTCAGCGGGTCGGCGGGATATCGGAAGTCGCCGCCCAACACGGTGTGGCGGTCAGTGAAGCCCTCCACGTCCGGCGTGTACGCCTCGGCCGCGTCCCATATCCACTCCCACACATTGCCGATCATGTAGTGCAGACCATGCTGATTGGTCTTGCCCGAGGTGACCGGCCGTGTCGTGTCAAACGCCTCCGACACGCCGGACGTGTCAGACGCCATTTTCCACTCCGACGCCGCGGGCAGGCGGAATCCGTCCGCGTCCCATTTCACATATACCCGCGGAACGTACTCCGGGTACTTCGTCCTGTACCAATCCGGTGCCTTGCGCATCCAGTACGAGGAATCGAAAAAACAACGTTCGGTCGCTCTGCGGAAGACCTTCGTGTGCTCCGGGTCGGCGTAGTAGGCCGGATCGCGCCCTTCGTATTCCGAGAGCGCGTTGCACCACGCCACCGCGTCCAGCCAGGACATGTTCGTTGCCGGTTCGTCCGCGCCGTGTTGACCGTCCAGCAGGGCCATGGCGCCCATATCCCCCTCTTTCCGGAAATAATAGCCGGGTGTCAGGGTATACATGTTGCTCACCGCCCAGCGATATATCTTCTGCCATGCCTCGTATGGTATCTCGCAGCGGCTTATGTAGAACTCGGGTATACGATCTGTCCCGTCAATTTTGACCATGTTCAGCAGTTCGCTCGGACGTTCCGGCTTTGTCACCACGGCCTCCACCTCGAAGGCGCCCATCTTCACGCCCAGGCCGCGTGCCCATTCATACTTGGCGATATAGTAGCCTGCACTCCGGATGTCGGTGAATGTGTGTTGCTTGAATTCGGCATTTTCGTGGTCGAAGTCTATGTGATAGGGGGCGTGGGGATTGTATTCAGCCCATCGGGTCTCCGTCGGGCGGAGGACGCTGTTGGCCCCCCAGGGCTTGGTTTTCTTCCAGAATTTGTACTCGGAGATATAGAACTGCTCGCCGTCCTGCACCACGAAGCGCTGCTCGTTGACGTTGTGGAAATAACGCGGGAAGTGCAGCGAGATGCGGCTTTCCTCGTCGAAAGCGACGGGATAGGCGTCAGCGCCGTGCAGAAAGTCGTCCTTCTTCCACAGCCACAGGCCCCACATCTTGTTGACCGAGTCGTTGCCCATCATGTTCAGGTCGTCGGCGCCGTAGCTGTGGTTGGCATTCGGGCCGGCGCCCTCGGTGATGCCCTGAGCGTGCCGGGAGTCGCGCACGTGGCACAGAATGTAGTGGTAGAAGCGCCAGTTCGTCCCTTCGTCGTTCCACAGAGGGGAGCCGGGCGCCAGGCGCGGCAGCGGGTCCTCCAGGTCGAATTCCACGTAGCGGATCATGTCGTCCTTCTTGCCGTCGCCATCGAGGTCAACCTCATGCACCGTTTTGATCTTGGGCTTGCCGTGTCGGTCCTGGCCGTGCAGCAGGTACTGGTCGGTGCGATAGTGTGCGTAGTTGTCTCCGTAGTCCACCACGCGTTCATGGTGGGGCGTGGCGGGTGCATCCGTCGGCGCGGGCAGCGCCTGCCAGGCCCTGCGTACCGCCGCAAACGCGCAGCTCGTGAGCGCAACGGCCAGTAACCCGGCAATCGTCGGACCTCTTCTGCAAGAAACGTGCATCTATCTACTCCCTTTTGCAGACTTACGAGACGTTCAATCGAGTGTTATGGACCACTTAGAGACCCAACATAAGTGCTCTACGCTTCTGCGAGTCCCGTTGAGCCATATTCGCCCGGGCGTTGCTTTGCGCCCTTTAGAGCCCACAAAGTGGGTTCGCCGTACGGCGGACCCACCGTGCGGCGGGCTAACAGCAGCGGCGCTCCTTGCGGTCCTCGGACCATCTGCACGACCTCCAGGCCCACGGTGGACGCAGTCATGCTCTCGGCCAACCGGAACGTTGGAAAACTTATGTGGTACCGCTTAGCAGCCGCTCCACGTTGTCCATCACCTTCCGGAACGCCTGCACGTACAGCTTCATCAACTGCAGATCGTTGGGCGGATTCACGTCGAAGACGTAGAAGTGGGAATCCACGAATTCGTTGGCGCGGGGATAGTCCTCAACGTTGTAGGTGACGTCCGAGTCAACACACCGCCAGGGGCAGCCTCGTCCGTAGCCATCTCGCCTCTGGAAGACGTCCTGGGCCGGCACCGAGCGTGTCTGCCACTGGCCGACGGGGACCCCCTCCGCCTTCAGCGCCTCCTGCACCTTCTCGCGCAGCGTGCGTGCAGAGACGTCCAGCCCCGGCGGCTCGGGATCGAAACCGACGACGTAATTGTAGAAGACGTGCTCCCGATCCTCGGGCACCAGGGGCGTCTGCACGCCGGGGATATCGCTCAGGTGTTCGGTCAGGTATGTGCAGTTCCGCACGCGCAGGGCGTTGTTCTCGTCCAGCCGCTGCATCTGGCTGCGCACGAACGCCTGGCTCAGCATGTCGCCCCGGTACATCCAGCCCAGTCCCTGGGCGTTGTACTGCTGCTCCTCGCGCTCGCGACCCACGGTGACGCGCTCGCCGAAGTACTGCAGCAGCAGGGCGCGTTCGTAGATCTCGTCGTCGTTTGTGGTGAACAGGCCGCCCTGGCAGCCACTGCTGAGGACTTTGGACGCCTGGGTGCTGTAGCCCGCGGCGTCGCCCATGGCGCCGCACAGGCGCCCCTTGTAGCGCGCCCCGTGGGCCTGCGCCACGTCCTCGATTACGTAGAGGCCGTGCCTGTGCGCGATCTCCAGGATGGGGTCCATCTCCGCCGGCATGCCGTGGATATGCACGGGCATAACGGCTTTGGTGCGCGGGGAGATGGCGTCCTCTATCAGGTCGGGGTCAATGCAGTAGGTGCGCGGGTGAATGTCCACGAAGACGGGCACGGCGTTGTGGTGCAGCACGGCGGCCGCGCTGGCCCAGAAGGTGAACGCCGGCACGATGACCTCGTCGCCCGCTCCGATCCCCGGTCCGGCCACGCACATGTGCAGCGCGGCCGTGCCGCTGTTGACGGGAATGCAGTGCTTCACCCCCATGTAGTCGGCCCATTCCTTTGCGAGGCCGTCCGACTGGACCTTCTGCTGGGCGGCGAAGTTCGGCGCGTTCAGCACTTCCAGAACGGCCGCCCGGTCGGCATCGGTCACGTGCGGCCACGGCTTGATGAAGCCTTCCGGCACCGTTCGTTGACCGCCGAGCAGCGCGAGTTCTGCTGTTGAGCTTCCCATTTTGATGTCCAATGAGTGCAGAGGTTAGGGTCGGCCGGCCGCTCCCGCCTGCCACAGGTCCTGCAATGACTCCACGGTCGATTCAACGATCCTGCGCCCGCCTTCGGGTCCCACGGGATTCGAGGCCGGTATGGACCCGTATCCGCCGCCGGCCAGCGAGCGCGGGCTGGGGCAGTACGTGCCGCCGCCGGCAAGCTGCACCAGCAACGTCTCGACGGCCGGGCTGCGTGCCTTGATGCGGATGCCGAAGTCCAGGTAGAACTCGAACGGGTTGGTGGCCAGGGCCAGGTCACCCAGGCGCACTACGTGCAGCTCCGCCGGTTGGGTGGGCTGTGTCTTCTGTTTTTCGAACCGTTCGGCCACGCCCTCCAGCCAGCGCATGCGCCGGAAGTGAAAAGTCGGCTTTTTGTACCACCGCGGATTGGTACGCAGCGACGGACTCTCCTGCATCTCCTGTTCGTAGGCGGGCCGGTGTTTCGCGGCCTCGGCCAGAGCGGCTTCTACGTCCTCCTGGGTCAGCTCATTCATCGGGAGGGCGATGGTCTGAGCGCGGTGTGCCACCGGCAATGTGCCGTCGGCCGTCGGGGCGATGGCGGGCAGCACATCCACCACGGCGTCGGCGATGCGCCGTGCGATCTCCTGCCGCTCCGAGAGCCCTTTGAGCCGGCGCATCCGCTCTTCGGCGGCTTCCCCGAACAGCAGGTGCGGCGATTGGTCGCCGGCGGCGCTGCACTGCGGCAGGACGAACAGTCCGTCGCCGAGTCGCCGACGCAGTTCCGCACGGGTCTCGCACCAGTAATCGGCGCTCAAAGCGAACAGGTGTGCCGAGCACTGCGACGGACAGGGCACGTTCACCACCAGCCCGCTCAGGTCCCCGTTGGCATCGTAGGTGGCCACCAGGCCCAGGCTGTGATCCTCGTAGCCCTCGATGTGGCTGAAATCCGGGGTGGAGGTCTCGCCGTACATGGTCGCCGCGCCGGCGGTGTCCACCGAGCGACGGTTGTGACCCACCACGGCCCATCCGTGACCGAACGCCACCTTCCCCGGCGACCGGGCCGACCAGGCACGCCGCACCGCGTCGGCGATGCGTTCCGCCGCGAACTTTTGGTAGTCCGCAATGCTCATGACCTCCTGCTCGAACTCCAGGCCGAGATCGGTGGACGTGGTTCCAGAGCACCAGCCCGGCAGCCGCACCTCCGGGGCCGTGTGCGTGTGCGTGGCGTGGACGATGACCTTCTTCGGGTCGAGGTCGGGTATGTCGCCGAGCCGGGCGCGTATCGCGTCGCGAAGCGGATCGGGAACGCCCACCAGGTCGCAACTGACGAAGACCACCTGCCGTCCGTCCGACTCAACTGCCAGGGCGGTGGCCGTTAGAGGGTCGAGGACCTGCTCGGAAAGCCGGGCGTAGAACTGACCGCAGACCAGCACCGTCTCGGACGGTGTGATATCCGCCTGAGCCCAGCCGATCGCGAGCGTCGCCGGGCCTTCCGACATGTTCGGTTTATCCATGTGTTTCTACCTTCCGTGCAGAACCTCCGGTAGTGATAACATTTTGTTCGCGAAGGACTTCAACCACAAGAGTAAAACCTTGCGAATGCGGGTAATCCGTTGCGGAATTCGCGTGGTCGGGGCGAAGTCGGTGCGCAATCCGGCTATTCGGACGGCTTCGATGCAGCGTATTCGGTGGGCGATAGTCCGACGTGTTTGCGGAACGCCTTCGAGAAATAGTTGGGGTCTTCATACCCGACGGCACGGGCGACCTCGGAAACGTTCAGGCGACCGGTCAGCAGGAGTTTCTTCGCCTCGTTCATCCGCACCTGCATCAGGTAGCCCCAGAGCGTGAAATCGCTCTCCCGGCTGAAGACGTGGGACAGGTGGTAGGCGCTCACGTGCAGCGCCGCCGCGATGTCGTCCAGCCTGATGCACTCGCCATAATGGTTGTGGATATACTCCTTCGCCCGCAGCATAAGGCGCCGGGATGCGTCCTCGACCTCTCGCGGCGCATCGCCCGCCTCCTGGCGAAGGATGAACAGCAGAATGGCCAGCAGCCGCACCTGCAACAGCGCGCGGTCAACGGGGCGTTCGCCCGCCGGATCCCCCCGAAGCTGGTCGAACATCGCCCTCAACTGTGTGCGGCGGTCCGAGGACATCCAGGCCAGCGTGTCGTTGTCGACGCTGCGGAAGTAGGCGTCCGCCGGTGGCCACGTGAACGCGCAGAAGAGGATGTCCGGGTCTTCGGCCGTGTCGAAGGCATCCCGGTGCATGGCCCCGGCGGGCACCATGGCCGTGTCGCCGGGCCCCAGCGGCCAGCACCGGTCATTCATCACCAGCTCCATCCGCCCACCGATCAGGTGCAGAATCTCGCAGCCGGCGTCGGCCGGGTGCATTCGCTCGGCCCAGATCGGGTCGAAGATCATCCGCCCGAAAACGCGCACCTCGGGCGGGTGGGACACAAGTGTCTCGATGTCCCAATCACCGGGCAGCAACCCTTCCGCCGAACGCGTCATCGGCAATTCTCCAAGGCTCTTTTGCGCGCCCGTTCCCCCCTGGCCGGCCTGGATCGAATGACCTTAGTGCAGCGCGTAGACGTGGCCGTCGTCACTGCCCACGTAGATGACGCCGTCGCCGGGCCAGGGGGAGCTTTCCACAGGGCCTTCGGTTTCGAACTGCCAGGTCACCTTGCCGTCCTCGGCCCTCAGTGCGTAGAGGTTGCCGTCATTGCAGCCGAGGTAGAGCAGACCATTCTCCGGCGTGAGGGCGGGGGAGGAGCGGAAGCTTTCGCGCGTCTCGAACGTCCACCACGGCTCGCCCGACGCCGCGTCGAGGGCGTGGACGGAGCCGCGGTCCAGGCCGACGACCACCAGGTCCCGCCACACCGTGGGGCTGCTGTTGACGCGCATCTCGTTGACGCCCACCTCCTTGTCCAGGTAGGCATCCCAGACCGGTTCGCCGGTCCCGGTGTTGCACACCTTCAGGTGATCGGCGTCCTGGAAATAGACCAGATTGCCGACCACCGCGGGGGTGTTGTAGAGCCCCTTGGCGCTTTCCTCCCATTTAACGCGGCCGGTGCTGACGTTCAGGCGGTAGAGCCGGCCCCAGGCGTGGTGGCCGGTATAGTAGGCCGCGTTGCCCGCCACGGCCATGGAGCCGCGCGTGTCCACAGGCATCTCCGCACTGCTGACCCACACCTGCTCGCCCGTCTTCGCGTCGTAGCCGCGCATCTTGCCACGCAGGCCGGTGAAGACGACGCCGTAGGCCACGGTAGGGCTGACTTTCGCGGTCTGGTCCCGGTGGTCGCCGCGATGCTGCCAGAGGACCTGTCCGCTGCCGGCGTCCACCGCGTAGAACACCTGATCGTTGCCGCCGAAGAAGACCCTCCCGTCCCGGACGGCCGGCGTGGACTCGACCCCGCCGCTGACCTCCAGGCGCCAGCGTTCCTTGCCGGTCTCGGCGTCCAGGGCCAGCAGGCCGCCGTCGAGGCGTTTGCCGTCCGCCCGCGTGACGCAGCCGAAGCCCACGTAGAGCGTGCCGTCCACCACCACGGGTGAGCTGCGCACCGGCGCGCCGGCGTCGTGCTTCCAGCGGACGCCGCCCAGTTCCGCCAGCCCCGAGGTCTCATACACCCCGGTCCGGGCCAGGTTGCCGCGGAACACACGGTCCTGGTGCGGGTCGTAGTCCTCGATGCGCTCGGGCTTTATGTAAACCGTGGGGATGTCCTCCTGCAGCTTCTCGCGGCCGTCCGCCGTGTGGGGGATGCCCACGCCCGCCATCGCTTCGCCGCCGGTCGCTTCAATTGCGGTCAGTTCGATGGAACCACCGCGTACGGTGCCCTCCACGCGAACGGGCTTGCCGGACAGCTCGCGGACGCGCTCCCGATGCGGTCCGACGACGGCGTACTTCGTGTCGTCCATCTCCACGTAGGGCACGGGCAGGGACCGGGCAATGCGGAATCCCACGTCCGGGTAGTAGAACGTCGGCCCGACCGCCTTGGCGTGTTCGGCATTGACCCCGTGGTTGCGGTTGAACGTGAGGCTGCCCGCCAGCCACGTGCCGCCGAGCATGGCCCGGGCGCTGCCGGCCGAGCGGCGGTATCCGTCGTAGGCGTAATACGGGCTGTCCTTCGGGTTGTTGATGTCCCGGTTGCGGGGATGGGATTTCTTCGTGGGCGGGTGGCCCATCTCCAGGCTCCAGAGCATCTCGCCCGCGTTGCCGTAGATGTCGTAGAGGCCGAACCCGTTGGGTTTCTTGAGGCCGACCGGGTGCGTGCGCCCGCCCGAGGTGCGGTAATCCCAGCCGTACTGCTCGCCCCCGGCGCGGTCCTCGCCCCAGAAATAGTTCGTCTGCGTGCCGCCGCGGGCGGCGTACTCCCACTCGGCGGCGGTGGGCAGCCGGTAGCCGTCGGCGTCCCATTTGGCGAACAGGAATATCTGCTGGTACGGACCGTATGCCTGATACTTCTCATGCCAGGGATTCTCGCCGCTGACCAGCTCCGGGCCCGATGCCTTGAGGGCGCGGTAGGCGTAGGCGTCGCGATAGACCTCCGTCCGCGCCTCGGCCGCGTAGTAAACGGGCGTGAGCCCCTGCATCTCGCTCAGCGCGTTGCACCAGACCAGCATGTCGTACCACATCAGGTGCATGACGGGCTCCTTCGGCCCGTGGTCGTGGCTCAGCCAGTACATGCTGCCCATGTCCCCGTCCAGGCTGAAGGAATAGCCGTTTGCCTCCGCCCAGTGGAGCACGGTGACCCACTGCTCATAGGTGATCTCGAACTTCGACATGGCCAGCGGATGGACGTAGATGTCCGTTTTGTCCGGATAACGGGTGAACCAGCCGGCGTCCAGCTCCACCATGTCCGGCAGCGGCTCGGTCGGAGCCGCCTTCACACGCGGGTCCGTCCGCTCGCCGTCGGTGAAGCACCAGACCGGAACGTCCCTCTGGACCGTGCTGTGGCCGCTCGATGCGGGAACCGGCCCGATGGCGGGTTCAGGCAGGCCGGCGTCCCGGCGGACCAGTCGGATGCCGATATTAAAGTTTCCGTCATAGGGCATGTCTCCCCACGGTGAGGCGGTGCACTCTGCGGAGGTCGGGTCGGCGGGGTGCTGGAAGTCTCCGCCAACCACCACCATCCGCTTCACGTCCGGGTCGAACGCACCGTCGCAGGGCCAGACCGGCTCCCAGACGTTGCCGAGCATGTCGTGGATGCCCCGCGAATTGGGTTTGCGCGAGCCGACGGGCGGCGTCTTGCGGCCCGTGGTGGGGGAGACGCGGCCACGTCCGTGGGCTTTCAACCACTCGGCGAGGGTGGGCAGGCGGAAGCCGTCCGCGGCCCACTTCACGTAGATGGTCGGCTCCGGAACGGTGTCGAACGACGGGTTGTGCCAGTCCTCGCCCGATGGCTCCCACCCGTAGGCGCGCGTGGCGATATGCATGTTGCGGAAGACGTTGGTGAACCCGGGATCGGTGTAATAGACCGGTTCCCGGCCCTCGTAGCGCGACATGGTGTTGCAGAACGCCAGCAGGTCGTACCACGTGAGGTTGGTGACCGGCTCCTGCTGGGAGTGCTTGCCGGCGGGGCGCTGCATGCTGCCCATGTCGCCGTTGCGGCGATAGACGAAGCGGCCCTCGAGGGTCCAGAAGGGCGAGTCGCCCCAGCGGTGGACCCTGCGCCACAGCTCGTAGGGCACCTCGCAGGTGGCCATGTCGAAGGCCGGCACGTCTCCGTCACCCTGGATGCGGACCATGTCCAGCAGCGCGCTGTGGGTCTCCGGCCGATGCACGACGGCGTCCGCCTCGAACCCGTACCACTTGCAGTGGGTTGTGAGGCGCTTCGTGTTGTTCTTCGCCAGGTACCAGCCGACCGCGCGCACGTCGTCAAAATCGCGCTTCGTGAACCGCGCGCCGTCGGGGTCGAAGTCAATCTGGGTGTCCCGCGGATGGTATTCGGCCCAGGTCACCTGGGTGGGGCGCACGCTGAAAACGCGGCCTGCGCCGAACGTCTTGCCGGGCAGGGATGGTCCGTTGTCCGGGCCGGGGATGTCCAACGTGCCGTTGTCCGAGATGTAGAACCGGTCGCCATTCTGCACCACGAGCCGCACGTCGTCATAGCCGATCCAGTAGGTGCGCGTGCAGATGGCGGCCAGGCGGCTATTCTCGTCGAAGCTCACCCGGTAGCGGTCGCCGCCGTTCATGAAGTCTTCCTTCTTCCACAGGAAGCACCAGTAGTGGCGGTGGTAGCTTTCCTTGTTCATGGGGTCGCCGGCGCCGGCCAGGGGGTGGTCCTCCGCGCGGGGGTCGAACCACGGGCCGCTGTGCTCGCAGTTGATGCCCATCTCGTTCTTCCAGCCCTCCCGCCGCGTGTTGGCGCGCAACTGCACGGTGCCGCCGAAGAAGCGCCAGTTGTGCCGCTCCGGGAAGGTGCCCGAGTAAGGCCAGGCGGGTATGCCGAGCTGCTGCTCCATGCTGAAGGGCAGGGCGACCACCGTGTCGTCATCGGTCCGGCCGTCACCGTCCACGTCCCGGTCGTGGGAGAAGACGAACGGCCAGGGATCCGGCTCCGGCTGCCGGCGCCAGGAGTTCCTGGCGAATCGGAACTGGCAGGACCCGCGTCCGTGCCCGCCGAAGCCGTGGCGCGACCACTTGTCCGCGTAGCTCACGATGCGGCAGGAGTGGGCCTCTTCGGCCGCAGGGGCGGGTGGTTTCTTCGGTTGCCAGACGCGCCCTCGGTCGGGGACGGTTGGGATATCAGCGGAGAAATCCTCCGCCCGCCCGGGGCTCGAGCAGGCTGCGGCCATCAGTCCGACAAGAACAACCGCGCAAACGCTTCGGCAGTGCATCCGGTCCCTCCTTTGGATCAGGGCAGGCCTTCGGCCCGGACGGTACCAGCAGTGTGCCCGGGCGGTGCCGTCAGGATACTCCAGCGGTGGGAGGTGTGCAAGGATGCGACGGGCGGTGCGGCGCCCCGTCATTGGGAGCGCCGCCCCGTGATTGCGAGCGCCCCCCCGTCATTCCGAGCGTGAGCGAAGCAATCTCGCCGTTTCCGTGCGTGCAGGGCGGGCTTTCGGAGGAGAACGGCGAGATTGCCGCGCCCGCTGAACGGCGCGGGCTCGCAATGACAATTGGGACGCACGGCGCGGGCTTGCGATGGTGCAGGGACGGCGGTGCGGCCCCGCCGCTATTCGGCCGCTTCCTCCGGCTGTTCCTCGCTCTCGGCCTCGGGCTCCTCCGGGGGCTCGGGCCGTTCGAGGGGGGCGGTTAGCTTCTTCACCTGGCTCTCGGAAGCCACCAGGGCGAAGCTGCTGACCGGACCCTTCACGTAGCGGCCGTCCTCGCTCTCTTTGCCCACGGTGACGACCTTACCGCTGACGGTCTCGGTGTCTATCTGAACCGTCAGGAAGGGCTGGTCGAAACCGTAGGTCCCGGGGTCGCTGATCGTGTAGTCGGCGACTTCGGTTGCCCGGAAGTCCCTCAACATGCGGCGGACATCCCGGAGGGCGGAGGCGGTCTGTTCGGGCACTTCCGCGCCGTCGGCGTCGGCCCAGGCGTCCTCTTCGTCGTCGTAGTTGAACGTCGCGCCCGTCTCGCCCTTCCGGAAGGTGAGGGCGGTGATGTCGGGGGCCTTCGAGACCTGGCGGGAGCCCAGTTGCTCGCGCAGGTCGTCCGCGTCGCTACCGGCCACCACGAAGACGTGCCCGTCGCCCTCCAGCATGGCATAATGGCCCTCGGCCGGATCCGAGGTCTCATCGCCGACCAGCAGTCGCTGCGTGCGCTGCTCAGGTTCAGCTTCTTCGCCTTCTTCCTCTTCCCCATCTTCGGAGGGCTCGCTTCGGTAGGTCACCCGGGCGGTCAGGGCGGGGGAGTCCAGGCCGTAAGGGGCCAGGTCTTCGACGTCCTCGGCGGCGAATGCTTCGGCCTCCAGGTTGGCGAAAACGCCCAGCACGCGGCCCACCGCGGACTGATCGGCGGGGCCCCTGGCCGGACGCACCAGCTCCCAGTCCTCGTCCGAATCCTCGCGGGTGACCTCGAACTGCCCCTTCGGATTCTCCAGCGTCACCCGCACCGCCTCGCTGCGCGGCTCGTCGAGTATCTGGCGGTCGAGGAAGGCCAGACGCCCGCGCGCCACCATGGTGTGGTAGCCCTTCTTGGCGGCGGCCAGCACGGGCGGATAATCGGTGCGGCGGGCGTAAACGCGCTCCTCGCCCGCGTTCTTGCCGAATTCGATCGCAGCCAGCACCTCGCCGTCCTCGTCCTCCAGCGTCAGGCGCGTGCGCGTTTTCTCGCTCAGCCCGTACTGGGCCGGATCGTCCGTCTCATTGGCCACGAACTCCTGGACCTTCGCGCCCTTGAGAGCCTTCAGGAAATCGTCAATGACGTCCGCATCGGCCTCGGCGGGGTCGTCACCCTGGATGGCCCATCCTTCGTCGGTATCTTCTATCATCAGGTCGCCCTCAGGTCCGGCCAGTGTGATCGTGTTCACGTCGCCGGTGACCAGGTTGGCGATGAGGGACCTTTCCCGCAGGTCGTCCGGGCTCTTGTGCAGGTCGTCGAACAGGTCCTCATCAATCTCGACGATGGCAGTCTCCGCCTTGTACATCGCGTAGTAGCGCGTCTCGTCTTCTTCCTCGACGGCGCTGACGGCGAACTCCTGCTTCTCGTCGGCTCCCTCGACGGTCAGGGTGAGGATGGGGTCATCCAGGCCGTATGTCGCGACCTCGGTGGGGTCGTCGGACACGAAGTCGTCCTTCTTGATGCGGTGGCTGTAGAGATCGGTGGCGATCCCTTCCACGTTGCCGGCGTCCGCCAGGTCGAAGAAGGGTTGCTTGATCTCCCAGGCGTCCCCTGACTTCTCGCACTTCAGCTCGTAGGCATCGTTGTCCTCGAGGGCTTCCGCGGAGGCGGCGATTGTGCGCAGGTCGTAGGTGTTGATCCGGGGAGCCAGCTTCTTGCTGCGCACGTCGGCCAGCGTGACGGCCGTGCTGTCCACGACGCTCTCCGGGATGGCCGTCAGGCCCTCCCGGTCTTCCAGCTTTACGTACACGCCGCCGCCGGTCGCGCCGGCATCGCCGATCAGGACCGTCCACGTGCGGTCGGCCTGGCCGCGCTCGGTGATGGTGACGGTGCGACGGGGTTCATCCAGGCCATACTCGCCCAGGTCGGCGTCGCGGGCCTCGGCGGCGGGGATGGACCATATCTTCTCGGCGCCTTCCAGCTTGTTCAGTATGTCCTCGACGGACCACCGGTCGGCGCGGCCCTCGATGGGCGTGCTGATGCGCCAGTCGTCCGACTCCCCCACGCGCCTGCAGACCAGTTGTCGGTCACCTTCCCGGATAGCCAGGGAGGCGACGCGGTCGGTCTTCAGGTCGGGCAGCAGGGCGGTTCGCCGCTCTTCCAGCTCCTCGGAGGTAGGTTCCTCGGAGAGCCGCCACGCAATGAATCCGGCAATGACCACGAGGACCAGCAGGATCAGTGTTTTTCCGTATTGTTTCATCGGTGGACTCGCAGGTTAGAAAGCGACCTTATCTTCTCCGAATCAGCCAGACCACAACTCCCAGGGCGATGACCAGGCCGGGAACCGCTCCCAGGAACAGGTAGCGGGAAGCGGCCAACGGCGCCTTGCCCACGTTCACCTGATTGAAATCAACCGTCTTGGGCGGGATGCCCAGCTTCTGTGTCTTGCCCGCCATCCAGTTGACGCAGTTCAGCAGCAGGTACCGGTTCTGCGGGGACTGGTCCAGAATGGCGTTCACGAAAGATATGGAGCTGCCCAGCACCACTATGCGCGGTCCGGGCATCTCCATGCCGGGCGGCGCCTGAGGCGGCGTCTGCGGCTCGATCAGGGCGCCGACGACGGCCGGCTTCGGCGTGTCCTCGCCTTCGTCGTATTCGGTATTCTGGTTCAGCGGCAGTGCCCTCTCGCCCCAGCTCTGCTGTGGACCCGTGAGCAGTTCCGTGGCTCCCTGCTGTCCCTGCGGTCCGGCGGGCGCGACGCTCAGGGTGCAGGCGTCCTCCAGATGCAGCGTGTAGTTCTGCAGACCCTCGGTTATGGGATGGGACTTCATTCCGCCGGGCCCCACGGGGACGCTGCGGGTCAGCGCGGCGCCCATGAACGTCTGCATCAGCGTGACGCCGACCGCCCTGGTATTCAGCTCCACCCCGTAGGCCGCCACCAGCTCATCGAGGTTGGTGTTCACGGTTTCGGACAGTTCCGGGTCGGCCAGGACGATCGCCGCGCCGTTGCGGCGGCCGAAGTAATCGTGCAGTGCGCCCATCTCCTGCTCGGGGATGGGTGTCTGCGGTCCCGCGATGAGCAGCACGGCGCAGTCATCCGGCACCGCACCTTCGGTGGCCAGGTGCAGCGGTTTCACCTCGTAGTTGGCGCTCTCCAGAGCCTGCACCAGCCTGGAGTACGTCATGCCGGCGTTGCTCTGCGTGGGCATCGGCTGCTGTGGGGAGGGCGCGGGGCCGGTGGTCTCCAGTGGCCTCTCGCCATGGCCGGTCAGCGCATAGACCACGGGCTTTTCTTCCTCGGTCAGTTTCATCAGGGCATTCAGGAAGGCCCCTTCACCCTTGAAGGCGATGGTGGGCATCATCCCGCGGCCGCCGCCCCTTTGCTCCACGAGCTTGCCGACGGGGATGACCTCGTGCTGGTCGCCCATGACGAACACCACGCTGGGCGGGTCCAGACTGACCGTCCCCAGCCGCTGCTGCAGTTCCCTGGCGCGCCTCTCGACCTCCAGGCCGGCGGTGATGTTCAACCTCTCGACCTTCATCCGCGGCGCGCGGGCCTGGAACTCCTGCAGCATGTCGTTCACGTTCTCATATATCTGGGGCACGATCCTGTCGGTGTGGATGAAGTACGCCTCGAGCGGCTGCTCCACGTTGCTCAGGAAATTGATGGTCTGCGAGTGCAGGGAGTACTTGCGCTGCCCGGTCCAGTCCATCCGGCTGTAGCGTCGGTTGGTGATGTAGCACAGCAGCCCGGCCAGAGCCAGCACCAGCAGCACCACGATGGCGAAGTTGGCCTTCTCGGCGGCATCGCGTGTGATCAGCAGCCCGACCAACTCGCGCCAGTTCAGCGCGATGCCGGCCAGCGTGGCGGCGCCGCCAATGATGATCAGTGCCAGCGAAAGGACGTCCTTCTGCACCGAAGCACGCACCGAGAGGTCCCGCACGATGAGGCCCGCCACGAGGATGACAATGCCCAGGACAATCCCGACACGTGCCACGGTCTTCCAGCGCGGTGTCTCTGTCTTGCCCATCTCGTCTTACCTCCACTTCCTCAACTGCAGGGAGCGCACGGTCAGGAAAAGGAAAACCGACGTGGTGATCACGAAGTAGGCCACGTCTCGGGTGTCCACCAGGCCCCGGAGAAAACTGTCGTAGAAATGCTCCATGGGCGAGATATAGGTCAGGGCCCTTGCCCAGAGCGCCTGGGAAAAGCCCCCCAGGTAGCCGACCAGAAAGATGACCAGCAGGAAGGCGAAGCTCATGATGCCCGAGCCGATCTGCACGCTGGTCAGCGAGGAGGCGAACAGGCCGATGGCCAAAAACTGTGCGGTCAAAAGGAACAGCCCCAGCGCTCCGGCCAGAAGCGCCCCCGTATCCAGCGGGGTCAGAAGGCGCAGGTAGATCAGCTCCAGGGGGATGGGCAGATACATGACGCCGGTGAAGACCAGTGCGCCGATGAACTTGCCCAGAACCACCTCGGTCTCCGTGACCGGGGTGGTCATCAGCGTCTCCATAGTGCCCTGGTTGCTCTCCTCGCTGAGCAGCCGCATCGTCAAAAGCGGAGCGGCCACCAGCAGCAGGATGACGACGTTGAACGTGGAAAGGGCCACGATGTCCGCCCGCGGTACCACTTCCCGAAGGTGCAGCACGAAGAACAATCCGTGCGCTATAGCGAAGCCCGCCAGCACGATGTAGGCAATGGGGGACAGGAAGTAGCCGCTCAGCTCTCGCCTGGTTACAACCGGAATGTTGACCATGGTTTATGCACTCTCCCGCACGCGACGCGAGAACATGAAGCTTGAGACGGTAAGAACGACACCCAGCACCAGGACCGCAGCGGTGATGATCAGGCCCGCCGCGAAGGTCCACCACAGGAAGGCCGAGATCGCTCCGCCCACCAGCACCAGCACCAGCAGCAGGCCGGACAGCGCCAGGGCCAGACCGACGCCCACGTCGGTCTCGAAAGCGTTGATGCAGCCCACGATGAGGCCCCGCAGCAGCAGCACCACGCCCGCCAGGACGCTCAACGGCAGCAGGATGTAGGCCCACCACTTCACGATGGGCGCCAGGGCCCCCTCGGTTGCAGGAGCCAGAAGGGTCAGCAGGTATGCCGGCAGCGAGACCAGCAGCACCAGCGCCGTCGCGCAAGCAAGCGGCGCCAGGGCGCCTCCGACCGAATACAGCCAGACGCTGACGGAACCCTCCCAGTTGGTCGGCGCGAACAGCTTGCCCGGAGCATGGAACAGGCTGCCCAGGACGACCGTGAGCGCCGCGGCGACCACCGCCGCCAGGGGCAGCAGCACCAGCAGAAGGCCCGTCACCTGGGCGGGCACCTGCTGCGCGCGGTAAGCCGTGGGTTCCGCCGCCGGGTCGGGTGCGGTCACGCCGAAGTGCGCCAGCGCCGCCGGAAAGCTCAGCACGACGATCGTGCAGAGCAGGATGATGAAGAACGTGAGGGGTTCGTGGAGCCCGCCGTGCCGGGCCATCCTGGAGAAGAACTGCCCCGGCCGCGCGATCAGCTCGATCAGGCTCTCGCGGAACGCAGCGGTCGCCGGGCGCGTGCCCAGGCTTTCCCAGCTCAAGAGGTCCTGTGTTTCTGTGGCTGCCGCCGATCTCATGTCTGCTCACCTCCGGATTCCTCGGCGCTCTCGTCCCCTCTGCCCAGCGTGATGCGGGCGAACACGTCCTCCAGCGAGGCGCGGGAGCGCGTCAGTTCGCGCATGTTCCAGCCCTGCTCGGAGGCCGTGCGGAACACCTGCTCGCGGATGTCCTGTCCGGGCTCCGTCACCAGGCTGAAGCGGTGCCAGCCGTCGGCTTCCTCTTCGTGCATGCGCTCGACGCCCTCCAGGGCCTTCAGCGCGTTCTCCATCTGCACCAGGTCGCCCTGCAACTCCACCGTCACGCTGGCGTGCAGCAGGCGATCGGACAGGTTGTGCGGGCTGTCGTCCGCCACGATGCGCCCCTGGTCAATGATCAGCACCCGCTGGCAGATGGCCTCGGCCTCGGCCAGGATGTGGGTAGAGATCAGGACGGTGTGTTTCTTGCTCAGGTTCTGGATCAGGTGGCGCACCTCACGCACCTGGTTGGGGTCCAGACCGATGGTGGGTTCGTCCAGGATCAGCACGTCCGGCTCGCCCACCATGGCGTCGGCCAGGCCGACCCTCTGGCGATAGCCCTTCGAGAGGGTGCCGATGGTCTGCCGGCTGACATCCTCCAGGCTACACAGCCTTATGCATTCGGCGATTCTGTCGGGTCGAAGCTTGCGGGGCACGCCCTTCAAGTCCGCCCGGAATGACAGGTATTCGCCGACCCGCATCTCGGGATAGAGGGGGTTGTTCTCGGGCATGTAGCCGATGTGGCGACGCACCTCGGTGGAGCCGTCGCGAACGTCGCGGCCGGCGATGCTGGCGCGGCCTTCGCTGGCCGGCAGGAAGCCGGTCAGCATGCGGATGGTGGTGGTCTTGCCGGCGCCGTTCGGGCCCAGGAGCCCCACGATTTCGCCGCGGTCTATCTCGAACGACACATGATCCACGGCCAGGAAGCTGCCGTAATATCTGGTCAGGTCCTCGGCTTCAACCAGCACTGCAGCGTCCTCCTCAGTGTGTGCAATTGAACATTAGGACCGCGCCCGGCATGTCTGCGCCGGCGCCGTTTCTGGGGGATCATCCTTCGGGAAGACTCACCCCACGGCTCATCCCTGTTCCTGTGCTTCCTCCTCGGCTGCCTCGTCCTCTTCCTCTGGACCAAAGATGAGTTCCGCCAGCCTTTCGGCCTCCTGCGTCCGGCCTGCCTTCTGATATGCCAGGCGCGCGACGGTGTAGAGTTCGGCCCTCTCGGCCGACCGGGCCAGTTCTACCCATTCGTCCTCGGAGATCGGTTCACCGAGGACCCGCTTGGCCCGCATGTAGAGCGGGGTGTTCCCGCGCTCCATGGCCCTCCGGGCGACCTGGCGCGCCAGGTCATCCGCCTCGGCGCGTTGAAAGAACTCCAGCGCGTCGTCGTAGCGCTCGGCCTCCATGAACTGCTGTCCGGTCTCGCGCAGTTGCTCATCGGAGGTCTTGTCGCCGAACAGTATCTTGCGTTTGGCGTGGAAGTCGGGCAAGTCGTCGTTTTTTCCCATTGATTCTTCACAGCTTCCGAATGACGCTGCGGAGTATTCATTCTTGCAGAGCGATTCTTGCCTGTCAAGTACAGCCCCGCCGGAGTCACGAGAA
Organism: uncultured candidatus Brocadiaceae bacterium; assembly: GCA_964448935.1. Classification (GTDB taxonomy): domain Bacteria; phylum Planctomycetota; class Brocadiia; order SM23-32; family SM23-32; genus CAYVBE01. The sequence continues at coordinate 30,100 of CAYVBE010000012.1, forward strand.
GGCCCGTGGAGTGCCCTGGAAAGCGTTCTCCAGGTGACGGAGGGTCCGCACGCTCCCGTCCGCCTCCAGCAGCACGGTCACTACGTCGTAGCGCAGGGCCAGCCCCGGCCGGTCCAGCCCGCGCACGGTGCAGTACTGCTCGGAGGCCCGGACGACGCGTCGTTGCTTCTCGCGCGTGATGGTGTGCTCCGGGTCTATGAGTGCGGGGTGGGTCTGAGTCCTCACCTCGACGAACGCCACCGTCCCGTCCCGGAAGGCCACCAGGTCAACCTCGCCCAGGGTGGTGGTGAAGTTGCGCTCCAGGATGCGGTAGCCCTTTCCGCGCAGGTGGCGTGCCGCCAGTCGTTCCCCGCGCCGGCCCACCCGCAGGTGCGCGGCGTCTTGCCCGCCGGTGCCGGGGATCAGCCGCCGGACGCTATCCAGCACACCCGACAGCAAGGGTTTGAGACGTTCCAGCATCGCTCGACCTTACATGCGCAGTTCCGGCCCTGCCAGCTCGACCAGGGCGTCGCGCTTCTCCTCCATGAGCGCCCGGTCGCCGAATGCCTCCACGTAGAGGCGCAAAATGCCGCCGCCGGCGCCCTCGGTGCCGCTCTTGCGCATGCAGAACCACCAGTCGTCGGCCTCGGCGCGCAGGTCGGCCACGCTCAGCTCCATGCCCTCCGGGGGATAGGAGTCCACGAGGCGGACGCGGTCGTCCACGACCACGTACAGCCTCTCGATCCGGTCGCCGAACTGCTCGGCCGCCTCGGCGATGACCTGATCGGCGGGCCGTTCGGCCGGCATCTGGAAGTTGATCTCGCCCGATTCGAAGTATTTGCTCCGCGGCGTCTCCAGCACGCTGGAGAGCGGCTGGCCCTGGCTGTGCAGCTCCGCCGCCAGCTCCAGCATCAGTATGCCAGCCATCATGCCGCTGTCGGCGCACCAGAACTCGCGGAACATGTAATGGCCGGAGTGCTCGGCGCCGAACGCGATCTGCGGGTCGTCGTACATGATGGCCTTGATCTTGCCGTAGCCGACAGGCGTCATCACCGCGTGGCCATCGCCCAGCACGTCGGTCCGGTCGCCCAGCGTGTCCGCCACCACCCAGCTCGACGCCAGGTTGAAGGCGATCTTGATGTCCGGGCTCAGCTTGTCCCGCAGCCGCTTGCCGACCAGGGCGGTGTGCAGCGGCGGGGAGATCATCTCGCCGTTCTCGTCCATCACGGCCACCCGGTCCGCGTCCCCGTCGAAGCAGATGCCCACGTGGCTGTCGGTGCGCCCCACCAGGTCGGCCAGCATGGACTGGTATTCGGCGTTGAGCGGGTTGGGGATGATGATGGGGAAGGCGCCGTCCGGCCGCTCGTTGGAGAAGGACCACTCGAACTGCGGCGCCAGCTCCGCCAACTCGCTCAGTATGCGCGCGCCCATGCCGTTGCCCGCCTCGACGGCCACGCGCATCGGCTCCTGGAAGCCGGCGCAGGCCGCCTCGAAGTCGCAGCCGCCGCGCTCCAGGATGGTCTCGATGTAGTCCGGCGCAAACTCTTCCCAGCCCGGTCGCTCGGGCACGGCCTGCTTCTTCAGTGCCAGTCCGATTCGCTGCAGCTCGTCCTCCGGCAGCGGGGCCTCGGCGTCCACGGCCAGCGGCAGCGGCATGCCCCCGCGGCCGAAGAATTTGAAGCCGTTGTTGTCTCGCGGGTTGTGCGAGGCCGTGATGATGATCCCGCCGTCAATCAGGTCGCTGTACTTTGCCGGCAGGAAGCCCACCAGCTCGGTGCCTGCCAGGCCCATGCGGATGGGCCGGCAGCCGCCGTCCTCCAGGCCGCGACAGAGCGCCGTGCTCAGCACCGGGCCGCTCAGGCGCATGTCGTGCCCCACGGCCACGTTCACCGGCAGCACCTCGGTGCACTCGACGAAGGTGTCCGCCAGCGCCAGCCCCAGGTTGTAGGCCAGCTCGCAGTCAATGCTCTCGCCGTAGATGCCCCGGATGTCGTCCCGCTTGATGACCTCGTCAACCTTGCTGCACCGGTCACTGATTGCCATGGAAATCTCTCCGAAACCTGGGAATGTATCCGGCATGCTCGCGACCCGACCGAACGCCCCCGGCACGGCCACGCGATGACTCAACCGCGAACGTACCACAGGGCGGGTCCGAACGCAAGCGTGTGCGGCGCGCCCCCGGTTGGGTTATACTGCTGCCGAGCCCACCCACAAATGGAGCGGAGACCGTGATCCAGGACGAGCGCATAACCCGGCTGAACGAAGATGAGGCGACGGGGGGCGATTACGTGCTCTACTGGATGCAGCAGGCGCAGCGGGCGCGCTTCAACCATGCCGTGGAATATGCGGTGCGCCGCGCCAACGAGGAGGGCCTGCCGGTGCTGGCCGTCTTCGGCATCACGCAGCGGTTTCCGGAAGCCTCCGAGCGGCATTACGCGTTCATGCTGGAGGGGCTGCGGGAGACCGTCGAGGCTCTGGCCGAACGTGGCATTCGGCTGACGGTGCGGAAAAGCCCGCCGGTTGAGGCGGTTCTGGAACTGGCCGACCGGGCGGCGATGGTGGTGGCGGACCGCGGTTACCTGGGCATCCAGCGGAACTGGCGCCGTCGCGTGGCAGACCGCGCCGGCTGTCCGGTGATCCAGGTCGAGAGCGACGTGGTGGTGCCCGTCGAGACCGCTTCGGACAAGGAGGAGTACGCGGCGCGCACGCTGCGACCGCGTATCGAGCAGCACCTGGAGCGCTTCCTCGTGCCGCTGGAGGCGACCGCTGTGGAGCGCGACTCGCTGAACCTCGCCTCCGACGGCCTTTTTCTTGACGATCTCGGCTCGCTGCTGGCCGAACTGCGCCTGAGCCGTGAGCCGGGCAGGACGGAGCATTTCGTGGGGGGCTATACCGAGGCGCGACGCCTGCTGGACGAGTTCCTGGACGACCGGCTGGAGTCCTACGCCGGCCAGAGCCGGGACCCCGGCCGGGACTGCCTCAGCCACATGAGTCCCTACCTGCACTTCGGGCAGATATCGCCCATCGAAACCGCGCTGGCCGTCCGCGAAGCATCGGGGGTATCCCGGGAGAACAGAGACGCCTACCTGGAAGATCTGATCGTCCGCCGCGAACTGGCCATGAACCTTTGCCACTACAGCGAGTGCTACGATTCCTTCGACGTGCTGCCCGACTGGGCGCGGGAGACGCTGACCGAGCACGCCGACGACGCACGGGACCCCGCCTATGACCCCGCCACGCTGGAGGCGGCGGAGACACATGACGACTACTGGAACGCCGCCCAGCGCGAGCTTGTCGTGGCCGGTAAGATGCACAGCTACATGCGGATGTACTGGGGCAAGAAGGTCCTGGAATGGACAGCCGATCCGGAGGATGCCTTCGACATTGCGGTGTATCTGAACAACAAATACTCGCTGGACGGCCGCGACCCGAACTCATTCGCGGGCGTCGCCTGGTGCTTCGGCAAGCACGACCAGGCGTGGGGCGAACGGCCCATCTACGGCAAAGTCCGCTACATGAGCGCCTCCGGCCTGGAACGCAAGTTCGACATGGAGAGCTATCTGAAACGAGTGAATGAGTTGAGCGCAGAGGGTTGAACAGGCCGTCCGGCGTTGACACACCGGCCGGACTGATTTACCTTTTCGTTGCGAGAGAACTTTCCCGGAACAGGAGAAAGAACGTGGCGGACATTCCTCGCTCGGAGCACCCCCGACCGGACCTGCGACGTGAAGACGACTGGTGGATGAACCTGAACGGCGTGTGGCAGTTCGCCCACGACCCCGGCGTCTCCGGCGAGGCGCGGGGCTACACCTCCGGCACGGAGTTCGATTCGGAGATCATCGTCCCGTTCTGCCCCGAGAGCCGGCTCTCCGGCATCGGCGAGCGAGATTTCTTCAACTCCGTCTGGTACCGGAAGCTGGTGGACATTCCCGAACGCTGGCAGGGCCGTCGCGTGCTGCTGCACGTGGGCGCCTGCGATTACGAGGCCACCGCATGGCTCAACGGCCGCGAGGCCGCCCGCCACCGGGGCGGTTACACGCCCTTCACGGCCGAACTGACGGACCTGACCGAGAGCGGCTCCGGCGAGGAGGTGGTGATCCGCGCGGTGGACCCAATACGGTCGGGCAAGCTGCCGCACGGCAAGCAGGCGGAGCGCTACCACTCCCACGGCTGCAGCTATACCCGCACGACGGGCATCTGGCAGACCGTCTGGCTGGAGGCGGTGCCGCGCACCTACGTCCGGCGCATCGTTGTCTGGCCGGACCTGGATTCGGGCCGCTTCACGGTGCGGCTGCACGTGGATGGGCAGGACGCCTTCAGCGGCCGGGTCACCGCACTGGCCGATGGCGAGGCCGTAGGGGAGGGCAGTTTCGAGGGCCGCGGCCGCGGCGCCGTCTGGGTGGAGGTGCCGCTGGAGGAAGTGCGCCCGTGGAAGGCCGGCGAGGGATTCCTCTACCAACTGGTGGTGGAGCTGGAAGGCGAGGGCGGCCGCGACCGCCTGAGCACCTGGGCCGGCCTGCGCAAGTTCCACACCGAGGGCAACCTTTTCTTCCTGAACAACGAGCCGATCTTCCTGCGCACCGTGCTGGACCAGGGCTTCTACCCGGACGGCATCTACACCGCGCCCTCGGCCGAGGCGCTGGAGGCGGACATCGAGGCGTCCATGGCCTTCGGCTTCAACGGCGCGCGGCTGCACGAGAAGCTGTTCGAACCGGAGTTCCTCCATCTCTGCGACCGGAAGGGCTATCTGGTCTTCGGCGAATACGCCGACTGGTACAGCCCGATGAACGAAGCCGAGTGGGTTCACGACATGGTGGACCAGTGGCGGGAGGCCGTGAACCGTGACCTGAGCCATCCGGCCATCATCGGCTGGTGCCCGCTGAACGAGAGCGGCGGCGCCGACCGCACCCTCTACGGCGAGTGGGTTACGCGCGCGCTCTACCGCTGGACGCGCACCGTGGACCCGACGCGGCCCGTGCTGGACACCTCCGGTTACTTCCACTTCGAGACCGACGTCTGGGACTGCCACAACTACCAGCAGGACGTGGAGCAGTTCCGGTCCGCCTTCGAGCCGCTGGCGCGCGGCGACTGGGAGAACGCCTTCAACAACGACAAGAACCAGCTTCCCTACCGCGGGCAGTGCCCGTATTTCGTCAGCGAATATGGCGGCATCCAGTGGCGGATGGGCGAGACGCCGGAGGATAGCTGGGGATACGGTCAGGCGCCGCGCACGCGCGCGGAGTTCATGCAGCGATTCCGCGGCCTGGCGGAGGCGCTGTTGCACAACCCCGGCGTGGCCGGTTTCTGCTATACCCAGTTGACCGACGTCGAGCAGGAGGTGAACGGTCTGCTGACCTACGACCGGCGCGAGAAATTCCCGCCCGAGCAGATCGCCGAGATTCTGCAGCAGGAGGCGGCGTGCGAATGACCCTGCGTCGGTGGCAGAGCGTTCTGCTGGCCGTGGTTCTGGGAGTGCTCTCCGCCTGCGCGGTGAAGGAGCAGATGCCGGAGTGGCGCCCGAATGCGCCCAGGCCCGTCGCCGCCCTGGCGAAAACCGCCCGTGCGGCCTATGTCGCGGAGACGTCGCCGGCGGGCGGTCCCGAGGAGGCCCGGGCCGGGGACGTGGTGCTCGAAAACGGGTTCGCGCGGTTCGTCGTGGCGGCGGCCAAGGATCCCGCGCGGCCCTGTCCGCCGGGCAACCTGATTGACGCCTCGCTGCAGCGCGGCGAGGACGGCATGCGTCTGCTGGAGCCGCTGCTGGGGCCGGAGCCGCCCCGCCGGGCGGTCTACACGCACGTCAACATCGAGGAGACCGGCGGGGAGGACGAGCCGGCCGTGGTAGCCGCCCGGGGCCACCTGTTCGGTAGGGCGGGGGTGCGGGTGCGGACGACCTACAGGCTGGAGCCCGATTCGCCGATGCTTGCGGTGAAGACCGAGGTGGAGAACGACACCGGGTCCATGCTGAGCCTGTTCGGCTTCCGCGACGTGCTCTATCACGGTCGCACGGTGCGCTTTGTGCCGCGCATCGGGATGTTTCCCGCCGGGCGTCGGGGGACGGCGCGGTGGATGGCGTTCTGCGCGGGCGATTTTGCCTGGGGCATAGCGGCGCAGGGGCCGGGGGCGGAAATGGAAACCCACCACCTGCCCGGCAGTTCCGTGCTGCGCTACGGCACGACCGACATCCCGCCGGGTGAGTCGCGGATGTACCGGCGCGCCGTTCTGGCCGGCTACGGCGGGCCGCCGGCGGTCGCCCGGATCCTCCAGCCCCTCGAACCCGACGAACGCGCGCGGGTGGTGATAACGGTTCAAGAGAAGGAGAACCGGACCCCCGTTCCGTGGGCCGGGGTTACGCTCCGGTTCCCCGGGGCGTCGGAGCCGCTGGTCCTGTTGACGGATGCGGCGGGCCGCGCGGAGGCCGAGGTGCCCGCCGGTCGGTGCGCGATCTACGTGAACGCTCCGGGGCGCCCGGCCGCGGGGCCCCTGAAGATGGGATGCATCGGTGGCGCCATGCAGCTGGCGCCGCTGGACGTGGCCGCACGGTCAACGGCGCGCATTACAGTCACGACCCGGGAGCAGGGCGAGGCCCAACCCACCGCCGGCCGCGTTCGCAGGAGGCCCTTGCGGGACGAAGCCCGCGGGCGTACACAGGGTCCGGGTTTTCCGGGAACGCCGTGGTCGCCGGTGGCTCTGGTGAACGGGCTGACGGCGGAGGTCCTGCCCCTGCCGTGCGGAAACGAACTCGCGCCGGTGCCGTCGGCGCTTCTGGCCTCGAAGGGGCCGCTCTATGAGTGCGCCTACGCGCAGGTGCAGGGCGTGCCGGGCCGGGAGCAGGAGCTGCAGGCGAGCCTGAAGCGGGCGATTGACCCGGGCGACTACCGGGCGGTTGACTTCCGCCAGCGCACGGCGGCCAGTCCGGACAGCGCCTTGACCGTGAAGGAAAGGGCCCTCATCAATGCCTGCGAGGGGCTGGACGGCGCCGTGGTGAGCGACTGCTCGTTCCGCGACCTGTTCCCCGATGGCTCCGTCCCGGAGATGTGCGTCCTCGTGCCGGGCTACCGGTTGGACCTGCCGGGGCTGGGGGCCTTCAGCTTCTTTCCCGTGGACGCCCGTTCGGCGCCGGCGGAGGGATTTCTGAAAGCGGTGCGGTCCGGCAATTCCACCGCCGATGTGCTGGAGACAATCCGCCAGCTCTTCCCCGACGCATTGGTGCAGGTGGACGAGCCTATGGACGAGTGGCGCGGGCTCATGGCCGTGGAGGACAGGGCGCCCGCGGAGAAGTTCGACGCCCTGGAGATACTGAGCGGCCACGACGTTGAGGGAGCGAAGCGCATCCTTCCCCGGTGGTTCCGCATGTTGAACCGGGGGCACCGTGTGATGGTCACCGGCGGGTCCGGCAGCGGCGGGCTGCTGGGCAGTGAGGCCGGCTCCGCGCGGACCTTCATTCATTGTCCGGGCTCGGGCCGGCCGCCCGACCGGGCGGACCTGGTGGCCGCGATACGCCGGTTGAAGTCCGAACCGAACGCCTTTGTGACGAACGGCCCCTTCGTCGAGGCCACGCTGGAGGGCGGCCCGCCCGGCAGCACCCGAACCGTCCGGTCCGACACCGCGCGTCTGCAGGTCAGGGTCTCCGCCCCCGGGTGGATTGACGTGCAGCGGTTGAAGGTTTACCGAAACAGCGAACTGGTCGAAGAGATAGCCGTTTCGTCGAACGGAACCGTTCGCCGCTGCGACCGCAGCCTGGACATCGGCGTTCCGGGCGACTGCTGGGTGGTCGTGGTGGTCGAGGGCGACCGCTCCATGGCGCCCGTTTACGGCACCCGCGAGGGCCCCACGCCCTGGGCGGTGACCAACCCGTTCTGGATTGACGCCGACGGGGACGGGTTGGTCCGCATCCAGGCCGGAAGTTGAAATGGACGCCGCCTCCACTACAATGAAACTCCCATCACCTGCGGAGGCCGAATGATGTCCGAGATCAAGCCGCCGGTCGTCGTCCTGCGGACCGCGGGCACCAACTGCGACCGTGAGACCGAGTTCGCGTTCAATCTGGCCGGAGCGCGTGCGGAAAGGCTGCACGTCAACGTCCTGCGCGACGATCCGGGGCGCCTGCACGAATACCAGGTGCTGGTGCTCCCCGGCGGTTTCAGCTACGGCGACGACCTGGGCGCGGGCAAGGTGCTGGCCAACGAACTGCTCACCACGTTGCGCGATCCGATAGACCGGTTCCTGGACGCCGGAAAGCTGATCGTCGGCATCTGCAACGGGTTCCAGGTGCTGGTCAAAACCGGCCTGCTGCCGGGCTTCGAGCGATGGCGGCAGGACGTGACGCTGACCTTCAACGATTCGCACAAGTTCGAGGACCGCTGGACCTACCTGCGGGCGCCCGCCAACCGGTGCGTGCTGGTGGAGGACGGGGAGCGGCTCTATCTGCCCGTGGCGCACGCCGAGGGCAAGTTCGTTGTCCGCGATGAGGGGGTGCTGCAGGAGCTGAAAGAGCGCCGGCAGATCATCTATCGCTACACCGACCCCGCGGGCGGTTCGCCTGAATATCCCTGGAACCCGAACGGGTCCGTGGACGACATCGCCGGCATCTGCGACCCCACGGGGTGCATCCTGGGCATGATGCCGCACCCGGAGCGGCACTGCCTGCCCGTGCACGACCCACGCTGGCCCCGACGCGGTCTGCAGGAGGAGGGCGAGGGTCTGCGCATCTTCCGGCGCGCCGTCGAATTCGCCCGCGATTCGATGACGGCGCCCGCCTGAAGGCCCGGGCGAACACCGCAGCCACGGAGGATACGATGGCGGCTTACAGTATCGGTCTGGACTTTGGAACGGAATCGGCGCGTGCGCTGCTGCTGGACCTGGAGACGGGCGAAGAGGTCGCCCTCGCCGAGTTTGCCTACCCCCACGGCGTGATCTCCGGACAACTGCCCGTTGAGGAGGAGGTCTCCCTCGGGCGCGACTGGTTTCTGCAGGACCCGGACGATTACGTGGAGGCCCTGCTGGCGCTGATACCGGCCGTGCTGGAGAAAGGCGGGGCGGCCGGGCGCGACGTGGTGGGGCTGGGCCTGGACTTCACCTCGTGCACGGTGATGCCCTGCGACGCCGACGGGGAGCCGCTCTGCCGCGACGAGGCGTTCCGCGCCGACCCGCAGGCGTGGGTCAAGCTGTGGAAACACCACGGGGCCGCGGCCGAGGCGGAGGAGGTGCTGCGGGTCGCGCGGGAGCGCGACGAGGAATTCCTGCGCTACTACGCGGGGACCGTCTCCAGCGAGTGGCTGATCCCCAAGGTGCTGGAGACGCTGCACCGCTCGCCGGAAGTCTTCGATGCCGCGGACACCTTCGTCGAGGGCGCGGACTGGGTGGTGTGGCAGCTCACCGGGGTGCTGGCGCGCAACGCCTGCTGCGCCGGCTACAAGGCCCAGCACGTGGGGGAGCTGGGGTGGCCGTCGCCGGAGTTTCTCGCCGCTCTGGACCCGCGGCTGGAGGACCTGTTTCCGGACAAGGTGACGGGCGATATCCTGCCGCCGGGCACGACGGTCGGCGGGCTGCTGCCCCGGTGGGGCGATCGCCTTGGCCTGCCGCAGGGGATTCCCGTGGCCGCCCCGTTCATTGATGCCCACGCCGCCGTGCCGGGCTGCGGGGTGACCGGCCCGGGGCAGATGGTGCTCGTGCTCGGCACCTCCTTCTGCCACATGATACTGCACGAGGAGGCGCGGTTCTTCGAGGGCGTCTTCGGCATGGTGCGCGACGGCATCCTGCCGGGTTACTACGGCTACGAGAGCGGCCAGACCGCCGGGGGCGACATCTATGCCTGGTTCATCGAGAACTGCGTGCCCGCCGCCTGCGCTGCCGAGGCGCAAGAACGCGGCGTGTCCCTCCACGAACTGCTCTCGGAACGCGCTACCCGTCTGCGAGCGGGGGAGAGCGGGCTGCTGGCGCTCGACTGGTGGAACGGCAACCGCAGCGTGCTGATGGACCCGGACCTGAGCGGCCTGCTGGTGGGGCTGACGCTGGACACGCGGCCGGAGGAGATATACCGCGCGTGCATCGAGGGCACCATGTTCGGCACGCGGCGCATCCTGCAGGCATACCTGGACGCCGGCATCCCCGTGGACCGCCTGATCGCATGCGGCGGGCTGCCGCAGAAGAACGCGTTTGCCATGCAGGTGCTGGCCGACGTGCTGGGCCGGCCCATCGAGGTGGCGTCGTCGGGCCAGACGGCCGCCCTGGGGAGCGCGCTCCTCGGCGGCGCGGCCGCGGGCGAGGAGGCGACCGGTTTCGCAACGATCGCCGAGGCGGCAGCGGCGCTGGTCCCGCCGCCCTCGGGCACATTCAGCCCCGATCCGGACGCAACGGGGGCCTACGACGATCTCTATGCGGAATACGTGCGATTGCACGACTATTTCGGCCGCACCGAGCGCACCATGCACCGGATGCGGAAACGGCAGCGACTGGAATAGGGGGCCGTCAGACGGTCTGGCGGGAGAGGTGCGCTACGTTGTTGGCGACATCCAGAATATCGTCGGCGATGCGTTCCAGCCGCTGTCCAACCTGCACGAGAGCCAGGGCAAGCCGCGCAGAGACGCGCTCTTCTTCCATGTGACCGGGCAACTCGTCCGAAACCTGTTCGCCCAGGGAAGCCAGCTCGCCGAACACCAGGTGCAGGGCCGACGCCTCGGCCTCGTCGCGGTTGATGAAGGCCTCCAGCACGTCGCCGTGCATGCTCTGCACCAGTTCGACCATGCGGGCGAGACACCCGGTGGGATCGGCCTCCATGATGCAGTGCATCTGGCCGGCGCGGAGCGTCTGCCCGATGCGCAGCGATTCGTCCGCCATCCGCTTCAGGTCGGCGGCCATGCGCACCAGGGCCAGCAGCAGGTGGGCCTCCGACGCCTCAAGCTCGCCGTCGCTCAACACCTCCTGGCACAGCTTGTCGGTCTGCAGCCACAGTTCGTGCGCCTTGTAGTCCTCCTCCCGGAGTTCCCCCACGGTCTGCTCGCTGCACTCCAGCAGGGTCACCACGGAGTCGGCGAACAGGTGCTCCACGGCGTTTCCCAGGGCGACGAAGCGGCGCTCCGCCTCCTGCAGTTGCTCGGCGGTGCTCTTGTTTTGGCTCTCTTCGTTCATCACCCGTGATTGTAGCGAATCGCCCGGTGGCACACAACTACGAGCGCGGCCTTTTGAACTTACGGGCGCAAGCGAATATAATCATGGACGTTTCTGAGGCGGCCTGTCTGACTGTTCGCCCCTCCGATGGGTTCCGGCATTGATCCTGTAAGGGACTGATATGCAATCGGTTATCGAGCGGCGCCGGACACGTCCGGTGCGGGTGGGCGATGTCACCATCGGCGGCACGGCGCCGGTGAGCGTCCAGTCCATGACCAAAACGGACACCTGCGACGTGCGGGCCACGCTGGCCCAGATCGAGGAACTGGCCGGCATCGGCTGCCAGATCATCCGCTGCGCCGTGCCCGACCGCCCGGCCGCCCGCGCTCTGCCGCGCATCACCGCCGCCTCGCCTCTGCCCGTGGTGGCGGACATCCATTACGATCACCGCCTGGCGCTGGCGGCCATCGAGGCCGGTGCGGCGGGCGTGCGGATCAACCCCGGCAACATGCGTGACCGCGAGGGGCTGCGGGAGTTCTACCGCGCCGCCGCTGAGGCCGGCATCAAGGTGCGCATCGGCGTCAACTCCGGCTCCATCAGGCCCAGGAAGGGCCTGGAGGTGGAGGAAGACGCCAAAGGGCAGGACCTGGCGGAACTGATGGTGGAGGAGACGCTGGCCTACTGCCGCGACGCCGAGGAGGAGGGGCTCGGGTCCCTGGTGCTCAGCCTGAAGGCCAGCGACGTGCCCACCACCGTGGCCGCCTACCGGCTGGCGGCCGACAGGTGTGATTACCCCTTCCACGTGGGCGTGACCGCCGCCGGGCCGCCCCGCGACAGCCTGGTCAAAAGCGCCGTGGGCATCGGCACGCTGCTGGCGGAGGGGATCGGCGATACCATCCGGGTCTCGATGACCGGTCCGCCGGCCGAAGAGGTCCGGGCGGGCATCGCCATCCTGGAGTCCCTGGAGCTTCGCCGGCCCACCCGGCCGGAGGTCATCTCCTGCCCCACCTGCGCGCGGTGCCGGATAGACCTGCCCGCGCTGGTGGAGGAGGTGGGGCGCCGGCTGGAGCACCTGCCCGGCGGGGTGAAGGTGGCCGTGATGGGCTGCGTGGTCAACGGGCCGGGAGAGGCAGCAGAGGCGGACGTCGGCATCGCCGGCGGCAAGAGCTTCGGCTTCCTGTTCCGCAACGGGCGCAAGCTGCAGAAGGTGGACGCGCCGGACCTGGCGGATGCCGTGGTAAAGGAAGTGACGCGCATCTACTCCGAGGAGACCCCCGAGAGGAAGAGAGGCCAATGAGGTCGGCCGACAGGAAAAACGTCGTAGTGCTGGGCAGCACCGGCTCCGTGGGCCGGCAGACATTGGACGTCATCCGCCACATGCGGGACCGCTTCCGCGTGCTGGGCCTTTCGGCGCACTCCCGCTGGATACTGCTGGGCCAACAGGTGCGCGAGTTCACCCCGGAGGCCGTCGCGCTGGCCGACCCCGGCGGGATGGGCAGCCTGAAGGCCGAGCTGGACGGCTGCGACATCGAGATACTGAGCGGCCCCGACGGCCTGGCGCGGCTTGCCGAGTGGCAGGGCGCCCAGGTGGTCGTCAGCGCCGTCAGCGGTGCTGCGGGCGTGCCCGCAGCCGTGGCCGCATTGCGGGGGGGGAAGGCGCTGGCGCTGGCCAACAAGGAGTCCGTGGTGATGTGCGGCCCGCTGCTGAACCGGCTGGCCGAGGAGCACGGCTCTTCCATATTGCCGGTGGACAGCGAACACAGCGCGGTTTTCCAGCTCCTGAACGGCGTCTCGCCGGAAGAGGTCAACTCCATTGTCCTGACCGCCAGCGGGGGACCTTTCTACGGGCGGGACCGGGAGGAACTCGCACGCGTGACCCCGGAGGAGGCACTGCGCCATCCCACCTGGAGCATGGGGCGCAAGATATCGGTGGACAGCGCCACACTGATGAACAAGGCGCTGGAGGTGATCGAGGCCCGGTGGCTCTTCGGCATTGCGCCGGACCGGATTCAGGTCGTCATACACCCGCAGTCCATTATCCACTGTATGGTCAAGCTGGTGGACGGCTCCTGCCTGGCGCATATGGGCGTGCCGGACATGCGGCTTCCCATTCAGTATGCTCTGAACTACCCGGAACGGACGCCGGGTCAGGTGGACCAACTGGACCTGGCGGAGATGGGACGGTTGGAGTTCTACGAGCCGGACGAGGACCGTTTCCCCGCGCTGTGGCTGGGATACCGCGTCGCCCGGGAGGGCGGCACCAGCGGGGCGGTGCTCTGCGCGGCGGACGAGGTGGCCGTGCAGGCGTTCCTGGACGGACGGATCGGATTTCAACAGATTGTGCCCGTCGTCCGCGACGTGCTGGACCGACATGACACTGAACGCGAGCCCGACCTGGCGGACGTACTCGCCGCCGAGGAATGGGCCAGGCAGGAGGCCGAGAGTTGCTTGCAGACGCTATAAATATCGCACTCGCCGTATTCGCCATCAGCCTGCTGATCCTGGTGCACGAGTTCGGCCATTTCGTCTGCGCCAAGGCGGTGGGCATGCGCGTGGAGGAGTTCTCACTCGGGTTCTGGAAGAAGCTTGTCGGCTTCCGGTGGGGGGAGACCGAGTATCGGCTCTCGCTGATACCCCTGGGCGGATACGTCCGCGTGGCCGGGGAGTCTCCTGAGGAAGCCGAGGGCAAGGACTACGAGTTCTGGTCCAAAAGCCCCGGGCAGCGGGCCATCTTCGTGCTGGGCGGCGTGACCATGAACGTGGTGCTGGCCCTGGCGCTGTTCGTGGCGGCCTTCGGAATCGGGGTGCCGTTTGCGGTGGCCGAGGTGGGCGAGGTGATCAAGGGCATGCCGGCCTGGGAGGCCGGATTGCAGCCGGGCGACCGGATCGTGGCCGTTGACGGGGTGGAGAACCCCACGTTCGAAGATCTGAGCATGAAGATCGCGCTCAGCGGCGAGGAGAAGATCACCCTTAAGATCGAACGTGACGGCCGCGTGATGCCGGTGCGGGTGGAGCCCGCCTACAACGACCGCATGGGGATGCAGAGCATCGGTGTCCTTCCGCCCGTAAAGCCTGTGGTCACCGGTATCGCCCGGACGGGAGAATCGGAGGAGGCTCCGGTCACTGAGGCCGGCGTCGAACTGCGCGACCGTATCCTGGCCGTCAACGGACATCCGGTCGAGAGCGCCCGCGAAGTGAACGACGAACTGTTGCGGGCGGGACCGGGACCGGTCGAGCTGCGGCTGCAACGGGGAGAGGAGCGGCTCACCGTCACGGTCCACTCAGAGCCTCGTCAGCAGCACGGCATCGGTATCTCCGGGGGCGGCCTCCAGGTGGAAGCCCTGCAGCCGTGCGGCGAGGCGGCGGAGGCGGGCTTCCGGCCCGGGGACCGCATCGTGGCGGTCAACGGACAGCCGGTGCAGAGCCTGATCGGCTTGGAGCACGCATTGCGCGGCAACTACGGGCAGGTTGAACTCACGGTGGAGCGCGGCGCCGACCGGCGGGTGGTCAGCACCTTTCTGCCCGGCATTGCGGAGTTCGAAGACTGGCTGCAGAGCGTGAATTTCACGCGGAGCAACACACTGACGTGGGTAGGCGAGGGAACGCCGGCCTACGAGGCGGGCCTGCGCCCGGGCGACACGGTGACCGCCGTCGGCGGCGAGAAGGTGGACTCCTGGGAGGACATCGGGGCCGTGCTGCCGGGCCGCGACGAACCCGTCATGGTCCAATGGGAGCGCGATGGCGAGACGCACTCGGCGGAGATCACGCCGGAGTTGCAGGAAGTCTCCGGCGTGCCGTGGCTGGGAGTGGTCATGGACAGGCCCAAGACCGAGCTTCGGCGCTACGGCGCTGTGGGCGCGGTGAAGAAGGGCATCACCAGCACCTTTCACAAGCTGGTTCAGCTCGGTCTGACACTCAAGGCTTTCGCCACCCGGCAGGTCAGCACACGGCACATGGGCAGTATCGTCATGATCGCCACGGTGACGTTCCACGCCGCGCAGGAGGGCTTCGGAAAGCTCTTCCACATTGCCGGTTACATCAGCGCGGCGCTGGCGTTTTTCAACCTCTTGCCCATCCCCGTGCTGGACGGCGGCCACCTGGTGTTCCTGGCCGCCGAGAAGGTCCGCGGCAAGCCCCTCAGCGAGCGGACGCTGTTCATCCTGCAGATGGCCGGCCTGGTGGTCCTGCTGGCGATATTCCTCTACGCCACGCGCAACGACATCCTGCGCCTGGTCGGCCTGGCCTGAACCGGCCTGTGCAGTTGACGGACCGGGCGGGGGTGGATTATAGTAATGGTCCCGGTGGGGGATTAGCTCAGCTGGGAGAGCGCGACAATGGCATTGTCGAGGCCATGGGTTCGAATCCCATATCCTCCACCATCTTCCCTACCCTGACGGTCTCCCACACACAGCGAGCCCGCGCCGCGCCCCCAGTTGTCCTTGCGAGCCCGCGCCGTTTGCGGGCGCGGCAATCTCGCCGTTCCCTGCGTAGCGCCATACCCGCCCGACAGAAAGCTGGAGGGCCACGCGTCGTCGTGGCCGGTCGTTGTCAGCTCTTACCGAGAATTGGCTTGACAAACGTGCATTTAGAGGTATCGGGCTATGCACTTTAGCCTTGTGCATACTACATATAGCACCCCGCAGT
>CAYVBE010000013.1:0-26089 GCA_964448935.1 uncultured candidatus Brocadiaceae bacterium
TGGACAACTTCTGCTGGGGCAACACCCGCCGGCCCGAGCAACTGGGCACGCTCGTGCGCGCGGCCCTGGCGTGCTACGACTGCGCCATGGGCTTCGGCGTGCCCTTCATCAGCGGCAAAGACAGCCTGAACAACGAGTTCAACACGGGCAAGGAGACGATCGCCATCCCCCCCACGCTGCTGATCAGCGCCTTGAGCATCGTGCCGGACGTGCGGCGGGCGGTGACGATGGACCTGAAAGCGCCCGGGCACTGCGTGTTTCAAGTGGGGCAAACCTACCCGGAGCTGGGCGGCTCGCACTATTTGGAGATGTTCGGTCTGATCGGCACCACCGTTCCGCGCGTCCGTGTGGAAACCGCCCGGCGGACCATGGATGCCCTTTCCCGGGCCATTCGGGAGGGCATCGTGGAGGCCTGCCACGACCTTTCGGAAGGCGGGCTGGGCGTGGCCGCAGCGGAGATGGCGTTCGCCGGCGGCGTAGGGCTGAGCGTCAACCTGGACCGCGTGCCCTACGAGGGCCCCGAGGAGCATCGGCTGGACAGCGTGCTGCTGTTCGCGGAATCCAACAGCCGCTTTTTGGTGGAGGTGAAGCCGGAGCACGACGGGGATTTCGAGGAGCTTTTCGCCGATGTGCCCGCCCAACGCATCGGGCAGACAACCGACAGCGGGCTCCTGGAGGTCAGCGGTTGGGAAGGCGAGACAATTCTGAGCGAAACGCTCGGCAATCTCAAATCGGCCTGGCAGACGCCTCTGGTGCCGCACTGAGCCCGTCTGGCGCCTTACCGGACGGGGAGGGTACGCCGTTTTTGGCCGGGGTTCCTCAAGTCCAACTTGACAGAATTGGCTGTTAATCTTACAATATGTAGAAACGTCGGAAGGCCAGAAAAGGATTGATGAACGGGCGTCGGCATGCTGTAGTCGGCGCGCGGGTTAGTTTTAATGTGCTGTCCATGCGATTCGTAAGTGATCGCACACGATTTTGGTGTGCCTCGGCATGGAGCACTCTTTTTTTCCGCACCGGGGCCGCAGGATGCAAGGTAAAGAAGTACTGCGACTGGTCGATAGCCTGCACAGGGACAAGGATATCGACGAAGAGGTCATCTTCCAGGCCATCGAGAGCGCACTGCAATCGGCGGCACGGAAGCACTACGGCCCCGATGAGGAACTGGAGGTCCAGATAGACCGGGAGACCGGCGAGGTCGCCGCGGTGCACAACGGGGAACACCTGGAACCGGCAACCCTGGGCCGAATCGCCGCGCAGACGGCCAAGCAGGTCATCATCCAGCGCATACGCGAGGCCGAGAGCCAGACCATCTACGAAGAATACGTGGACGAGGTAGGCACCCTGGTCACCGGCACCGTCCAGCGCTTCGAGGGCGGCACCATCGTCGTAAGCCTGGGTAGGACGGAGGCCCTGCTGCCCCGCTCCGAGCAGATACCGGGCGAGCACTACCAGGCCGGCGAACGCGTCCGTGCGGTCATCGTGGACGTGCGCCAGCAGAACAGCCTGGTCAAGATATTCCTTTCCCGCAGCCACCCCGACTTCATCCGCCGCCTGTTCGAGCTGGAAGTGCCCGAGGTGGCCGAAGGCGTGGTGCAGATCAGGAAGATAGCCCGCGAGCCCGGCCTGCGCACCAAAGTGGCCGTGGAGAGCCTGGATGCGCGCGTGGACTGCATCGGCGCCTGCGTGGGCGTGCGGGGAACCAGGATCAAGAGCATCATTGACGAGATCAAGGGCGAGAAGATAGATATCATCCCCTGGAGCGAGGCCCCCGAGACGCTGATCCCCGACAGCCTGAAGCCGGCCGAGATACTCCAGATAACCCTGGAGGAGGGAGAGCACACCAAACGGGCCACCGTCACCGTGCCCGAGGATCAACTGTCCCTGGCCATCGGCTGGAAGGGGCAGAACGTGCGGCTGGCCGTGAAGATGTCCGGCTGGGATATAGATATCGTGCCCCCCGAGCCTCTGGAAGAAGAGCAGCCGGAGGAGCCCGAGGCCGAAGAAGCTGCGGAAGCAGAAGACGTGGAGCCAGAAGAAGAAGTGGCAGCAGTAGAAGAAGAAGCGGAAGAGGAAGCGGAGGAACTCGCCGCCGAGGAGCCGCAAGAGGCCCCGGTGGAAGAGGAACTCGAGCCGGAACCGGAAGCAGAGGAACCCGTCGCCGCCGAGGAGGCGGTCGTGGAAGAGAAGACGGAACCGACGCCCGAGTCGTGAGAACCCCCCCGGCCCTGCCCGCTGGTCCGATAGATCTGTCGCCCGAATCAGGCAGGTGGTGCAATTGACTGAAACAGTAAGAATCTACGAGATCGCAAAGAAGGTCGGCATCGGCAGCTCCGAGCTGGTGAAGATATGCCGGCGTGCCGGCTTCGACGAGATTACTCACCATTCGAACGCCGTTTCGCCGGAGAAGGCCGAGGAAATCCGTAAGGCTGCTATCCGGCTGTATCGGCCCGAGAAAAGCCCCGTTATCAAGAAGAGGAAACGGCCGCGGAAGAAGACCAAACCCAAAAAGAAGACCCCGCCGGAAGAGAAAGAGATGCCCTCCACCAGCGAGGTCAAGCCCGTGCCCCCGCCCGCGCCGCGCGGCTCCGGCGCCCGTCGCGAGGTGACGGAAGAGGAGATGGCCCCGCCGCCACCGCCCCGCCGTAAGAAAAAGGCCAAACCGAAGGAAGAGGAAGAAGAGCCGAAGAAGGAGAAGATCAAAAAGCGAACCATCGTCTTCAAGCAGCAGCGAAGGCGATCCATGCCGACCAAGGAGCGCGAGACCGAGATCGAGATGACCTCCCCGGTCACCGTCCGGGAACTGTCCGAGCGACTGGGCATCGGCGCCAGCGAGATCATCAAGAATCTCATGTTCGAACATGGCATCCGGGCAAGCATCAACGAGACCCTGGACGACGAGCTGGTCCAGTTGATCGGCCTGGAATACGAAGTGGACATCACCATGGTCGAGCCGAAGTCCGCCGAGGAGCGCCTGCTGGAGTCGCTGCCGGAGGACGATCCCGAGGACCTTAAGCCCCGCCCGCCAGTGGTCACCCTGCTGGGCCACGTGGACCACGGCAAGACCACCATTCTGGACAGCATCCGCCACACACGCGTGGCCGAGGGCGAGGCCGGCGGCATCACGCAGGACATCGCCGCCTGGCAGGTGGAGGTGGAAGACCAGACCCTGACGTTCATTGACACACCGGGCCACGAGGCATTCACCGCCATGCGCGCCCGCGGCGCCAGCATCACCGACCTGGTCGTGCTGGTGGTGGCCGCCGACGACGGCGTGATGCCGCAGACCGTCGAGGCCATTGACCACGCCCGCGCCGCCGAAGTGCCCATCGTGGTGGCCGTCAACAAGGTGGACAAGCCGGACGCCAATGCCATGCGCGTGCGCCAGCAGCTTGCCGGCCACGACCTGGTGGTCGAGGACTGGGGCGGCGAGGTGGGCTGCGTGGACGTGAGCGGCCTGAGAGGCGAAGGCATAGACGAGCTGCTGGAGCGCATCGTGCTGGAGGCCGAGCTGCTGGAGGTCAAGGCCAACCCCGACCGTCCCGCCTCCGGCGCCGTGCTGGAAGCCCGGATGGAACCCGGGCTGGGCGCCGTCAGCGAGCTGATCATCCAGAACGGCACCCTGCGCAGGGGCGACATCCTGGTCTGCGGCAACGCCTACGGCACCGTGCGGAACCTGCGGAACGATCGCGGCGAGGAGGTTGACGAGGCCGTCTCCGGCCAGCCGGTCTCCCTGAGCGGGCTGGACACCGTGCCGACGGCCGGGGACCTGTTCCTGGTGGTGGACGACCTGGACACGGCCCGCCGAGTGGCCGAGGAACGCCAGGACCAGCTCCGCAGGAAGCGCCTGCGCAGCACGCGCCCCCGCGTGACGCTGGAGAACCTGTACGACAGCATCCAGAGCGGCCAGACGCAGCAGTTGAACCTGATCCTGAAGGCCGACGTCCAGGGCTCCCTGGACCCGATCCTGAAGAGCATTGACGCGCTGGGCACCGCCGAGGTGTCGGTGAAGGTGATCCGCAGCGCGGTCGGAAACATCACCACCAGCGACGTGCTGCTGGCGGAGGCGTCCGACGCCATCATACTGGCTTTCCGCGTGCACGAGGACGAGAAGGTCCGCGACATGGCCACCGCCAAGGGGGTGGAGGTCCTGCATTACGACGTCATCTACAAGCTGACCGATCACATCCACAGCGCCCTTGAGGGCATGTTGGAACCGGAGAAGCAGGAGCGACGGCTGGGGCTGGCGGAGGTGCGCCAGACCTTCGACATAAGCCGGTTGGGCACCATCGCCGGATGCTACGTGCGCAGCGGCATGATGCGGCGCAACGCCAAGGTGCGCGTGCGGCGCGACGGGGAGGTGGTCTTCGACGGCAACATCGCGTCCCTCCGCCAGGAGCAGAACGACGTGCGTCAGGTGGAGGTCGACCGGGAATGCGGCATCAAATGCCGGGGCTTCAACGACGTGCAGGTCGGAGATGTCATTGAGTGCTACGAAGTCGTCGCCGTCAAGCGTTCGCTGTCCGCGGTACAGGCCGGCGAGCAGTCAAGCTAACGTCCGCACGGGGGAATGACCCGCCACAGCAAATGATCCTGGGAACAGTTGAGATTCGCCTTTCTATACGCGACGCCAGGAGCCTGAAGGACAAAAGACGTGTCCTGGCAAGCCTGAAAGACCGCATCCGAAACAAGTTCAACGTAAGCGTGGCCGAGATCGGGGACATGGATTTCATGCAGAGCGCTACCCTGGGCGTCGCCCACGTGGCCAACGACAGCCGCTACGTCAACGGCACTCTGGACAAACTGATCGGGATGGTCAGAACTTTTCCTGCTGCCGAACTGGTGGACTACAGCATAGATATCTACTGAACGTCGTCTGTTACGGCCCAAAGCCATGAATCCGCGCAAGAAACGAAAGATAGAAGAGCTGCTCCGCAGGGAGTTGAGCAGCATCGTCCTCTACGAATTGAAAGACCCACGCAAGGGATTTCTGACGGTGACGGAGGTCGAACTGAGTGAAGACCAGCGGTCCGCAGAAGTCGGCGTCACGGTGCGTGGAACCGAAGAAGAGGTCGAGGAGACCGTCGAGGTCCTCAACCACGCCCACGGCTACATTCAGGGCCTGATCGGAGACCGCCTTCGTCTGCGCTACACGCCGGTGCTCACCTTCAGCGAGGACACCAGCGTGCGCCGGGCCATGAAGATAGAGGCCCTGATTGATCGAGCCCGACGCGAGGACCGGGAATTCAAAAGCTGAACCATTCGCGCGAGACTCTACCCTCAGTGCCCTCTCACAAGACAGCCCGGAAGGTGGCCGAACAACTAGCGCAGTGCGCCCTCGATGAATGGGGCGAACTGAAAAGGCGCAAGCTCCGGCCCCCGCTCAATCAACTGATCCTGAGCACCTTCGCCCACCTGACCAGCGTTCGCCGCGC
This sequence comes from uncultured candidatus Brocadiaceae bacterium, assembly GCA_964448935.1. Taxonomy (GTDB): domain Bacteria; phylum Planctomycetota; class Brocadiia; order SM23-32; family SM23-32; genus CAYVBE01. The sequence goes on from CAYVBE010000013.1 coordinate 5,436, forward strand.
CACGCGGGGACTGCGCCAGTTGAAGCGAGGGTTCGTAGACTGGAACGAGATCCGAATCACCCACCCCTCGGAGGTAGCCGGCGCGCTGTCCTCGGCGCGGTGGGCACGGCTGGGCGCCCAGCGGGTGGTCTGGGTGCTGCGGGGGCTGCAGGAAGCCTTCCACCGAATGGACCTGGACTTTTTGGCCGAACTCAACCCCGCCCAGGCCAGAAGTTGCCTGACCGGCCTGCCGGCCGTGCCGCCGTATCTGGCGGACGAGGTGCTGCTTCTCAGCCTGGACGTACCCGTGCTGCCCTGTTCGCCGGCGGCCGCGCGCATGTCCTGGCGGCTGGGCCTGCTGGCCAACCCCCAGCCCACCCTGGAGAACCGGCTGCGGCTGGAGGGCCTGTTCGAGAAACGCTACTTCGTCTGCACGCACCTGTTCCTCTGCGACCACGCGGAGCAGCACTGCACGGTGCAGGTGCCCGCCTGCCGGGAATGCATGCTGAGCGAAATGTGCCCCAACGCCAACAACGAATCCACCGACGCAAGCTGACACCTCGGAGAACACCATGGAACAACTCGTCTTCGGAATTCCCAAAGGAAGCCTGCAGGAATCAACCCTCCAGTTGCTGCTGAAAGCCGGCTACAGGGCGGAGGTGGGACACCGCTCCTATTACCCGGCCATCGATGACGAGCAGATAGACGCGCGCCTGCTGCGCCCGCAGGACATGCCGCGTTTCGTCGCGAAAGGCATCGTAGACGCCGGTCTGACCGGGGCCGACTGGGTTGCGGAAAACGAGAGCGACGTGGTGCCCGTCTGCGACCTGGTCTACGCCAAGCAGCAACTGGTGCCTGTGCGCTGGGTGGTCGCCGTGACCGAGGACTCCGGCATCCAGTCCGTCCAGGACCTGGAGGGCAGGACCGTCAGCACCGAGTTGGTCAACGTCACGCGCAAGTTCTTGCGGGACCGGGACGTCAACGCCACCGTGGAGTTCAGCCACGGCGCCACCGAGACCAAGGTGCCAGACCTGGTGGACGCCATCGTGGAACTGACCGAGACCGGCGCCAGCCTGCGCGCCAACCGGCTGCGCATCGTCGAGCAGGTGATGGAAAGCACCACCCAACTGGTCGCCTCGCATCAGGCCTGGGAGACCGACTGGAAGCGGACCAAGATCGAGAACCTGGGCATGCTGCTGCAGGGCGCCGTGCTGGGCGAGAGCAAGGTGGGCCTGAAGATGAACGTGCCGGACGGCACGCTACAGAAGGTCCTGTCCCTGCTGCCGGCCCTCCGCAACCCCACCGTGAACAACCTGGCCGGAGAGTCCGGCTACGCCGTCGAGACCGTCCTGGACGAGCGCGTGGCGCGCGACCTCATCCCCAAGCTCAAGCGGGCCGGCGCCGAAGGCATCATCGAATACCCCCTCAACAAGGTCATTCTCTGAGCTGTTCGGGGGACTCCAGCAGTTCGCGGAAGGTCTGGAAGAACTGCGCGGCCTGCACGCCGTCAATCGCCCGGTGATCGGCGCTCAGTGACACCTTCATGATCCGCCGGATGCCCAGCATCCCGTCCCTGGCCGCCGGCTGCTCCCGCACGGCGCCGATGCCCAGGATGCAACTCTCCGGCGGGTTGATGATCGGCTGGAAGTAGTCAATCCCGTACATCCCCAGGTTGCTCAGCGTTATGCTTCCGCCCTCGTAGTCCTCGGGGATGAGTTGCCCGCTGCGCGCCTTCTGCGCCAGTTTCTCAATCCGCCCCGCGATGTCGGGAAGCTCCAGAGAGTCGGCATCCCGCACCACGGGCACGAACAGGCCGTCCTCGACGGCCACCGCCACGCCCACGTTGCAGTGCTCGTTCAGAACCACTGCGTCTCCGTCAAAGCGGGCGTTGACGCGCGGTGTCTCCCGCAGGGCCACCGCCGCGGCCTTCACCAGCAGCACCGTGACGGTGATCTTCTCGCCCGTCTCGGCCTTCAGCCGGGCCGCCATGCCCATAGCCGCGTCCATCTGCACCTCACCCACCAGGTAGAAGTGGGGAACCTGCTGCTTGGACTCGGTCATGCGCTCGGCGATGGTGGTGCGCATGGCGGATAGCGGGACCCGCCGGCCCCCCTCCGCAGCGGGCGCGGCCGGAGCTGCTCCCTCCACGTCCTCCCGCTCGATTCGGCGGTCGCCGACCTCCCGCGCCAGCGCGGGCAGGTCCACGCCCTTCTCGTGCGCCAGGGAGCGCGCGGTCGGTGTGACGGCGATGGCTTCCATATCCTCCAGGTAGGCCCTGACGTCACGTTCGATTATCCTGCCGCCCGGCCCGGAGCCACGCAGCGCCTGAAGGGGCACCTCCTGCTCCTCGGCTATCCTGCGGGCGCGGGGCGAGACGAACGTACGGCCGGTCGGCGCCTCTTCCGTCCGCCCGGCGCCGGCAGCGGCGGGCTCCGCCTCCTGGACCGGTTCGGCAGCTTCCGCCGGCGCCTCGACGGGTGGCTCCTCCAGCAGGTCGTCCGGCAGGTCCTCGTCCTCGTCCCCGATGAGGGCGATCAACTGGTTGACCGGCACCGTCGCGCCCTCCGGCGCCAGCACCTTCCGCAGCGTGCCCCCGGCGAAGGCTTCCACCTCCAGGGTTGCCTTGTCGGTGGTCAGCTCGTAGAGGACCTCCCCCTTCTCCACCGTGTCGCCTTCGCCCTTGTGCCACTTCTCGATGGTGCCTTCCTCCATGGTCTGCCCGAGCTGCGGAAGCACAACGCGATGTAACATTTTGCTCTCTCCAGAGTTAAGCCGTATGCGGGGTTCAAGTGAGCCTATATTCTAAACTGCCCACCCCGCAGGCGCAACCGGCGTGCCGGGCAGAAGCCGGCCGCGGCTAATGCCGGCGGGGCTCCTCAACCGTCAGCAGGGCGGTGGGGTGCATGCGCACCGCCGCTACCAGTCCGAAGGCGAAATAGGTGCTCATCAGCGAAGACCGCCCCCAGCTCACCAGGGGCAGCGTCAGACCGGTGATGGGCGCCAGGCGCAGCGCGATGGCCATGTTCAGGAAGCCCTGAAATGCAAACAACAGCATGAGGCCCCCGATGATGAGCCGTCCGAAGGGGTCGGCGGTCCGGGAGGCCAGCACGCCCACGTACACGGTCATCAGCACGTAAAGCAGCACCACCGGGGCCGTGCGCACGAAGCCCCACTCTTCCGCGATGACCGGGAAGATGAAGTCCGTGTGCCGCTCCGGCAGCCTGCGCAGCCTGTTCAGGTGCCCCTTTCCCCAGCCCGTGCCGTGCTTGCCGCCGTCCGCTATGGCACGCGTGGCCTGTTCGGCATTGTAGGCGGCCGCGGAGTCCGGCACCGCCTCCGGCCGCACGAAGCCGACGACCCTCCTCTTCTGGTAGGGCTTCAAGGCTCCCGGCGTGAACCACACCAGCGCCACCAGCGCCAGCCCCGCCGCCGCCAGCACCACCAGATTGCGCACCCGCACGCCGCCCAGAAAGGCCAGCCCGGCGAACAGAGGTGCCAGCACCAGCGCCGTTCCCACGTCCGGCTGCACGGCGATCAGCAGCATGGGAGCCGCCGTCATCAGGATGGGCGGCGCGAGCCCGCGCAGGTCGTCCCACCGGCGCCGGAGCTGGAAGTAATCCGCCAGGGCCAGCACCAGCAGCACCTTAACCGGCTCTGACGGCTGCAGGTGGAAGAGCCCGAAATCATACCACCGTCGCGCGTTGTTGATGGTGATCCCCAGGGGGGACCAGACGCCCACCAGCGCCACCAGCCCGATCAGATACAGCACAAACGTCAGCCCGGAGAGCCGCCGGTAATCGAAGAGGCCCACCACGAGAAAGATGACCGCACCCACCACGCCCGAGGCCATGTGCATGGCCGCCATGCGGGACGACTCGGAACTCCAGATGAACGCCGCCCCCACACCGTTCAGACTCAGCGCGCCCACCAGCAGCGGCCAGGGCAGCGACCGCCACTCCACCCGGCCGGTGTAGGAACGGAGGAACCCGCTCATCGCTCCCCCCGCACCAGGATGCCCGCGCCGTCGGCCGGGGCGCAGAAGTAGACCTCCGCCTCCCCTTCCATGTCCGGATGTGCCGCCAGGTAGCGCTCGAGCGCGACCTGCCGGACCCGATCCTCGAACCCGGTCCGGGCCAGCGCGATGCAGCAGCCCCGGAACCCCCCGCCGCTGAAACGCGCCCCCAAGACGCCGGGCGCGTCGCGCAACGCGCGATAGGCGGTGCGCAGATACTCGTTGCCGCACTCGTAGTTCTCGACGGAGCTGCGGCCGGACTCGTTGACCAGCCGGCCGAAGCCCTGCAGGTCGCCCCGGCGCCAGAGTTCGACGCCGCGGCGCACGCGCCGACGCTCGCCGAAAAAGTGCGCCGCCCGCTTCCGCAGCACCTCGGGCAGGCCCGCCCCGTGTTCCTCGTACACCTCGCGGGGCACCAGGCCCAGCGCGGGTGGACCGGCCGGCGGCAGCCCGGCAAGGTCCAGCAGCCGCCGCGCGGCCCCGCGGCACTCGGCGACGCGCCGGTTGTAGTCGCTCTCCGCCAGGGGCAGCCGCAGGCCGCTGAACAGCACCGCCACGCGGAACTCCGCGCCCTGCCCCGCCGGCACCAGTTCGCTCTCCCCGGTGCGGCAGTCCAGGTGCATCAGGCAGCCCCTCCGCGACAGCAAAATGCTCGCCTGGTCCAGAATGCCGTTGTTCAGGCCGATGTAGTCGTTCTCGATCCGTCGGTCGAACTCGATGTTTTCGGCGTCCGGGCACGGCATCCCGTTGACATCCTCCAGTGCCAGAAGGTACGCCACGCCCACAGCGGCCGAGGAGCTAAGCCCGCCCACGTTGTCGTGGCCGTCCACCAGAACGGTCATGCCCCGCTCCAGGCCGGCCAGGACCCTCGCCGCCCCCCGTGCGTAATCCGCCCAGTCGCCCTCCGGTGACTCCGGTATGGCGTCCAGGTTGAATTCCGCCTCTCCGTAGAACTGGCGGCTGCGGACCACCACCCGGCGGTCCGTGCGCGGGGCGAAGGCCATCAGTATGGCCCGGTCCACCGCGAAGCCTGTCACCTCGCCGAGCTGATGATCCACGTGTGCCCCGAGGGGACAGATCCGGTAGGGGCTGCGCACAACGCCGACGCTCGGCAAAGGCACGTCGTCCCGGTCGGCCAGCGCCCGGCGCAGCCGCTCGGCCCTGCGGCGCTCCGCGTCATGTGCCGCCTCACTGCCCACGGTTATGGCGCACTCCGGTTCACGGGGAGAATCTCCGGCGGGGAACCACGGTAACGGCCACGATATCAGAAAGCCCTCGGTGGTCGCAAACCCCCGTGCGGTTGACTCCGGCCCGACTGCGGTTAAAATGGGTGAGTGGCCCGTCCGGGGGCGCGGGAAGACCCGATGAACACATGGAGACCCGGCACAATGCCTGAGACACAGTTGAGTTGCCCCAATTGTAGTGAACCCGTGGGGGTGGGCGACGTCATATGCCCAAACTGCGGCGTGAACCTGAAGAGCGGGGAGTCCTACGAGGCGCGCATCAAGAAAGCCACCGGCAAGCTGAGCCACTCCGAGGAGATGGCCACCGGGCTGTTCGTCGGCGCCATGGTTGTCATCGCCCTTGCACTTTTTGGTGGCTACCTGATGCAGCGCCGGGCGGTGAAGGTCATGCGCAAAAAGCCCGACATGTTTGTGCCTACCATCCGCTGGATGCAACGGCTGCAGGACGAGATGGCGGCAGGCAACGAGGAGAGGGCGAAAGAGCTGGCCCGCGGCCTGATTGATAACATCGCCGGGCGGATAAGGGAGATAGAAAGCGACATCAAAATCCGGCAGGAGCTTAAAGGGCTTCCGGAACCCAAATACAGCGAGGAAGCCGCGCTGGGGTTGCTGAACAGCCTGAAACTGAAAGCAAGACGAGCGGCAAATCTGAAGGCGGAGGAAACATGATGGCCGAGAACGTGACCGACGTGACGGACGACTCTTTCGGATCCGAAGTTCTGCAGGCGGAAGTTCCCGTGGCGGTGGACCTCTGGGCGCCGTGGTGCGGCCCGTGCAAGATGGTGACACCCATCATCGAGGAACTGGGCGAGGACAACGAGGGGCATCTCAAGGTCTGCAAGCTGAACGTGGACGAGAACCCCGAGACGGCCTCCCAACTGGGCGTGAACGCCATACCCACGGTGGTACTGTTCAGCGGGGGGGAAGAGCAGAACCGCCTGATCGGCGCCCGCTCAAAGGCCGACTACCAGAACGCCGTGGACGCATTGTTGGAGGACTGATCCCCGGCGCGAGCCGTTCCGCGTCCACAAGTCCGTGTCCGTCGCTGCCGTTCCCTATGGCCGTTGCCTCCGCCGGACCGTTACTCCTGGTCCGGCTCCGGCTCTTCTTCCTCGGACACCTCGATGGTCGGCGCCACTTCTTCCTCTTCTTCGGCGGGGCGTCCCTTTTCCACCAGCTCGAACAGCACCTGCGGCGCGTTGTCACCCAGGCGATTGCCCGTCAGCTTCAGCGACCGCTCCTCACCGTTGATCTCGTAGATGAACTCCGGTATCTCGCCCACGGTGGCGCCCACGCGCACTCCGAGCCGACTGCCGCTCAGCCGCACTATCCGGGTGTAGCCGCCGGGCCGGTCCGCGTAGCGCTCGGCCAGGCATTCGGCGTCCTCTCCGCGCCACTCGCCCTCGCCGAACAGTTTCTGCACCATCTCCTTGTCCTGCAGGCGCTTGAGGGCCAGGCGGTAGTGGTGCACGTATTTGGCACGGTCCCCGCCGTCGCCCGTGTCGCGGTAAGGCAGCGCACGCCGGGCGAGTGTGATCAGTCGCTCGACGAAGGGACGCACTTCTTTGGCCTTTGAGGGGGTGGTTATGATCCTCTCCTGCCGCAGCAAGGAGGCGGCCATGTTGCGTCGCAAAGCCGTCCGGTGACTGGCCGTCCGGCTGAGTTTCCGTCCTCTTTTTTTGTGTCTCATTCGTGTATGCTCCTCAAGGTCCGGCCTGAGTGTTCCGGCGCGTTACTCCTCTTCCTCCTGCGGAGCAAGCTGCCCGATCTCCAGGCCCTGCTCGGCCAGTTTTTCCCGCACCTCCTGGAGGGTGACCTCGCCGAAGTTGCGCACGTTCAGCAGGGCCTCCTCGGTCCTCTCCACCAGGTCGCGGATGGTCTTGATGCCCTCGTCCTGCAGGCAATGCGAGGCCCGCGTGTTGAGGTCCAGCACCGAGATGGGCATGGACAGCTTGGACTCGGGAATTTCGGGTTCCTCCAGGTGCTTGACCTCGGAGATGGGCTCGGGCTCTTCCTGGGGAAGCTGGCGCGAAAGCTCGAAGTAATCCGTGAAGGCGTTCAGGTGTTTGCGCAGCAGTTTGGCGCCCTCCACCATGGCCATCTCCGGCGTGACGGCGCCGTTGGTGGTGATCTCCAGGATGAGGCGGTCGTAGTTGGTGCGCCGGCCCACACGGGTGTCCTCCACCCGATAGCTGACCTTGCGCACGGGCGAGAACAGCGCGTCCACGGGGACCAGGCCCACCTTCCTCGGCAGGTTCAGCTCCTCCGAGGGGACATAGCCGCGGCCCTTGCGCACGGTGAAGGTGCAGTCGAAATCGGTGTCGTCGGTCATTGTGCAGATCAACTGGTCGGGCCGGACGATCTCCACGTCCGGATCGGGGTCAATGTCCCCGGCGGTAACCCGGCCCGCCTCGTGCGCCTCCACGTGGAACTGTTTCTCCTCTTCCGGGTGGACCCTGAGGACCAGCTCCTTCAGGTTGAGCACAATCTCGGGCACGTCCTCGAGCACTCCCGGCACGGCGCGCAGTTCCTGCTCCACACCCTTTATGCGCACGGCCACGACGGCCGCTCCCTGAATGGAGGAGAGCAGCACGCGGCGCAGACTGTTGCCCACGGTATGGCCGAACCCGCGCTCGAAAGGCTCTGCGGAAAAACGGCCGTACGTCTCGCTGAGCGTGTCGCGATCAACCTCCACCTGGAAAGGCAGCTCCAACCCACGCCATCTGGCTCTAACCACCATAAGTCTGCCTCCGGATAGAATTCCCAGTAAACATCGAAATCAGTGCGGCAAAGCTCAGCGAGAACAGAACTCGACGATCAGACCCTCCTGAACCTCGACCGACGCGTCCTCACGCACCGGCTCCCGGACAACCCGGATCGTCAGGTCTGCGTCGTTGACCTCCAGCCAGCCCGAATCGGGATGGCCCATGGTCTCGCGGTTCGACCGGACCAGGTCCAGAATCACGTCCTTCGGCTCGGGCCGGATGACGTCGCCCTCCTTCACCAACAAACCCGCCTTGTCGGCCATGTGGCCGTTGACCTGGACGTGCCCATGGGTGATGAGCTGGCGGGACTGCGCCCTGGAGACGCCGAACGCGCAGACCGTCAGCACGTTGTCCAGGCGCCGCTCCAGGATGGACAGCAGGTTTGTGCCTGTGTGGCCGCGCGCCTTGCGGGCCTCCTCGAAGTAGCGGCGGAACTGTCTCTCAAAAACGCCGTAGAAGCGCTTGCATTTCTGCTTCTCACGCAGCCGAATCGCATACGGACTCGGCCTGCCCCGTCGCCAGCCGTGCATCCCGGGCGGTTTGCTGCGCCCTTCCATGGGGCACTTCGCCGAGTGGCAGCGGGCGCCCTTCAGGAAAAGTTTCGTGCCTTCCCTGCGACACAGTTTGCATTTGGGTCCGGTATTCCTGGCCATGTGCTGTTACCTGTTCTGTAGATGTCCTGTCAGACGCGCCTGCGCTTGCCGGGGCGGCAGCCGTCGTGCGGCAGCGGCGTCATGTCCTCGATGGAATGGATGGACAGGCCTGCCCCTTCCAGGGCGGTGACGGCCGCCTCGCGCCCCGAACCGGGGCCTTTCACCTTAACCTCCAGTTCCTCGATGCCCATCCGCTTGGCCTTATCGGCCACCCGCTCGGCGGTGCGCTGCGCGGCAAAGGGCGTGCCTTTACGGGTGTTGCTGAAGCCACAGGAGCCGCAGGTCTCAAAGCAAAGCACGTCGCCCTTCAGGTCCGTGATGGTAATGCGCGTGTTGTTGAAGGTCGCCTGCACGTGCGCAACGGCCCTGGAGCCGACGCGTCGGGTCACGCCTCGTTTCTTCGCCATCCCGTTGTCTTCCTCCCTCTGTCTCTCGCCTGGGGCGGCCTTCCGGCCGCGTTATCCTTCGCAGTCCGGCACAATGCCGGGGCAGTATCGTTCGATCTTGGGGCTGACCCCGAAAAGGGACCTCAGCCGCACGTAGCCCCGCGAGTCCCGCGGGGAAGCACCGCGCCGCTTTCTGCGCGCGCAGATGCACAGGTTCTTGGGCGTCAGCCGTGGGGAGCCGATCTCCAGCATCTTCACCTGGTAACCGGCACTCCTGAGGAACTGCGCCCGCAACGTATCCGTAAGAAGATTCGCCAGCCGGTAGCGCACCGGCCCGAAATCCGTCATCGGCGCCAGAGGATGGTCTCCCCTTATCTGGCCCCGTATCTGGTTCTGACAGCACGGAACCACGAGTATCAGCCGCACGCCCAACTGGACGCCCCGGGCAATGGCCTCGTCCGTGGCGGTGTCGCAGGCGTGCAGCGCTATGGCGAGGTCGAACTCCTCCTCGCTCTCGAACTGCAGCGTGCGCCCGGCCACGTAGCGCGCGTCCTGCACGCCCGTGGCCTCCGCCAGCCGTCGGCACTTCTCCACCAGGCGCTGGTTGACGTCCACGCCCACCAGGCTCACCCGGCGCTCCTCCAGCCTTTCAAGCAGCACGGCCAGCACTATGCCCAGGTAGCTCTTGCCGCAGGAGAACTCCGCCACGCGGATGCGCTCCTGACCGGCCAGATGCTCCCGCACGTAGCGCAGGATGATATCGCAGAAGCCGGCCACCTCGCGGAGTTTCTTGTCCTTGCGGGCGTCCACCTGGCCGTGCGGGCCGGTCAGCTCGATGGCCCGCAGCAACTCGCGGTCCTCCGTCAGGTAAGCCAGGGCTTCTCCGTGCTCCACATTCCCGTCCGTAGGGCTGACTGAGACCCGCCCGGTCGCCCGGTGCGCGGTTTAGTGACCGAGTTCCTTGACGCCCTTCTTGCCGGCCACGGTGCGCCGCTTGCCCTTTCGGGTGCGGGCGTTGGTGCGCGTCTTCTGCCCGCGCACGGGCAGCCCGCGGCGATGCCGCACGCCCCGGTAGCAGTTGATCTTGCGCAGGCGCGAGATGTTGGCCGCTTCCAGACGTTTCAGTTCGCCCTCGATGATGAAATTCTTGTCAATATACCCGGCAATCCGGCTTAGTTCATCCTCGCCCAGTTCGTGGGCGCGCTTGTCCGGGTCTATGTCCAGCACCTCACAGATGGCCTCTGCCGAGGTATCTCCAATGCCGTAGATGTACGTCAACGCCACTACGGCCCGCTTGCCGCCCGGTATGTCAACTCCGACCACACGTGGCATATTGTGTAAAGACCTCCCGGTCAGAAGTTTAGTTTAGTTCAGCTCAGCCCTGCCGCTGCTTGTGGCGGGGGTCTCTGCAGATAACCCGGACCACGCCTTTGCGGCGAACGATCTTGCAGTTCTCACACATTCGCTTTACAGATGAACGCACTTTCATGGCTTCTCACCCTGAACTTCTTCTGGCGTCTATCGGACAACGGCAGGCTCTCTGCGCTCAGTCGCGCCACACGATGCGCCCCTTGGTCAGATCGTAGGGGGACATCTCGATGGTCACTTTGTCGCCCGGCAGGATGGTGATGAACCGCATCCGCATCTTGCCGGAGACGTGGGCGAGCACCTCGTGCCCGTCCTCGAGTTCCACCCGGAACATAGCGTTCGGGAGAGCTTCTTTAACCGTCGCCTCGACTCTGATTGGTTCTTCTTTTGCCATGCCTACCGCATCACTAGATTGTATCAGCTTAAGCTCTTTTTCGCAAGCTACTTACGGCAGCGTAAGTATGCTCGGCCCGCCCTCCTCCACCGCCACGGTGTGCTCGAAGTGGGCGGACAGTTCCCGATCCTTCGTCACCACGGTCCAGCCGTCGGACAGCGCCTCCGTCCGGTGCGTGCCCACGTTCAGCATCGGCTCGATCGCCAGGACCATTCCCGGCTCCAGCGTCGGGCTGTTGCGCGTCGTGCGCCGACTCACGTAGTTCGGAACGGTTGGCTCCTCGTGCAACGCCCGTCCGATGCCGTGTCCGTGGTAGTCCCGCACCACGCTGAACCCGTATTGCTCCGCAGTCTCCTGCACGGCGCGCGACACTTCGTGCAACTGCACGCCGGGCCTCACCGCGGCAATCGCGGCCCGCAGCGCCCGCCGGGTCGCCTCCATCAGCCGGCGTGCCGCCTCGCTGACCTCGCCCACGGCGATGGTCACGGCCGCGTCGCCGTAAAACCCTTCCCAGACGGCGCCTACGTCAACCTTCAGCAACTCACCCTCCTGCACGCGGCGCGGTCCGGGTATGCCGTGCACTATCTGCTCGCCGATGCTGGCGCAGATGGTGGCCGGATAGCCTCGGTAGCCCTTAAAGGCCGGCCTGCCGCCGTTCGACTCTATGTGCTCCTCCGCCGCCCGGTCCAGCTCGTCCGTCCGAACGCCCGGCTGCGCCATTTCCTTCATCAGCCGCAGCACTTCGCCGACCAGGCGCCCGGCCTGCCGCATTCTGGCCAGTTCCGACGGCGTTTTCAGCTCGATCCCGCTCATTGTCTCCTGCGACGTCCACGGCCTCAGGCCAGGTCCTCCAGGACCTCTGCGGTTCGCTCGGTCACCTCGTCGGGGCTCTCGGTCGCGTCCACCTGCTCCAACAGTTCCTTCTTGCCGTAAAAATCCACCAACGGCAGCGTTTTGATGCGGTACTGGTCCAGGCGCTCTCTGACGATTTCCTCGCTGCTGTCACTGCGCACCTTCAACTCGCCGCCGCACTCGTCGCAGACGCCTTCCTCCTGGGGCGGCATGAACCGGCGGTGGTAGTTGGCGCCGCACGCGCTGCAGACCAGCCGCCCGGTCAGGCGTTCGACCACCATGTCGTCCGGCACCTCGAAGTATACGACCGCATCCAGCGTCTGGCCCCGCTCCTCCAGCACCTCCTCCAGCGCGTACGCCTGCTGAAGGGTGCGGGGGTAACCGTCCAGGATGAAGTCGTCCTCCTCCCGGATCACCATTTCCTTGACGACCCGCGACGTCAACTCGTCGGGCACCAGCCTGCCGCTGTCGAGGTATCCCTTGACGGTCTCCCCGAGTTCGCTGCCCTCCCGCGCCGCGCGGCGGAATATGTCGCCCGTGGAGCAGTGCGGCACGTCGAACCGCTCCGCCATACGGCCGGCCTGCGTGCCCTTGCCCGCTCCCGGTGGCCCGAGGAAAACGACTTTCACTGTGTCTGCCCCTTCCGCCTGTGCTCGAAACTCTCGATTGCCTCTCAGCGCCTTCGGCTGCGCCGTCTGCCGCCGGAACCTGCCGCGAACCCGCTGTAGCGCCGCATCTCCAGATGGTCGCTGATACGCCGGACCAGGTCCAGCGTAACACCGACGACGATCAGAATGCTGGTGCCGCCCATAAAGCTGGCGGCCGTATATTCCACGTTAAGCCCGGTGGCCACGAACGCCGGCATCAGCGCGACCACCAGCAGGAAGAATGCGCCCGCCATGGTCACACGGTTCATGATGCCTTCCAGGTAAGCCGCCGTGCGCCGGCCCGGCCGGATGCCCGGGATGAAACTGCCGTGGTTCTGCAGGTTCTCGCTCATCTCCCGGGGGTTGAAGACCACCGCGGTCCAGAAGTAGCAGAAAAAGAAGATCAACATGCCGTACAGAATCATATAGGGCAGCGATATGCCGCCCTGGCCGCCCGGCCCCAGTGCATCGGAGACGGTGCCGAAGAACCTGTACCAGAACCCGCCGGGCGTGCTCTCGTTGGCCGCCCACCGGCTGATCATCTGCGGGAACTGCAGCAGCACCGAGGCGAAGATGATGGGCAGCACGCCGGCCGTGTTCACCTTCAGCGGCAGGTAGTGCTTCTGCCCGCCATAGACCTTCGGTCCGCGCACGTGCTTTTGCTGCTGCACCGGTATGCGCCGCTCCCCGCGCGTGATGAACACAATGGCCACGACCATGGCCACGAACAGCGCCAGAAGGGCGATGATTTTCAAAATAGCGTTCTGCTGGCTGTCCGCCAGCTCGATCTGACGCTGCAGCATGTAGATGGCGTTGGGCAGCCGGGCCAGGATGTTCACCATAATGATCATCGAAATCCCGTTGCCGATGCCGTGCTGGTCTATCTGCTCGCCCAGCCACATCAGGAACAGCGTGCCGGCCGTCAGCAGAAATGCCCCCTTCACCAGGAATCCCACCGTGCCCAGCGGGGTGTCCAAAACTCCCGCGTGCACCACCTGGGGCGACATGATCGTCCGCAGCAGGAACGTACCCTGGAACAGACAGATGCCCACCGTGGTGAGCCGCATGTACTGGTTCAACTTCCTCTGCCCCGCCGCGCCCTCCCGCCGGAGCGCCTCCAGGCTGGGGATCACATTCGAGAGCAGGGTGAAAATAATGGACGCCGTGATGTAGGGCATGATACCCAGGGCGAACAACGCGCCGCGTCCCAGCGCGCCGCCGGTAAACAGGTTTAGCAGCCCCAGCACGCCCAGCCCCTCGGCCGTGCGCTGGAACTGCGCGCTGAGCGCCTCCACGCTGATGTCCGGCAGCGGAATGAACACACCCACGCGGCACAAGGCCAGCAGGCCCAGTGTGATCAGTATCTTGTGGCGCAGGTCACGGATGCGCCAGGCGTTGGCCATCTGGTCCAGCAGGGGCATTTACTGCTCCAGTTCCGGTTGGACGGTCTGCGCTTTGTTGCGCACCGGGGGCTTGGGGCCCGGAATGACCTCGACGGTTCCGCCCGCCTCCTGGATCTTGTCCACGGCACTGCGGCTGAACGCGTCAGCGTGGACCGCCAGCTTTCTGACCAGCTCGCCGTCGCCCAGGATTTTGACACCTGCGCCGGTCTGCCGCTTGACGACGCCTTCGGCCCGCAGCAGCACCGGCGTGACAACCGTGCCGTCCTCGAACCGGTTCAGTTGCGCCACGTTCACCACCTGGTAGTCCCGGCGGAACGGTGCGTTGGAGAAGCCCCGCTGGGGCAGCCGGCGCCAGAACGGCACGTCGCCGCCGGTCATGCCGCGGGAACTCCAGCCGCTGCGCGATTTGGCGCCCTTGTGCCCGCGCCCGCTGGTCTTGCCATGTCCGCTTCCCGCGCCGCGCCCTACGCGCTTCTTCCGGCTGCGCGGGTGGCGGCGTTCTTTTGCTTCGCCGATGTCCATGCTCTCTTGCCCTTCTGGCGTGTTATTCCTCGTCTTCAGCTTCCGCCGATTCGTCCGGCTCCTCGGCGGTCTCGGCTTCCTCTACTTCTTCGTCGGTGACCTCGGCCTCTTCGGACGCTTCGTCTTCCTCCGCCTCGGCCCGGGCCACGGGCTCTTCTCCGACCTGTTCGGTCTCCGGCGCTTCTTCTTCCGTCACCTCTTCCGTCTCCGGGGCTTCGGCCCGGGCCTCTTCCTCCGGCTGCTGTTCTTCGACCTGCTCGGCAGTTTCTTGTTTCTTCCCCACGCGGCTCTGCGGGTGGTGCAGCTTCACGTCCACGCCGCGCAGCTCGGCCACTTCCTCCGGGCTGCGTATCCTCTCGAGCGCGGCCATGGTGGCGCGGGCCACATTCACGGGATTGGTGCTGCCGTAGACCTTGGTGAGGGCGTTACGGACGCCCAGGACCTCCATGATGGCCCGCACGGTGGCGCCCGCCTTGACGCCGGTGCCGGGTCGGGCGGGCTTCAACATGACGTGGGCGCCGTCCTGGCGCACGGTGATCTCGTGGCCGAGCGTGTCGCCCACCATGTAGATCGTCTGCATGTTGTCACGGGCGTCTTTCACGGCCTTCTCGATGGCCTGGGGCACGCCCCGTGCCTTGCCGTAGCCGATGCCCACCCTGCCGTTGCCGTTGCCCACGGCCACCAGGGCCGCCACACCCAGGGTGCGGCCGCCCTTGGTCACCTTGTTGGGGAACCGCAGGTCAATCACTTCTTCGTGCAATCCCGATTGGTTTCTGCGTTTTGCCATGCATCCTCCATACTGCGACTACGCATTCGCACGTAAAATCAAAAGCCTTCGGCTCCGGCCTCGCTGAATCCCTCGCGCGCCGCCTCGGCCAGGGCCTTCACCCGGCCGTGGTAGCGGTAGCCGCCCCGGTCGAACACCAGGGCGCGGATATCCTTGTCCAGGCATTTTCTGGCCAGCGCCCGGCCCACCGTAGCGGCCCCGTCGGCAGTGCTGCCGTCGTCCACCTCGTCTCGCACCTCGGGGCTCATGCTGGAACATGCCACCAGCGTCTGCTGCGCCCAGTCGTCAATGACCTGGGCGTAGATGTGCCTGTTGCTGCGGTAGACGCACAGGCGCGGCCTCTCCGGGGTTCCTTCCACCTTGCTGCGCACCCGACGGTGGCGCTTCCGGCGCAGAAGTCGTTTCTGTTTGCTTTTTTTCATTACCCAATACCTCTAACCCTACTCCAGTCCGGTAAACGCCTTGCCCTCTTTGCGCCGCACGTATTCGCCGGTGTATCGCACGCCCTTGCCCTTGTACGGCTCCGGGGGCCGCACGGCCCTGATCCTGGCCGCTATCTGACCCACCAGCTGCTTGTCCACTCCCTTGACGGCGAACTGCGCGGGGGTGTCCTGCTGGGCGTTCGGTCGCTCGATCTCCACGCTGATGCCGTCCGGCAGCTCGATCTCCACGGGGTGGCAGAACCCCACCTGCAGCACCACGCTGTTGCCGCTGGTGTCCACGCTGTAGCCGGTGCCGTAGATTTCCAGCTTCTTGCTAAAGCCCTCGTGGACGCCCTGCACCTTGCTGGCCAGCAGGCTGCGGTGCAGGCCGTGCATGGAGCGGGCCTGACGGTCCTCGCCATGTCGGCGCACGTGTATCAGGCGCTCTGCGTCGTCGTATTCCACCTCCAGCAGGCCGGGCATCTCGTGCTCCATCTCGCCCAGCTTGCCTTTGACCTTCACCCGCTGCTCGTCAACAGCCACCTGCACGGCCTCGGGCACGGGTATGGGTTGTGTGCCGATGCGCGACATTTCGTTGTCTCCTCCGTTGCTCTCCGGACTCAGCGAACCATGCAGACCACTTCGCCGCCCACGTTCTCTCTGCGACACTCGCGGTCGCTGAGCAGGCCGCGATTAGTGGACACCACCCAGATGCCCAGCCCGTTGGCCACATAGCCCAACTCGTCCACTCCGCGGTAGATACGCCGGCCGGGCTTCGAGACCCTCTTGAGTTCCCGCACAACGTTTTCGTCCAGGGGTCCGTATTTCAGGTAGACCTTCAGCACGCGGTGAGGCGGCTCGCCGGCCACACGGTAATCCTCGATGAAGCCTTCGTCCCGGAGCACGCGGGCCACCTGCTCCTTCATTTTGGACGCGGGCATCTCCACTGTCTCGTGTCGCGCCGCCAGCGCGTTGCGCAGGCGGGTGAGCATATCGGCTATGGGGTCACTGTTCATGTTCTCGCGCCTCGACGATAGCGTGTCCGGGGTTGCTGGTCACCAGCTGGCTTTTACCACTCCGGGGATCTTGCCCTCAGAGGCCAGTTCACGAAAGCAGATACGGCATATCTGGAACTTGCGCATGTATCCCCGCACACGGCCGCACAGGCGGCAGCGGTTGTAGCTGCGGGTGCTGTACTTCGGCTCGCGGTTTGATTTTTCTACCAGAGCTTTTCGAGCCATGCTGCTGCATTCACCTCCAGGCGTAATGGGGCCGTTGTGCCCTACTTGCGGAAGGGCATTCCCAGCCTGTCTAGCAGTTCGTAAGCTTCCTGATCGGTCCGGGCGCTGGTGACGATGGTCACGTCCAGGCCCAGGATGTTGTTCAACGAATCGAGGTTCAGTTCCGGGAAAACGCCCGCCTCTTCCAGGCCCAGGCTGTAGTTGCCCGTGCCGTCGAAGGCGTTGGGGCTCAAGCCCCGGAAGTCGCGCACACGTGGCAACGCCACGCTGATCAGCCGGTCCAGGAACTCATACATCCGTGCCCGGCGCAGGGTCACCTTGCAGCCCACCGGCGCCCCTTCGCGCAGGTGAAAACCCGCCACGCTCCTGCGGGCGCGAGTGATGATCGGCTGCTGGCCGCTCAGAACGCGCATCGTGGTGACGGCGTCGTCCAGCACGCTCGAGTCCTCGACGGCCTGCCCGACGCCCATGTTCAGCACGATCTTCTCCAGGCGCGGCACCGCCAGGACGTTCTCCAGCCCGAAGCGCTCCTGCAGCGCCGGCACCACTTCCTGGCGGTAGTGCACCTTCAGGCGCGGCTGATAGTCTTCGGTGATCGTCTCTTCCGTAGTTTCACTCATCGGTTATGCCGTCCAGTCAGCGATTCTATTCCACCTTTGGTATCTCAGCGCCGCACTTGACGCAGACGCGTATCTTCTTGCCGTCCTCGGTCCGCTCCTTGCACGTGCGCACGGGGCGGTCGTATCGGTCGCACTCCCGGTTGCGGCACAGCAGCATCACGTTGGAGGCGTCAATGGGCGCCTCCATCTCGATGCGGCCGCCCTGCGGGTTCTGCCGGGTGCGTCGCATGTGCTTCCACACCATGTTTATGCCTTCCACGACGACCTTGCCCTGCCGGGGCAGGGCTCGGAGGATTCTCCCCCGCGCTCCCCGGGCATTGCCGGCGATGACCTCCACGGTGTCCCCGCGGCAGACGTGCAGTTTTCTTCTTCCTCCAGCCATGCCTCAGACCACCTCCGCCGCCAGACTGATGATGCGCATGAAGTGCTCCTGTCTGAGCTCCCTGGCCACCGCACCGAAGATGCGTGTGCCCCGGGGGTTGCCGTCCGGCTGCAGGAGTACGACGGCGTTGCCGTCGAACCGAACGTAGCTTCCGTCGTCACGCCGCACGGGCGCCCTGGTGCGCACGATGACGCCCCGGACGACCTCTCCCTTCTTGACGTCGCTGCCGGGGATGCCGCGTATGACGCTGCCCACGACAATGTCGCCCACGCTGGCGTACCTGTGCCGGCTGCCGCCCAGCACTTTCAGGCAGCGCACGGCCCGTGCGCCGGTGTTGTCCGCAACGTCCAGTACTGTCTGTTCTTGTATCATTGCCGTGTCTCCGCGGTCTCAGCAGGCACATGCGACTCAGGCAGATTCGATATCCGGGATCTCCGTGCCCACCTGTGCCGCGCGCCGGATCACTCGCACCAGCCGCCAGCGCTTTCGGCGGGACAGGGGACGTGTCTCTTCGATCTCCACCACGTCGCCCTCTCGGGCACCGTCATGCGGGTCGTGGGCCATGAACGTGGAGTTGCGCCGGATGTATTTGCCGTAGCGCGGGTGCTTTACCAGCCGCTCCACGGTGACCGTAATGGTCTTCTGCATCTTGTCGCTCTTAACGGTCCCCTGGACCCTTTTTCTTCCTGACTCGTCCTGCTCGCTCATGTGCTACTCGCTGTGCAAAGGGGGACTATAGCTACGGTTGCTCCCGGCCGGCCTGCTCCAGTTCCATCTCGCGCAGCACCGTCTTGTAGCGCGCGACATCACGCCGTAGCTGGCGTCGCCGGTTGGTGTCCGGGTCTTCCTCGGCCTGCCAGTTGAAATTCAGATCGAAAAGCTCCTGCTGCATCTCGCCCAACTCACGCCGCAGGTCCTCCGGGTCTCGGCCTCGTAGTTCGCTGGCTTTCATGCGTGCGCCCTCCGGTAGGCCAGTTTGGTGCGGATGGGCAGCTTGTGCGCAACGCGGCCCAGCGCGGCGACGGCCAGTTCCTCGGAAACGCCGCTCAACTCGAAGATGATGGTGCCGGGCTTGACCTTGGCGATCCAGTGGCTCACCTCGCCCTTGCCCTTGCCCATGCGGGTTTCGGTGGGCGTGGTGGTAATACTCTCGTGCGGGAACACGCGGGTGATCAGCTTGCCCTCGCGCCGCAGGTAGTGCATGACGGCAAGACGGCCGGCCTCGAGCTGCTCGGCGGTCAGTCGGCCGCGTTCCATCGCGCGGAGCCCGAACTCACCGAACACCACGCGGTTGCCCCGCGAGGCTTTGCCCTTCAGACTGCCCCGCTGGTATTTGCGGTGCTTTACACGTTTAGGCATCAGAGGCATCGTCCAGCTCCTTCTCCCCTTTAATCGTCTCGCCCGGCTGCAGCAGGCCGGTGTTCACCCACACCTTCACGCCGATGTGGCCGTACTTGGTCTTGGCCTCGGTGAAGCCGTAATCAATCTTGGCCCTGATGGTCTGCAGGGGGAACTGCCCCTCCACGATCTTCTCCCGGCGGGCCATTTCGGAGCCCCCCAGCCGGCCTGCCAGGTGAATCTTGACGCCCTCGGCGCCGTTGTTCATCGTCATCTCGGCCGCCCGGCGCATGGCGCGGCGGAAGGAACTGCGGCGTTCGATCTGCTGCGCCACCTCTTCCGCCACAAGCTGGGCGTCCAGCTGGGGCTGCTCCACCTCTTCCACGCTGACCTCCACGGTGCGCCCGGTCAGGTCTTCCAGGGAGTTCTTCAGCCGCTCCACCTCGACGCCCCGCCGGCCGATCATCAGCCCCGGACGGGCGCAGTAAACCGTCAGATGGACGCTGCCCGGCACACGGGATATCTCCATCCGCGATATGCCGGCGTAGTAGTAGTTCTCCTTGGTGTGCCTGCGGATCTTCTGGTCTTCGACCAGATACTCGCCGAAGTGTCTTTTGTCGGCGACCCAGTGGGACCGCCAGTCTTCGGTGATGCCCAGTCTCAGACTTCTCGGATGGACCTTATGACCCATGAAACCTCCAGTTACTGTCCGTCGTCCAACTCGATATTTATGTGACAGGTGCGTCCCTCGATCACGGCCGTCCTGCCGCGGGCGCGCGCCATGGCCTTGCGGCGCGTCGGCCCCTCGTCCACCCAGGCGCGGTGCACGCGCAGCGCCTCCATATCCGCCTCCAGGCTCTCGTCGGCGTTGGCCATTGCCGAGCGCAGCACCTTGTCCACCAGGTGCGAGGCCCGTTTGTGCGTGGCGCGCAGGATCTCCAGGGCGTCGTTCACGTGCTTGCCCCGTATCAGGTCAACCACCGGCCTGGCCTTCCGGGCCGTGATGGGTGCGTATCTATGACTTGCCTGGAATTGCATCTTCGACACTCGCCTTTCTACCGACGACCACGTTCAGGACCGCCCGGCCGCGCTCCGGGCGAGGGCGCTTCCCGGCGCCCGCCGTGCCCCCGGAACGTCCGGGTCAGGGCAAACTCTCCCAGCTTGTGGCCCACCATGTCTTCTGTGATGAACACTTTGTCGAACGAACGCCCGTTGTGCACCAGAAACGTGTGGCCAACGAAGTCCGGAATAATGGTGCAGGCCCGGGACCAGGTGCGGATGGGGTCCCGCTCGCGGTTCTCTTTCTGCCGCATCACTTTACGCAGCAGCTTCTCGTCAACATATGGGCCTTTTTTCAGTGATCTGCTCAAGCCTACTTCCTCCTTCTGCGCACGATGAAACGATCGCTGTACTTCTTGCGCTTTCGGGTCTTGCCGCCTTTGGCCAGCACGCCGGTGGGGGAACATGGGTGCCGTCCGCCGGCTCGCCTGCCCTCGCCGCCGCCCATGGGATGGCTCACGGGGTTCTGCGCCGTGCCGCGCACGTGCGGCCGCCGGCCCAGCCACCGGGAGCGGCCGGCCTTGCCCATTGATGTCCTGATTATTTCCGGCGGAGCTTCGGAAGGAGATTATGATTTTGT
>CAYVBE010000013.1:26099-45371 GCA_964448935.1 uncultured candidatus Brocadiaceae bacterium
CCAGCTTCACGTTCTGGTTGTCGGCATTGCCCACGCGGCCGATGGTGCCCCGGCACTTGCCCGGCACCCGCCGTATCTCTCCGCTGGGCAGAATCAGGTGCACGTATTTGCCTTCCCTGGCGCTCACCTGGGCGCCGCTGCCCGCGCTGCGCACGATCTCGCCGCCGGCGCCCGGCTTCAACTCCACGTTGTGCACGAACAGGCCCAGCGGCACCCTTCCCAGCGCCATACAGTGCCCGGCGCGCGGCTCGGCGTCCGGGCCGCTCAGGATCTTCTGCCCCACTTCGATTCCCTCGGGGGCCAGAATGTAGCGCCGTTCGCCGTCCTCGTATTCCAGCAGGGCGATCCTGGCGGACCGGTTGGGGTCGTATTCGATGCCCAGCACGCGCGCCGGCACGTCATCTTTGTCCCGCCGGAAGTCTATCAACCGGTAACGGCGCTTATGCCCACCGCCGCGGAACCGCGCGGTCGTTCGCCCATGGTTGTTGCGCCCGCCGGTGCGCTTCAGCGGGCGCAGCAGGGACTTCTCCGGGCGCTTCCGCGTGATCTCGGAGAAATCCGGACTCGCGGTCGCGCGCTGCGACGGCGTTGTCGGATTATGTGTTTTGATGCCCACGCTGTACTCTCCCGCTCGCAGTCTGCTTTGGGTTTATTCTCAGTCGGTTTTCAGTATCCGATGTCAATCGTGTCGCCGGGGCGCAGCCTGACCATGGCCTTCTTCCACTTCCTGGTGGTCCCGGTGGTCCAGCGCACGCGCCGCTGTTTTCCCTTCACCCAGAGGGTCCGCACGTCCTGCACCTGCCGCCCCGGAAACAGCTCCTCCACCGCGTGGCGCACCTGCGTCTTGGTCGCCTCCGGGTGCACCTCGAAGTGATAGGTGTTGTGCACCCTGATGTCTTCCACGCTCTTCTCGGTGTGCAGCGGGCGGACTATCACCTGATGGCTATCCATCGTCTCGCACCTCCCCTGCCGGTGCGGCGGGCGCATGTTCCCGCGCCGCGGCCTCCAGGAACTGATCCAGCGCTTCTCGCGTGAAAATGACCCGGCGGGGCCGGATCATGGCATAAGTGTTCAGGTCAGACCAGCTCGTCATGTCGGCGCCTTCGATGTTGCGCGTGCAGCGCCACAGAGTGGCGTCGTAGTCCGGCAGCACAACCAGAAAGGTGCGGTCCACACCCAGCCTGTCCAGGATGGCCGCCATGTGGCGGGTCTTCGGCTCCGGCAGTTCCAGCCGGTCAATCACAATCACCTCTGCGTCGGCCGCCTTGGCCAGAAAGGCGCTGTGCAGAGCGCGTCGCCGGGCCTTGCTGCTCATCTTCTGGCGGTAGTCCCGCGCCCGGGGGCCGTGCGTCACACCGCCACCCTTCCAGATAGGGCTGCCCCGGTCGCCGTGCCGGGCGCGGCCGGTGCCTTTCTGGCGCCATGGCTTTCGGGTGGACCTGACCACCTCCGAACGCGTCTTGGCCTGCGCGGTGCCCGAACGAGCATTGGCTTCGTACATAACGATGGCCTGTCGGATCAGCACCAGGTTGGGCTTCCCGCCCAGAACGGTTTCGTCCACCTGTGCCAGATCCACCTGCTCGCCCTGGCTGTTGTACACCGGTATTTCCATTTTCGTTCGCCTCTAACTCTGTCCCGTCGCCGGTCTGTTACTCGCCGCCGGGCGGCCTGACGGCCTTGCGCACCAGCACGTATCCGCCCCTGGCGCCCGCCACGGAGCCCTTGACCAGCATCACATCTTGCTCGGGAATCAGTTTCACTACTTCCAGGTTGCGCACTGTTGTGCGCTCTGCGCCCATCTGGCCGGCCATCTTCTTGCCCTTCAGCACGCGGCTGGGGGTAGCACTGGTGCCAATGGAGCCTCCCCGGCGGCCGAACCGACCGCCGTGGGTTTTCGGAGAGCCGCTGAAGCCGTGACGCCGAACCACTCCCGCGAACCCGCGCCCCTTGCTCGTGCCTTCGACGTCCACGTAGGCCGTGCCGTCGAACACCTCGACGGTCAGTTCCTGTCCGAGTTCCGGCATCTCCTCGCCGGAAGCCGGCACATCGCGCAGCATGCGCCTGGGCTTCACGCCGGCCTTGCGGAAGTGCCCTTTCAGGGGGCCGGGCACGTTCTTCTCCTTGGCCTCCTCGAACCCGATCTGCACGGCCGCCGCCTCGTCGGTCTCCGCCGTCTTCACCTGGGTGACCACGCAGGGCCCCACGCGCAGGACGGTGACCGGCACGCGCTCGCCGGTCTCGTCGAAGACCTGTGACATTCCGACCTTTTTGCCCAGCAATGCTTCTACCATCGCGTGTATCTTCCAAAAGGACCGCTCTGCCGCTCCCATGCTGACACAACCGCTCCCGGTAGCGAAGTTCTCGACATTGCTGCGTCAGACAAGAACTCCCCGGACCCGCAAGTCAGGGGGAAACAGGCGCATTAGACCATGCGCCCCGCAGGTTGTGACCTGAGCCAGCTAACTGCCCGCACGTCATCAGACCCGCGCGGCGAACTGCCGCGACGCAGGCCCTGGTGGGGATTCGACCGTGCGCAGCCCGACCGGCGGCCGCGTACACCCACACCCCGGCCCGACCAGGCCGGTGCCCGCAAAGGGCGGGCTCAGACCTTTATCTTGATCTCCACACCGGCGGGCACCTTCAGGTTGTTCAAGGCGTCCACCGTGCGGACCGTCGGGTCCAGGATGTCAATCAAACGCTTATGCGTGCGTATCTCGAACTGTTCGCGCGACCGCTTGTCCACGTGCGGTCCGCGCAGCACAGTGTACCGTTCTATGTGCGTCGGGAGCAGCACGGGGCCACTGACCTTCGCGCCGGTCCGGATCGCGGTGTCCACTATCTTCTGAGCCGACCGATCCAGGACCCGGTGGTCGTATGCCTCCATCCGAATTCGGATGCGTTGTTCCGTCGCCACGTGCAGCACTCCAGCAAGTCTGATTGTAGGCCAATAATGCCCCCGCAGAATGCCGGGGCGCAATCCGCCGTAGTCTAACAGAATCAACTTAGAAGTCAAGCGATTCTGCCAGTTCTTTCGCCGATTCTCGGCCGCGGATTCGCCCCCACCCCGCGGGCGAGGCACATTTGATCACCCGGGGCCAATCCCCGGGCCGCCGTTTTCTCTCCGTCGGTTAGCTCACATTGTAGCATTAACGAACGGGCTTCTCAATCAACTCCCGCGAAAATCTGGGCATTTTCTTTGGCCGGGGCAAAAACACGGACTCACAAGAACGCACAGGAACCTGCTGGACGGCGGGCCTGACGGTGCTCCTGTTCCGCTCCGCGCTCCTGGCTTTCGCTTGAAAGGTTGGGCTTCGGGCCTTAGACTCCAGACAATATGTCAGGGTTCGCTTTGTTTTTAAGCTGAACGCCTTTTGGCTCTGTGGAGGAGTAGGCTCATGAGGGGTAAGTTGATCGCTTTGATCGCTGTGGGGTTGCTGGTCGTGCTGGCCGGGTGTTCGACCATCCAGTCCATCACGGGCATGGGGGAGCCGGAGGTTATCGCGCGGGTGAACTGCGGCGCCACCCAGGAGTACTCGGACGAGGCCGACTGCGTCTGGGCGGCCGACCAGCTCTTCGAGACCGGGGTCGAGTGGGGCGCCATCGGCGGCACCACGGTCAAGCGATGGGGCATCACCGTCGAGGGCACATCCGCCCCGGACGTGTACCTCTACGAGCGGTTCAACATGGCCGGATACCGCTTCCTGGTGCCCGACGGCAAGTACCAGGTCCGGCTGCACTTTGCGGAAACCTTCGACGGAATAACCGATGCCGGCCAGCGCGTGTTCTCTGTCAACGTGAACGGCCAGACCATGCTCGAAGACTTCGACCCGTACGAGGAGGGCGGCGGGTTCGCCGAACCGGTCGTGAAGGTCTGCGAGCCCGTCATCGTGGATGAGGGCACGCTGAACATCACGTTCGAAGCCGACATCCAGAACCCCGAGATCAACGGCATCGAGATCCTGACCTTCTGACGGCCGGTTCAGCCGCGAAGCCGCCCGCCCGGTCCCCCGGACCGGGCGGGCGGTTCTTATTTTGGGGCAGAATTCCCGGCGACCGTACGATAAGATATCCGGGAAGCGATGCACCACTACCCGAGGAAAACGCAGTGAAGATAGCGCTGGCCCAGATCAACACGACCGTCGGCGACGTGCGGGGCAACGCCCGGCGCGCAGCCGACGCCGTCCGCCGCGCCGCCGACCGCGGGGCGGAACTGGTGCTGCTGCCCGAGCTGACCATCTGCGGATACCCGCCGCAGGACCTTGTGCAGCGGTCCGCCTTCCTGGAGGCCAACGAGGAGGCGGTGGGCGAGGTCGCCCGCGCTGCCCGCGGCGTTTACGCCGTGGTGGGCCACGCCGGCAGGACCCGTGCGGAGCACGGCAAGCCGGCCGCCAACTGCGCCTCCCTGGTGCGCGACGGCGAGGTCGTGGAACGCCGGGAAAAGAGCCTGCTGCCCACCTACGACGTCTTCGACGAGGCCCGCTATTTCCAGCCCGCCGTCCGCAACCTGCCCGTCCACCTGGGGCCGACCCCGGTGGGCCTCACCATCTGCGAGGACGCGTGGAACGACCCGGAGTTCTGGGAGCAACGCCGCTACGAAAGCGACCCCGTCGAGGTGGTGGCGGCGGCGGGCGTGGAGTTCATCGTCAACATAGCGGCATCCCCTTTCTCCTCGGGCAAACAGAAGTTCCGTGAGCGCATGTTGGCCACCTCCGCCCGGCGCCACGGCGTGCCCCTCTTCTACGTCAACCTGGTGGGTGGCAACGATCAGCTCATCTTCGACGGCGGCAGTCTGGCCATAGACGCCCGCGGGCGCACCATTGCCGAGGCAGCCCACTTCGAGGAGGACATGCTCGTGGTGGACAGCGAAGCGCAGGGGGGCTCCGAGCCGGTGGACCGCCCCGGGGAGCCCGAACTCACCTGGCGCGCCCTGGTGCTGGGCCTGTGCGACTACGCCCGCAAGTGCGGCTTCGGCACCGGCGTGGTGGCCCTCAGCGGCGGCATAGACAGCGCCGTCACGGTCGTCCTGGCTGCAGAAGCGCTGGGGTCGCAGAACGTGACGCCCCTCTTCCTGCCCAGTCGGTTCACCCAGGCCCAGAGCCGCCGCGACGCGGAGGCCATCGCCGCCAACCTTGGACTCGACCTGCACACCATCTCCATAGAGCGCCTGCGCGCGTGCGCGGGCGCCCTGCTCGATCCGCTCTTCCAGGGCACCGAGCCCGGCGTGGCCGAGGAGAACATCCAGGCCCGGCTGCGCGGCATGCTGGTCATGGCCTACTGCAACAAATTCGGCGCCCTGCCCCTGGCCACAGGCAACAAGAGCGAACTGGCCGTCGGCTACTGCACCCTCTACGGCGACATGGTGGGCGGCCTGGCCGTGATCGGCGACGTGCCGAAGACCAGGGTCTACGAGCTGGCCCGATATGCCAATCGCAACGGGCAGGTCATCCCCGAGTCCGTCCTGACCAGGCCCCCCAGCGCCGAACTAAAGCCCGATCAGCAGGACCAGGACACCCTGCCGCCCTACGAGTTGCTGGACGAGATACTGGACCTCTACATCCACGGCGACATGGAGATGGAGGAGATAGTGGAGCGGGGCTTCGACCGCAACCTGGTGACCGAGGTGCTGCGCATGGTGGACGCTGCGGAGTTCAAAAGGCGCCAGGCCCCCATCACACTGCGCGTAACCGCCAAAGCCTTCGGCTGGGGCCGAAGACTCCCCGTGGCCGAAAACTGGCGCAGCGGACAGAGCACCCGCTGAAACTCCGGGCCCGTCCGTGTCCCCCCTGCCTTTGACAGCCACCGCCGTCCGCCGTACCATACCAGCACCCTTCCGCGTGGGCCGTTATAATCCGACCATCGCACAAGACAGCCGAGTCAACCCATGACGCATCAACTGCCGGATGAAAGAGGATATTTCGGGGAGTTCGGGGGGCGGTTCGTGCCGGAGACCCTCATCCCCGCGCTCGAACAACTCCAGACGGCCTACCTGGACGCCCGAGAGGACGAGGATTTCCAGGCGCGGCTCGATTACTTCCTGCGCCGCTACGCCGGCCGCCCCAACCCGCTCTACCACGCCGAACGTTTCAGCGAGCGCGTGGGCGGCGGCCCGATATACCTCAAGCGCGAGGACCTGAACCACACCGGCGCCCATAAGATCAACAACGCCCTCGGCCAGGCCCTGCTGGCGGTGCGGATGGGCAAGGAGCGCATCATCGCGGAGACCGGTGCGGGGCAGCACGGCCTGGCCACCGCCACAGCGGCCGCGCGCTTCGGCCTGGACTGCGAGGTCTACATGGGCACCGAGGACATGCGCCGCCAGCGGCCGAACGTGCTGAAGATGAGGCTGCTGGGCACACGCGTGGTGCCGGTGGAGGCCGGCTCCAGGACGCTGAAGGACGCCTGCAACGAGGCCCTGCGCGACTGGATGGGCAGCTTCGAGAGCACCCACTACA
Source organism: uncultured candidatus Brocadiaceae bacterium (assembly GCA_964448935.1). Taxonomy (GTDB): domain Bacteria; phylum Planctomycetota; class Brocadiia; order SM23-32; family SM23-32; genus CAYVBE01. Next base: position 32,552 of record CAYVBE010000013.1, read on the forward strand.
TCCTGGGCAGCGTGACCGGGCCGCACCCCTATCCCCTGATGGTGCGCGACTTCCAGTCCGTCATCGGCCGCGAGACCCGCCGGCAAGTCCTGGATCAGGCTGGCCGCCTGCCCGACTGCCTGATCGCCTGCGTGGGCGGCGGCAGCAATGCCATCGGCATGTTCTACCCCTTCCTGAGCGATGAAGAAGTGCGCATGGTTGGGGTGGAGGCCGGCGGCCGTGGCTTCGATCCCGGCCAGCACGCCGCCACCCTCCTGCAGGGCCGCCCCGGCGTGCTGCATGGCAGCAAGAGCTACGTGCTGCAGGACGAAGACGGCCAGACCGGCGAGGTCCACTCCGTCTCCGCCGGGCTGGATTACCCCGGCGTGGGACCGGAACACAGCTACTTGAAAGAGACCGGCCGGGCCACCTACACCTCGGTGACCGACGAGGAGGCGCTGGAGGCTTTCCAGGTACTGGCGCGCACGGAGGGCATCATCCCTGCCCTGGAGAGCGCGCACACCCTGGCCTACCTGCTGAAAGAGGAAAACCGGCCATCGCCGGACGAGCTGACCGTCGTCTGCCTGTCGGGCCGCGGGGAGAAGGACCTGGCCGAGGCCATACGCGTTCTCGGTCTGGAAGCCTGAACGACATCCCGGAGAGAGCATGAACAGAATAGACGCCCGCTTCCGCGACCTTGCCGAGGCCGACCAGGCCGCCTTCATCCCGTTCTTCACGGCGGGGGACCCATCCCTGGAGGTCACTTGCCGCCTGCTGCAGGAGGCCGAAAGCGCCGGCGCCGACCTGATCGAGCTGGGCTTCCCCTACTCCGACCCCATCGCCGACGGACCCACCATCCAGGACTCCTACCACCGCGCCCTGGAGCGGGGCGTGCGGGTGGACCGCGTCTTCGACACCGTGGCCGGGGCTCGGAAAAGCTGCCCGCTTCCCATCGTGGCCATGATCTCCTACAGCCTGGTCTTCCGCATGGGCATGGAAGCATTTATCGAGCGCGCGCGCGAGGCCGGGTTGGACGGCGCCACCATACCGGACCTTCCCGTGGAAGAAGCCGCCGCGTACTTTGAGGCGGCCGAGGAGCGGGACTTCCGGCTGATCTGCTTCGTCACGCCCGCCACCGTGCGGGAAAGGCGGCAGATGGTGGTGCGCAACGCCGCCGGCTTCATCTACTACATCGCCGTGCGGGGCATCACCGGAGAGCGCACCGGCCTGCCGGAGGACCTGGTGGACAACATCCGGGCGCTGAAGGAATTGACCTCCGTGCCCGTTGCGGTGGGATTCGGCATTTCTCAGCCGGAGCACGCGCGCGCTGTGGCGCATCAGGCGGACGGCGTCATCGTGGGCAGCGCCATCGTCCGCCGCATGGCCGCCGCGGCGGAGGAAGGCACTGACCCCGTGGCCGCAGCCACTGACTTCATCAAACAAATGGCCGACGTTACACACCGGGTCTGAGGAACGTGGCCCGGCGCCCCGTTCCTTCGCTATAATGATACCGGTCCCGTGATTTGGCTTCGAAGGGGACGCCCGGTGCGCATAGAGTGCCCCTACTGCCAGCACCCGGTCCAGATTCCCGGCGGAGAGACGCGCGTCGTCTGCCCGGGCTGCAGCGGCAGCTTTGTCTGCCGCTCGTTCCCTGAAGGCGCCGGACAGGACAGAACCCACCTGGCAGACGCACCCACATTGGCCGGCCCCGAGGTAAGGTTCGCCTGTCCCGTGTGCGACGCCCAGATCCACCGTCCGGCCGGCGGCCCTTACGGCAATTGCCCGAACTGCGGCGCCCGGCTTGGTGGCCCCCCGGTCCTTCACGCCAACCGGGTTGTGTCTGGAGAAGAGGAACTGAAGGAAGAGCCGACGACACGGCCGGAAAGCGAGGGACAGCATGACATTGAGTGGCTCCGGGAACACTTCCGTAACCGTTATGACATAGTCCGCTTCCTGGCACGGGGCGGAATGGGAGCCGTGTACAAGGCCCGTCAGAAACGCCCCCGGCGCGACGTGGCCCTGAAGATGATGGCCGGCGGCGGCTTCGCCTCGGTGCAACAGCGCAAACGGTTCGAGAGAGAGGCCCAGGCCGTCGCCCAGATCAATCATCCCGGCATCGTGCCCGTTTACGAATACGGCGAGATCGCCGGGCAGCCTTATTTCACGATGGAGTACGTGGAGGGGCTGAACTTGCATCATTATGTCCGCCGGAAGAATCTCGACCGGGAAGAGATTTGTCGGTTGATTATTGCCGTCTGTGACGCCGTTCACCACGCCCATGAGCAAGGAGTGATCCACCGTGACTTGAAGCCGGGCAACATCATCGTCGAGCACTCGGGCAGACCGCGGGTGCTGGATTTTGGGCTTTCACGCCGCTCCGTGCGCAGTGGACAGTCCATGCTTACCGCGACCGGCGATTTTCTGGGAACGCCTCGCTATATGAGCCCGGAACAAGCTCTGGGGCGTCCGTCTGCGGTGGATCGCCAGAGCGACGTGTACAGCCTGGGCATCATCCTCTATGAACTGCTAACCGGTATGGTGCCCTACCCCGTTGATTACGCCAAAGGCCTGGAAGTCTACAGGATCATTCGGGAAGCCGAGCCCATCAAACCCGGAGACGTCAACCCCGGCATCCCACAGGATCTGGAAATCATTGTCCTGACGGCAATAGCCAAGGAGAAAAGCCAGCGCTACCACACCGCCCGGGCGCTGGCGCGGGACCTGCAGCGGTTCCTGGAGGTCCGCCCCATCCTCGCGCGGCCCGCCACACGGTGGTACCGACTGCGCAAGTGGGCGTGGCGCAACCGGGCTACCCTCGTGCCCATCTGCGCGTCTACTTTCGTGCTCATCACGGTCGGGGGCTTTCTGCTGAGCCGTGTGGCATCCGAAAGCGCCGAAAAGAAGGGACTAAGGACTCATTATGAGCGGCTCATGGGTGGCGCGAAGACCACCAAAGAAAAAGTGGAGCAACTCATAGCGGAGGACAAATGGGAAGAGGCCTGGTGGCTCGGCAGCTTCGCGGTCGATCTCATGCCGGATCAAGCGGGGGTTGAGGGGCTGAAATGGCGAGTGCGCCGGGCTGCCGAAAGCCGCACCCGAAAGGGCCTGGCGGAGTTTGCCGACCTGGTAAATCGGCACCGCTGGACGGATGCCAGGCAGAAGGCAGACCAGTTGGCCCGCATCGCCGACAGAATGTCGTCCTTCCCGGAACTGGCCGGTAGGCTGGCGAGCATCCAGACTGAGTTTGATCGGCGATGCTGGGAACACCTGCAGGAGACTGTGAAGCAAGCGTATCGGCGAGACGCGGCCGTGCAGGCGATACGCAGTTTCATCGAGATGTTGCCAGAGAACCCGCATGTCGAGTCGGCCCAGCGCCTCTTGCGTAGCGTCGAAAGCCGGAACGCCGAGTATTTCTTCGATCAGCACAAGCTAGCGTTCCGCCGGGCAATGAAAGAGTATCGGTGGGTGGATGCCGAAAGCATCTGCGCTTCAGCGGAGAGGTTTGCGGAAACCCAAGAGCTCCCTGAGCGATCGCAGGCCCAGTCAGCCGCCGCGCGGTGGCGCGGCGAGCTGAACTCCGTCATCCGGCCCCGCACGGCGCACGCCCTTGCCCTCGCGCAATCCTTCCGAGACAGCCGAACGCCTGTCAAGGACATCGCTCTGGGACCACAGCACGACCTCTTGGTGGTGGCAGCCATAGACAAACCGCTGGAACTCTGGAGTCTGGCGCACCCGACTTTTATGCGGAGACTGGAAGTCGCGGCCCGTGTTCGGCGTGTTGCGGTCTCACCGGACGGTCGCCTGCTGGCCGCCTACCTTGAGAATGGGCAGATACCGCTCTGGGACCTTCCGAGGACAAAGAGGCTGGGCGTACTGCGCGGACGTGCCTCGTGGGTGCCCTCCCTGGTCTTCTCGTCGGATAGCAAGCTGCTACTTGGTGCCAACAGTCAGAATCTCACCCTCTGGAAAATGCCGGAGGGCAAACGGCTCGAAACACAGCCGGAAGCCGGCAACGCGCCTGCCACCCTGGCACCCGGCGGCGACCTGGTGGCCGCCGCACTGCCCGAGCGGGATGTCGGTCTATGGGATACCTTGACCGGCCAGCGAGTGTTCGCTCTCCGTGCGCCCGTACCTCCCACAAAGCTGGCGTTCACCCCTGGAGGAAACCGACTCATTACTGCGCATTTCCTCCACCAGCATAGTGCGCTCTACGTCTCCGACCTCGATACCGGCGCGATCGGACTTCTGGCCACCCTCACCAGAAGGGTCTGGACAATGGCTGTATCGCCAGACGCGCGCCTCGTTCTCACAGGGGACTCGGAGCCATCGCTGAAGCTATGGGCGGAAAAAGATGGTCGCATGCTGGCCGACCTCCCCTGCGCCAGCGTGCCCTCTACCGCGGTGTTCGATGACCGATGTCGGTTCCTGCTGGTGGGCCATAACAATGGCACGATTACCCGTTGGGCAATACCTCAGGCGACACATGCTTCTGAGTGAGCCCATAAAAGCGCCAGATTGACATCTCTACCTGCCGCAGTTCATAATCCATGTTATACAACATAGCCAGAAAGGGTCGCCGTTTTCCATGTTTAAGTCCCCCGAAGGCAGGCGGACCGAGCCACGCATCGCCGTGGTGGCGCCCAATCTGCCCCTCGACCGCACCTTCGATTACATCATCCCTGAGCCCCTGCGCGGCCGCGTGCAGCCGGGCAGCCGCGTGCGCGTGCCCTTCGGCAATCGCAAGGGCGTCCTGGGATACTGCGTCGGCCTGAAGAAAGAGCCTGACGTTGCGGAGGCCAGGCTCAAGCCCCTGAAAAAGTGTCTGGACGAACAGCCACTCTTCACGCCCGAGCTGCAGGAGCTGGCCCGCTGGATCTCCGATTACTATCGCTGCTCCCTGGGCGAGGCGCTCCATGCCGTGCTGCCCGCGGCCGTCCGCAAGGGCCGGCGCAGGCGCAAGCTCCAGTTCGCCGTCCTGGAGATGACCCCCGATGAGGCCGAGGAGAAGGCGGACGAGATATTCGACCGCAGCCCCTCCCAGAGCAAGATACTGCGCGCCCTGGCCGCCGCCGAGGGCGAGGCGCCGCTGGTCAACATCCTGAAGGGCACCTCCACCTCACGCTCCTCCTCCGGTGCCCTGGAGCGCCGGGGGCTCATCCGCATCGAGAAGCGCACAGTTGAGAAGGAAGACCCCCTGAGCCCCGTCCGCGCGGAGCGCCGTCCCCCCCACCGGCTCACGCCCGAGCAGCAGCAGGCATTCGCCCAGATAAAGAGCTGGATCGAGCGCGAGACCTTCCACGTCGTGCTGCTGCACGGCATCACCAGCAGCGGCAAGACAGAGGTCTACATGCACGCCATCGCCGAGGTCGTCCAGCGGGGCAGGCAGGCCATCGTACTGGTGCCGGAGATCAGCCTGACGCCACAGACGGTCCGGCATTTCAGCAGCCGTTTTGACCGGCTGGCCGTGCTGCACAGCCACCTGACCGAGGCAGAGCGCCGCCGCCAGTGGCAGACCATCCGCCGGGGCGAGGCGGACGTGGTGATCGGCGCCCGGTCCGCCGTCTTCGCCCCCGTGCCGGACCTGGGGCTTCTGGTGATAGACGAGGAGCACGAGAACACCTTCAAGCAGGACAACGTGCCGCGTTACCACGCGCGTGACGTGGGCATCGTGCGCGCCGGGCAGAGCGACGCCCTGGTCGTCCTCGGCACGGCCACCCCTTCGCTGGAGAGCTACTACAACGCGCGCACGGGCAAGTACACCGCCCTGCGGCTGACCCGCCGCATCGGCGAGCACCCGCTCCCGCCGGTCGAGATTGTGGACATGCGCGAGGAGTGGGCCGGCAAGGGCCGCCTGCGCACCATCAGCCGCCGCCTGGAGGCATGCGTGCGGAACACCCTGGAGGAGGGGCGGCAGGCGCTGCTGTTCATCAACCGGCGCGGCTATTCGCCCTTCGTGCACTGCACCCGGTGCGGCTTCGTGCTCAAGTGCGGCCGGTGCGACATTACGCTCAACTACCACCGCAAGATCAACGTAGCCGAGTGCCACTACTGCGGTTATCAGCAGCGCCCGCCCGACGCGTGCCCGGAGTGCGGCCTGGAGCCGATGCGCTACGGCGGCACCGGCACCGAGAAGGTGCACGACGCGGTCGAGAAGCTTTTTCCGGACAGCACCTCCATCCGGATGGACAGCGACACCACGCGCGCCCGCCGCTCCCACGAGCAGAAGCTGGACGCATTCCGCAAGGGAGAGGCCGACATACTGGTGGGCACGCAGATGGTGGCGAAGGGGCTGGACTTCCCCAACGTGACCACCGTGGGCGTGGTGAACGCCGACGTAGCCCTCCACCTGCCCGATTTCCGCTCGCGCGAGCGCACGTTTCAGCTCCTGGCTCAGGTGGCCGGTCGCACGGGACGCGGTCCGGCCGGCGGACGGGTAATCGTCCAGACCTTCATGCCCGCCGAGCCCAGCATCCAGGCGGCGGCGAAGCACGATTACGAGGAGTTCGCGCAGAACGAGCTGCCCCACCGCCGCAGGTTCCGCTATCCCCCGTTCGGCCGGCTGATCCGCATCATCTGCCGCGGCCGGAAGCTGGAGCGCATCGAGGACTTCACGCGCGGGCTGGGAAAGGCCCTGCGCAAGCTCTGCTCCGAAGCAACGGAGTCGCTCCAGATCCTGGGTCCCAACCCCGCCCCCGTCTCACAGATACGCGGGCGCCACCGGCGTCACCTGCTCATAAAATGCCCCAACTCCCGCAGCGTCCGGGAGCTGCTGGACGAAGCCCACCCCCTCCTCAAAGGCCCGTCCGGCCTGAAAGTCCTGGTGGACGTGGACCCGGTCTCCATGCTGTAGCGCCTGAGAGGACATCACAGAAACGCAACGGCAGACGAACTGCGAACGACAACAGCACATTCACCACAGAGAACGGCAAAAGAGGAAGGCTATGAACTACAGGGGCAAACGGCTTTTTTTTGGTGTTCTTTTTCTGACGTTTGCTGCGGGCCAATCTCTTGCACAGCACGACCCGCAGCGCGACGCCGTGCGGCTCATCGCCCGCGACCGGTATACGAAGGCCGAAGAGAGACTGGCCGGCCACCCCGACAACCCCGAGACGGAGTTCGTGCTGGCGCTGATGCACAGCAGAGAGGGAGATGCGGAGGCCGCAGTGGAGCACGCCCGGCGGGCGCTACAGGCCGGCCTGCCCATTGATCGCTTTGTATTCGGTCCGCCCGGGGCCCTCGGCACGCTGACCGGCACCGAAGTCTTCGCACAGTGGCTCACCGAGAAACCCTCGAGCATCCTTCAGGGGCCGATGGTGGGCAGCGTGACCGACACCTCGGCCCGTATCTGGGTACGCACGCCCGGTGAAGCGTTGGTGGCGATCACGGTCTTTCCTCTCGGGGAATCCGAAAACGGCATCCGGTCGGAACGGGTCGCATCGGGCCCCGACACGGGTTACGTCGCGACACCACTCGTCCGCGGCCTATCGCCCGGCACAGAGCACCGCTACGTCGTGGCCGTGGACGGGCGGACGGGGCCGGAGTGCGAGGGGCGTTTCCGCACCTTCCCGCACGAGGGCAGCCCCGCACGGTTTTCGGTGGGCTGCGGCGGCGGAGCGGGATACGTGCCACGACACGAGCACATGTGGAACGTCATCGCCGGGCGGCGCCCGGTGGCCTTCCTGATGCTGGGCGACAACGTCTATATTGACGACCCGCAGCACCGCCTGACCCAGGAATATTGCTATCGCCGCCGGCAGGCGCGGCCGGAATGGCAGCAGTTCGCTTCCTCCACTGCTGTTTACGCCATCTGGGACGACCACGACTTCGGAACCAACGACTGCAACAGCACCCTCGCACCGGATGACCCGCCGTGGAAGCCGGACGTGCTGGAAGTCTTCAAGCAGAACTGGGTAAATCCGTCGTACGGCAGCCCGGAGCGACCCGGAATCTGGTTCGACTTCCACATCGGCGACGTGCATTTCATCATGCTCGACTGTCGCTTCTACCGCACCCGGCCGGGGCTCAAGAATCCCACTATGCTCGGCCCGCACCAGCTCAGGTGGCTCAAACAGAAGCTCCACACCTCTGAAGCGACCTTCAAAGTCGTCGCCAGCTCCGTGCCCTGGGCCGAAGGCACCAAGCCCGGCAGCCGCGACACCTGGGACGGCTACCCGGGGGAGCGCGAGGAGATATTCCGCTTCATCCGGGAGAACCGTGTCGAGGGCGTGGTATTGCTCTCGGCCGACCGCCACCGCTCGGACGCCTGGCGCATCCCCCGCCCGGACGCCTACGACCTCTACGACCTGGAAAGCTCGAAACTGACCAACCGCCACACCCACCGAGAATTCGAGCAGGCCATCTTCAGCTACAACAGTAAATGCTCCTTCGGCCTCCTGGACTTCGACACCACGCAACAGGACCCGCAACTCACCTACCGCGTGGTCAACATAGACAATGAAGTCGTTCACACCCTGGTGCTGAAGAAGAGCCGGCTCAGCTTCGATTAACCCGGATGTTTCACGAGAGTTTGTCGGAATCCCACGCAACTGTTTAAAGGAACGTATCTTACAGCACAAAACCCGGCCATGCACAAGCAACACCCTGTGTACGCACCAGGGCGACGGTTTTGCTCTCAGGCAAGCCCGCACAAGCGAGCTACCGCAGGCGTGCCATAAGGCACGTCGAGGACAGGCGAGCGCGGAGGGCGCCGCATGAGGGCAAAAACGTCCGCTGGACGGAAAACACTCGTGAAATATCCGGGGTAACCCAACCATGTGTCCTCTGCGTCTCTGCGGTTCATTCGCCGTTGCCATTCGTGGTTGGTCCGACCCCGTTCCGGCCCCTCACCCTCCGTGGTTCCGATCGCCGGAACACTTGACAGACCGCCGCGCTTCTCCTTAAATGAGCCCTTCCGCGGGGTTCCCGAATCGCACGCTTTTGGGATGGGCAACCGATGGGTATGCGCCTGCTCGGACCGGTTTTCCTGGTCGGCGGCCAGGATTTCAACATGGTCTACCTCGACTGGCCCGCCAACGACTGCAATTCCTACCTGGTGGACACCGGGGATCAACTGGTGATGGTGGACTGCGGCTGCGGCGAGAGCGCATCCGCCATCCTGCGCAACATCGAGGACATGGAGTTCGGCCTGACCGACTTGAGCCATGTGCTGCTGACCCACACCCATTTCCCGCACGCCGGCGGCGCCGAGGCGCTTCGGAAGAACGGGGTCGAGGTGGTCGCCGCGCCTGCGGCGGTCCAGCCCCTCACGGAAGGCGGACCGGCCACCGCGGCGTATCACTACGCCCACCGTTTTCCGCGCGTCGAGGGAGAGGTAAGGGCCATGGAGGACGGCGAGGTGATGGAACTGGGACGGTGCCGGTTCACCGCCCTGCACCTGCCCGGTCACTCGCGGGGCTCGGTCGGCTGGGAGGTGGCCTGCGAGGGGCGGCGGCTGCTGTTCTGCGGCGACGTGGTCCGCTCGCCCGCGCTGCCGCAGCACCGCGCCCGGCCGGGCTACGACCACGAGGCGTACGTGCAGTCGCTCGTGCGCCTGCTGGAGGACCCGCCGCACGTGCTCTACCCCGGTCACGGCCCGTTCTGCCTCTCGCACACGGACCAGTGGATCGGCCGGGAGCTGCGGAAGCTGCTCAAGGCCCGCAGCAAAGAGCCCTGAGGCGACGGTAAACTGCAACTCTGCACGACGGAGGAGACGAGATGGCCGCCGAACTCATCGAAGGTGGACCGATTGCGGACAAGATCAGGGAGCAGGTCAGAAGCGACATCGAGGACCTGGCGCGGGCTCCGAAGCTGGTGGGCATCCTGGCCAGCGACAACCCCGGCGCGCGTTACTACGCCGGCAGCCAGGAAAAGGCATGCCAGCAGGTGGGCATTGACTACGAGCTGCACGAGCTGGACGCCGACGCATCCCAGGACGAGATCACAGCGCACATCGCCGAGGTCAACGGCGACGACAGCGTCGACGGCGTTATACTGCTGATGCCCGTGCCGGACGGCGTGGACGCCCGGGCCGTGCAGCAGACCATTGTGCCCGACAAGGACGCCGAGGGCGTGCATCCGGCCAACATCGGGAAGCTGTTCTACGGCGACTTCTCCCTGGCGCCCTGCACGCCCCACGCCGTGATCGCCATGCTGGAGGACGCGGGTGTGGACCTGAAGGGCAAGGAGACCGTGGTGGTGGGCCACAGCGAGATCGTGGGCAAGCCGACCGTGGTCATGCTGCTGCAGTCCATCATGGAATCGCCCACCGTCACCTGCTGCCACATCGCCACGAAGGACCTGGCCTTCCACACGCAGCGGGCCGAGGTGCTGATCGTCGCCGCCGGCAAGGCGGGGCTGGTCTCCGGCGACATGGTCAAGGACGGCGCCGTGGTGATTGACGTGGGCATCAACCGGGTGAAGGTCGAGGTGGACGGCAAAAAGAAGACGCGCATCGTGGGCGACGTGGAGTTCGAGGCCGCGAAGGAAAAGGCGTCACTCATTACGCCCGTCCCCGGCGGCGTGGGCCTGGTGACCACCGCAATGCTGCTGCACAACACCGTGGAGTGCGCGCGACGGAGTGGGTGAGGATGCGGACCACAGCCGCTCCCGTGCGCTGAATCCCTCTGACCATCGCTGCGAGGACCCATGCTTCGGTTCGTCTTCGTCGGGCATTTTCGCGAAGCGGTGCAGGCGTTTCTGCTCTTCGCGATCGGCCTGATGCTGGCGTGGCCCGTGGTGCGGTATCGGCTGCGGTTCGTGGCGTGGCCCGCACGGGCCATTATGCGGGCGGTGTTCCGGCTGATGGGCGGCTCTCCCGGCATTGCGCGCGTGGCGGGGGTGATCTTCGGCTACAACGGGCTGGCGGTGTTCCTCTACATGGCCAGCGGCTGGCACCCCATCTTCCCCAAAATCTTTGCCTTCTGGACGGGGCTGAACATCGGCGTGCTGATGGGCACCATGCGCCGGGAGGAGGACATGGGCCGATCGCTGCAGCCTTCCCCGGAACAGTGGAAGCCGCCGCGCCGCCTGACGGCGGTCTGCGGCCTGCTGGTGCTGCTTCTGGAATTGCCCTGTTTCTGGTTCGCAATTGGAATGGGCATCCAGATGGGAGAGGTGGTGCAGGCCGGAGACGCGGGATATCTGGCGGCCCTGACCGAGCGGGCAATCGCTTACGGGACGGTCATCCTGCCCCTGCTGCTCGCGAGCGCCATCTCCGAGGCGATCGCCATACGTGGCTCCGCCCATCCCCGGTAAAGCCCGTCTTGTGCCCTACCGAGGGGCGGATATGATGAGGACAGGCAAAGTCTGCCGGGACATTGCCGCGAGGCAACCGTGACGGTAGAAGAAGTCCGAGGCCCCCTGCGCTCGTCGGTTTGATTGACGGTGCGCGGCGGTTTTGATATAGTCAATGGAGCAACGGTGGGCGCATAGCTCAGTGGCGAGAGCGCTACCTTCACACGGTAGAAGTCGCAGGTTCAAGTCCTGCTGCGCCCACCATTTCTACGTACGGACAGTCCCCCTGCCCCTTCGCGTAACTCACCCCTGCGTCGCAGGTGGGCTACCTCGTCGGCTCTGAATCCTCCCGCGCCCGCACGCCGGCGTAGCATCGGTTCAGTCACCGTCCAGTATCTCCGACCCCGCGCTCTCCCGCCGGTCGGGGCTTTCCTCCTGCAGTCTGGCCATTCCGGTCAGATCATACAGCCAGGCAACTCGGCGACGTTGAAGCCCGGATACTCGTCTCCGCCGCGTCCGTCGCAACCAGTTCAAAAGCCGACAAAAAGCCCCGATCCTTCCCTCCATCCTCCACGACCACGCCCCTGCGGACCCGGACGGACAGGCCCGACGTGCTCCAGCGGTCCTCGAACCGCAGCGCCCCGCCGCCGTGCAAACGAACGCCACCACGCCGCCGAATCCAGCCAGGCCCGGACGAACCGGTCGCGGTATCGCTCCACATTCTCGGGCACGTCCAGCAGGTCCAGGCAGAACTCCTGCGTCCCGCGCATCTGCGACATCATGGTTACGCAGTCAACATACGGGGGGCTGGCGAGGATGTAACGCCCGCGAGCATTCTCGGCCAGGGCCCGCGCGGTCTCGATCAGGCGGCTCATCAAGGACTCTTCGGGGTCGAAACGCGGCTCCGGAGCCGTATCCCAGTCCTCAACGGTCGGCACGATCCAGTCCGAGTTTGTGTAGTTCACGGTCGCGCCCGCCAGGACGGCGGTGTAGGCAACGTTCAACCCGGGCGAGACCGATGGGATGGTGTCCCCGAAAAAGCGCGTCTGTCGCAGGTAATTCTCCGTCCGCGCGATGCGGAAATCCGTGTCCACATGGCGGCCGACATGGTCATCCCCCAGTTCCGGCAGCGGGAGCAACGGCTCGGAGGGCCGGTCCCGGCGACAGGTCAGGTGAACCAGCGGCCGGTCCAGACAGTCATTGTTCCACCACGCCGCGTGCCGTGCGATGACCCGGTCCGCCTCGGGCACGAATTCGGGATCGAACTCGAACGGATCGGTCACTATCTCTCCCCTCTCGTCCACTTGCGTCCTTCCACTGGATATTGCCGGCATCATCTCTGCGCCAGTTCCACAAGGTAATAGACGGCCTTGCTCTTTGCGCCGCCTAAACTGAAACGCACGCCATCCTGCGTCCTCTCGGCCGGTATCTCCATCGCGTCGGCCGGCAGGCGTCCGTCGTGGTCGAGGGCGTGGACCCGCGCGTTTGTTCTGTCCTTCAGGGTAATCGTGGCCTCGACCGGCTCGAACAGCAGCGCGGGATTCTCGAGCCAGTGCCGGATGGCGCCTTCGCGGCCGCCGCCGGGGTATGGTCGCTCCTCGGTCTTCAG
>CAYVBE010000014.1:0-45181 GCA_964448935.1 uncultured candidatus Brocadiaceae bacterium
CGCCATACCGTCGGTGCAGAATAAAGAGCTGGGCCTGGAAGTGACGGTCAAGAACTCGACTGCCTCCGAGATGACGGTAACGGTGGAAAACGAGGTCGTGCCGCTGGAGGGCGGCGCGGCCGAGAAGAGGTTCGAGCCGCAGGAGTTGACGGTCCCCGCCGGGGAGACCGCCCGGCTGGACCTGAGAGAAGGCTGGTCCGACCCGCACCTGTGGTGGCCGGACGACCCGTTCCAGTACAACGTGGTCACCCGCCTGCGGGCCGGCGGCCAGGTGCTGGACACCAGGAAGACCAGGTTCGGCTTCCGCGAGTGGAGCATCGAAGGGCCGCGCTTCGTGCTGAACGGGGTTCCCTGGCAGCTTCGCGCGAACCTGGACTACTACGGCGCCGCCGAGGGCGAGGCCGAGGAAGCGGTCGAATGGTGGAAGGAGAGCGGCCAGAACATGTTCCGCCTGCGTTTCCAGCGGCAGTGGGCGGGCATGACGCAGAACGAGGCGCTGGACTTCTTCGACGCCCACGGCGTGCCCGTGCGCCGCACCTGCAGCACGTTCGACGGCCAGCACGCCAGCTACACGCTGGTGGAAATGGTGGAAAAGGACGGGGAGAGGGTCAAGGTTCCCTTCGAGTCGTTGTTCGAGCACTGGCGCAGGCAGATAGAGGCTCGGGTCCGGCAGCAGCGCAACCATCCGTCCGTCTTCCTCTGGGAACTGGACAACGAGATCATCTACATCAACACCCGCAACTTCGGCAACCTGGACGTGGTGGAGCCGGAGTTCACCAAAGCGGCCGAGATGATAAAGGGGCTGGACCGCCAGGGGAGGGGCGTCTCCGTGGCTGGCGGGCGGGCGCTGATGGACCAGTCGCTGCCCGTCAACGGTTGCCACTACGAGGCAACCGCCACTCGCGACTACCCCGACATGGCCTACGGGCTGGGCGATTGGACGGAGCAGGACAGCCATCAGCCCTGGCCGATGGCTCTGGACAAGCCGATCTTCCTGAGCGAGGAGTACTTCGCCAACGGCTGGCCGCCGGGCAAGTTCTCCATCGTGGGGGGCGAGAAGTGTTTCCTGGGCCGCGCCGAGACGAACGAAGCCTGCGGCCTGGTCGCCAGGATGTACTCCGAGGGCTACCGCTGGCAGGAACTGGGCGGCTTCCACTACTGGTTCGGCGGCTACGGGACGGCGCAATACAACTCCTGGCAACCCGTCATGACGCTCTGCCGCCAGTGGAACTGGACCTTCGGCTCGGGCGACACCGTGGACCGCACCCTGATGGTGCGTAACGATACCCGCTACGACGATCCGATAGACATGGAGTGGGAATTCCGCGCCGACGGCAGGAAAGTGGCCGGCGAGCGCAAGACCTATCGCATCGAGCCCGGCCAGGGGGAGATCGTAGAGATATCCTTCGACGCCCCGCGCGTCAGCGAGAGAACGCAGGCTCAGTTCGTCCTCACCTGCTACCGTGGCGGCGAGCAGGTCTGGACCGAGACCAAGGACGCATGGGTGATCCCGACCGACGTGGCGCCGAAACCCGACGTGGAGGAGGGCGACATAGTGGTCTGGGACCCGCACGGCTGGGCCGAGGCGCGTCTGGCGAAGCGCGGTATTCCCTTCCAGTCCGTGGAGAACGCGGAGGATATCCCGGAGGACTTCCGGCTGCTGATCATCGGGCAGGATGTCCTCACCCCGCGCGAGGCCACCGACCAGCGGTTCTACTCGCTGGCTTCGCAGGGCAAGCGCGTGCTGGTGCTCGAACAGGCCAACCCTCTGCACTACAAGGCGACCCCGGCCAACTTCAACCTGACGGATTATGTGGGCCGCGTGGCCTTCTCGGAGAACCTGGACCATCCCGTCTTCGACGGGCTGGAGCAGGACGACTTTTTCTGCTGGTCCGGCGACCACGTGGTTTACCGGAACGTCTACGAGAAGGCGACCAGCGGCGCGCGCTCGCTGGCGCAGTGCGACGAATACCTCGGCTGCTCGGCCATCGCCGAGTGCACGGTGGGGGAGGGCCTTATGGTGCTCTGCCAGATGGTGGTCGGCCAGAAACTGGAGACCGAGCCTGCGGCGAAGCGACTGTTCGACAACATGGTGAACTACGCGCTGGACTACGAGCTGGTGCGCAACACCACGGCGGCCGCCATGCCCGAGGGCACACCCCGAGCCGAGTTGCTGGAGCAGTCGGGGCTGCAGTACGATTCTGCCGCCGACGCGCTGGCCGCCATACGTGACGAGGCAAATGGCATCGTCGTCACCGACGCTTCAGCCGAGAACCTTCGCAAACTTGCCGCCAATCAGGATGCGGTGCAGCAGTTCACGGGCCGCGGCGGCTGGCTGATGCTCTGGGGCGTGACGCCCGAGGGCCTGGAGTTCTTCAACAAGCTGGTCGGATACAACCACCTGATCCGGCCGTTCCGGCGCGAGAAGGTGTCGTTGGCCACGCCGCGCGATCCGCTCATCAGCGGCCTCTCACAGCGGGATGTGGTTCTGTATTCCGGCGAGCGCATCTTCGGGTGGATCAAGGACGAATACGCGGCCGACGATGTCTTCACCCACGTGGTGGACCTCAAAAACATCGCGCCCTTCATGGACGGGCCGGGTATCGGCGGCACGGCCAGTATCACCAACGGTTTTACCGGCACAGATGCCTGGAAGTACATCGTTTACATGACGATGAACGAGGACGGCACGCCGCCGACGTTCACCTGGGAGCTGCCGCGGCGCGAGACGATCACCGGCTTCTCCATCGTCCCCAACGACCACTACTGGTGGGTGACGAAGATCAAGCTGGTCTTCGACGGCGACGAGTCGAAAACACGTGTGATCGAGCTTGCGGATTACGATCAGGAGAACAACCCCCGGCAGGACTTCGAACTCGAACCCATCGAGGCAAAGACCATCGAATACGTGCCCCTCGAATGGGTGGAGCGGCGGCACAAGTCCACGATGGGCATAGACAACCTCTGGATCCGGGTGGAACGCCCGGACGACTTCAGCGAAAGGGTCGTGCCCCTGCTGAACATCGGCGCGCTGGTCAAATACCCGCGCGGTAAGGGCGGTATTTTGCTCAACCAGCTCAACATCCAGGAGCGCGAGGCGGTGCCGGTCAACGCCAGGAAGAAGGCCACCGTCTTCTCCACCATCATGCGCAACCTCAACGCCGTCTTCGCCGGCCGTAAGACCGTCCTGCCCGGCGCGGGGCTTAACTACTACCCGATCTCTCTGGAGGGCAGGTGCAACCTGTACCTGACCGCCGAGCGCGGGTGGCCGGACAAGGAGCGCGATTTCTCGCACCTGCCGCTGGACCGGCAGCGGTTCACCGGCGTGCTTTACGAAATACGCGACTTCAAGACTTCGCCGCTGGAGAACGCCATCACGCTCTCCGGCATGCCCGGGGCCAAGGCGGAGGACAAGGTGGCCGGTCTGGAGGTAGGGCGGAAGGCCGACGCGCTGTTCTTCCTGCACTCCTTCCACCGCAAGAGGGAGTGGCGGGCCGGCAGGCGGGAGCCCGAGCCGCCGGTGATCTTCCAGTACGTGGTCCACTACGAGGACGGCAAGACGGCGACGGTGGACGTGCAGTACGGTCGCGGCGCCGACCACTGGCGCAGCAGCACCACACCCGCCGGCCTCCAGGACGCCACGGTCGCCTGGACCGCGCCGTTCCCGGAGGACGCGGAGAGCCACGCGGTCCTTTACCAGTATCAGTGGAACAATCCGCGGCCCGACGTCGCCATCGAATCCATTGACCTGCAGTACAACGAGGACGTGGGCGGCCGCTACGGCGCCCCCATCCTGCTGGGCATCACGGCGGCCGAACTGATCGAATAGGGCGTCGGGGCAGGTGTGGGAATGCAGCGAGTCCGCCTCGCGTGCGGACGGGCGGGCTATTCCGGCTGTGTGGCCATCAGCGTGTGGACGGCTTTTTCCAGGTCCTCTGCGCGCATCAGGGTCTCGCCCACCAGGACGGCGTCCGCGCCGCAGTCGGCCAGGCGCCGGATGTCCGCGTGGTTTTTGATTCCGCTCTCGGAGACCAGGCAGACATCGTCCGGGACGGCTTCGGCCAGGCGTTCGGTGGTCTCCAGGTTCACTTCGAAGGTGTGCAGGTTCCGGTTGTTGATGCCGATCAGGTCGGCCTCGGCCCCCAGGGCGGCTTCCAGCTCCTTCTCATTGTGTACCTCGACCAGGGCGTCCATCCCCAGTTCCTGCCCCGCCGTCATCAGGGAAACGAGTTTCTTGGGCTCCAGCGCGGCGACGATCAGCAGGAAGGCATCGGCGCCCAGGGCGCGGGCTTCGGTGACCTGCGGCTCCTCCAGGATGAAATCCTTCCGCAGCAGCGGTAGCTTCACCCGTTGCCGTATGCGGGACAGGAAGTCCGGTGCGCCCTGGAAGAACTCCCGATCGGTCAGCACGCTGACGGCGGCCGCGCCGGCGCGCTCGTACGCCTGCGCGATTTCCACCGGGTCGAAGTCGGGGCGGATGATCCCCGCCGAGGGAGAGGCCTTCTTGACCTCCGCGATCAGCGAGACTCCCTCCTGCGCCAGCAGCGCGTCGCGGAAGCCGCGCGGCGGCTGCTGCACGGACGCCGCGTCCGCCAGGCCGCGGCTGTCGCGCTTCTTGAGCCGTTGAATCTCCTCCCGCTTGGCCTCGCATATCCTGGCCAGTATGTCGGGCATCTCACTCACCGGAATCTCCTCGGCGTTCAAGTCCCTTCTCGACGGCTTCCCGAAGCTTCCGTGTGGCACGCTCCGGGTCGTCCGCACCGCAGAGCGCGGAGCAGGCGGCCACGGCGTCCGCCCCGGCGGCGACGGCCTCGGGGGCGCTCTCGGGCGTTATGCCGCCTATGGCAACCTTCGGCAGCGGAGTGGCACCCGCGATGGCGCGGACCAGATCAGCGCCGCCGCCTTCGTCGTAACCCTTTGTCGCCGTGGGCGCGAAAGGCCCCGCTCCCACGTAGTCGGCGCCCATGGAGTGGGCCAGGGCGGCCTGCTGGGCGGAGTGCGTGGAAAGGCCGATGATGAATCCGCCCCCCAGCAGGTTCCTGACGTCCACGGGGCGCAGGTCATCCCGGCCCAGGTGAACGCCGTCGGCGCGGCTCAGCAGCGCGATGTCCGGGCGATCGTTCACGATCAGCAGCGCTCCCGTCCGCGCGGTCATGCGGCGTAGCAGGCGCGCCCGATCGAGCAGCGCGCCGTCGGGCAATTCCTTCTCCCGAAGCTGCAGGGCGTCCACGCCACCCGCCAGCAGCCGCTCGGCGGTCTCCTGCCAGCCGGCGGCACAGTGGCGCTCCGTCAGAAGGGCGTACACCCGCAGCGATTCGAGCTTTGATTGTATGGTCACGTGCATCCTCCGGGAACGGGGCTTACCGTTCCGCGCGGGGCGGGTCGAGAAAAGCGTCCGCATCCTGGGGTGAGATGTCGTTGGCTGCCAGGAAACTGCGAAGGTCCTTCAGCACGGGGAACGTATCGTCGAACAGTTCGCATCCGTCTTCCGTCGCGATGCGGAGGTCCGCCTCCAGTTCTGCCGGCACGAAGGCGGTCTCGCCTCTGGAAAGCCGTATGCGCCCCTCGCCGGCGCTCAACTCGGCATGGCCGGTCACGCAGTGCAGCACGTGATAACTGCCAAAGCGTGGGGCGAGGGTGCATGCCCGGCCGGGGGCGAGGCGGATGCGGCTCTTGAGGAAGGGCCCGGCGCCCGTGACGAACTCGATCGTCTGGCCCTCCTGCGGCTGAACCGTCAGCGGCGTCACGCGCCGGAGGCCGGCGTCCGGATCCACCAGTTTGAAGCCGAGTTCGGGATACTCGCCCGGCCGGCGGCCGAAGTCGTAGACCCGCACCGTGGGGTTGGCCTCCAGGTCCTGATCCACGTCCAGGTCCCCCCCCGCGGCGGCCGCCACGGTTGCGTCGTCGGGGTGGACCTGCACGCTCAGCAGGCTGTCCTGCACCATGAGTATCTTGGACAGCGTGGGCAGAAGGCACTCGCCGTAGCCCTGCTGCAGTTCGTCAATAACCAGCCGGCTGTCCGGACCGATGGCGAACATGGTGTGCAGCGTGCCGGCGGGCACCAGGAATATCTCGCCGCCCTCGAGCGGCTCTATGAGTCCGAACAGTCGCCGGACCTCGTCCGACCATTCCTCGGGGTGGGGCGGCAGATCGCCCTCCAGGACGACCTCTTCCAGTTGCGCGGCGTCCTCTGGGTTTGCCGGTCCGGCGGCGAAACCGCAACGGCCCACGGCATCCCGCACGCACCACGCCTCGGTCTTGCCGCGGTGGGGGTTCTCCTGCAGGTGCGTCAGTGCCGGGGCGCCGATCAGGGCCTTCAGCGCGCGGTCTCCCTCATCGTCGGCCCGGTCCAGCAGTTCGGCCAGCGTCGCGCGCAGGTTGGGCTCCGCCACGGTGTTGGAGTAGTTGCCGGCGCCCGTCTGGGCGGATGCCAGCCAGATTTCACCCACGCCTATCTTCAGGCCCGTGAAATGGGCGGCCTGCTCGTGAACCAGGCCCCAGGGTTTGAACACACACTCCGGCGTCAGTTTCCACAACTCGGTATCGTCCATCGTCTGCCCCCGTTCACTCTTCGATTGCGGCGGCGGGCGGGAAGATCCAGTCCAGGTATTTCTCCCTCACCCGTCCGTCGGCGGCGTCTCCCGGGTGGATGTACACCCGATAGCGGAATTTCACCCGCCCCCCCTCGGGCAGCACGTAGGAGCCGTCCACGTTCTCGTCCACGAAAAATGATAGACCGAACGGATTGGCCGTCATCAGGCCGTAATTGCGCACATGCCAGTAGGTGGGGTGCCGCAGGTTGGAGGGGTGGTCGAACCCCGCGATGCCCACCTGATGGTCGCCCAGTCGTCCGGAGTAGTCGCACCACGGGGCGCGTTTGCCCCAGGTCTCCGGCTCGTTCACGCCGCCCACACCGTTCTCGATACGTCCCGTGCGGTTCACCTCCAGCGGCGACGCGACGCGGATGGACAGAATGCCGCCCTCCTTGGTATCGCCGAACGTTACCTCGCCGTCGCTGGCGTAGAGCGTCACGTCAAGGTCAAACAGGCGGAAGCTGGAGGGGACGTTATAGAAGCGGTATTCCAGGCGGTCCTGCAGGATGCGTTCGCCGTCGGCGTTGACCCAGTCGTTCAGTGCCGCCAGCCGGCCGAAGACCGGGCCGTTCTCGACCTGGTCGAAGTACCGGTGCTCCATGCGGCCGGAGCTTTCGCCTTCCCCCCAGTTGTCGCTGCCGTTCACGTCGCCCCAGGAGACCCAGAGGGAGCGGTGGTGGATGTGGTCCGTGGAGTCTCCCTCGACCTCCTCCATGGGGTAGGCGCGGGTGACGCCCTCGCCGAACGGCCCGGTAAGGGGGTAGAGGCAGGGCTTCGACGTCTCGCCGCCGAACAGATAGCGTGTGAACCGCTCCCCGCCCAGGGTCACGTCCACCGCTTCATCTCCCGCCTCGAGGGAGACCAGCGGCCAGTCCGGCACTTCCTCCGTCTCGCGCAGAAGGTAGCGTTTCTTCTGACCGGGGCCCAGGGAGTCAACGATCCAGTGAATGACGCTTCCCCCGGCGGCTGATTCGACCTGAAAGGGCACGGGCCGGTCCGCCGCCACGTCCCGCAGCTCGCAGCTCTGCAGCTCCTTGCCGGAGCGCTGCACGCGGGCGCTCACCGGGCAGAACTCCACGGTGCGCGGATTGCCTTCCAGCACAATGTTCACCTCTTGCATCTCTCTGTTCCTCCGTCGGTCTGGCTGCTTAGTGGGCTTTCGCGAACACTTCTCGCAGGTATTCAATGCTCTTGTGAGCGATCTTGCGCGGGCCGGGGGAGAAATCGAAGACCTCCACCGACACGTAGCCGTCGTAGCCGATCTCCTTCAGCGCGGCCGCGATGGGCATGAAATCCGTCTCCCCGAAACCGGGCCCCTGCAGATTGGCGTCGTTGGCGTGGAAATGCTGCAGGTAGTCGGCCGATTCCCGGATGATCTCCGGGATGGGCGGTTCATCGCGGGACATGGCCTTCACGTCCAGCATCATCCGGAAATGCGGATGGTCCACGTCCTCCACCAGCCGCCGGGCCTGGGCCGCGGTGTGGACGAAGTTGGTCTCGTCCGGCCCCAGCGGCTCGATGCACAACATAACGTCCCGCTCCCCGGCGTGCCCCGCCAGGTCCCGAAACACCTCCACGCTGCGTTTCCAGACCTCGGGGTAGGACTGGCCATGGGGCACGTTGCGCTGTTTGGGGGAGCCGACGATCATCTTCCGCCCGCCAATGTCGGCGCAGAAGTCAATCTCGGCCCGCAGGTAATCCACCGTGCGCTGCCGCACCTCCGGGTCCGGGCTGTTCAGGTGGAGCCCTTCGGGCTTGACCAGCAGCCAGTGCAGGCCGATCACCTCCAACTCCGCCTCCATGGCCTGCTCGGCGATCTGTTCACGCCCCTCAGCGCCTATGTCCTCCACGGATTCCGCGAGCGTGAACGGGGCCACCTCGACACCGTCGTATCCGGCCTCTGCGGCCAGACAGCAGACGTCCTCGAAATCCCAGTCCTCGCAGAACTCATTGCACATCCCGTACTTCATGGCCGGGTCTCCCGTGTTGCTCAACCGTTTTCGTCATCCTGCTGGCCGGCCTGCTCCAACTCTTCATCCAGCATCTCCAGGAACTGGCCGAACAGCTTCTTGTTGCCCGCATTCAGCCGCACGAGCTGCTCGTGCAGCTCTCGTATCTTCTCCAGCCGGGACTTGCGGTCTTCCGGGAAGGGCACATAGCCCATCTGGCAGAGCTCGACATCGTCTGAGAGTTCCACCTCTTCCTCCCGCAGGCATAGCAGCGGTATCAGCCCGACCCGCTGGAGCTGGCGGCGCGCCCGGTCGCCCGCGTTCAGCACCACCACCGATTTGCCCTGGCGCCGGGGCGAGGTGGCGGCGGCATCGGCGATGACACCCAGGAAGGTGCTGTCCATCCCCCGGCACTTGGCCAGGTCGAAAATCGCATACTGGCACCCGGCCCCGAACATGGCGTCCAGGAAGTCCGGTATGCCCAGGCAGTTGCGCTGGGTGGCGTAGCCGTACGGTTTCAGGTAAACGGCCTTGCCCAGTATGGCGACGTCAATGCGGTTCTGGTTGTCTGCTGTCTTTCCCATGCGCTGATGCCCGGCGCCCGCGCTCACCGCGCGCGGCCGACGCCGGCCGTCCTCCCACAACAGTGTTTGAACTTCTTGCCGCTGCCGCACGGACACGGATCGTTTCTGCCCACGCCGGCCCGCGCTTTGCCCGGTTGCCGACGGGGCGGCGGGGCGGCGTCACGCGCCGCAGCGGCCGCCCGGTCCGATTCCACCCTCCGGCGGGTGTCGTTGAGAAAGCGGTGGAGGCCCGGCGGTTCGGGTGCCTCCATTATCTCGCGCAGCCGCCCGAAAACGTGCCCGAAGATGCGCTTCTTCGCTCGGCACAGATAGGGCTCGTCCTGCGGCCCCAGCCCCAGCTTCTCCCGGTGCCGGAAGCAGCCGCCGTGGCAATACTCCAGCCACTCACACCCCGCGCATCCCGGCGGTATCTCCTCAGCCCGGCTCACGAATTCGCGGAAAGTCCGCCCCTGGATCATCTGCGAGAGCGTCTGCTCCGCGACGTTCCCCATGCGATTGCGCTCGTAAACGTAGAAATCGCAGGGATACGCGTCCCCGTTCCACTCGATTGTGATCAGGTTGCTGCAGTCTTCGCGGTATTCGCAGCACTCCGGCCGCAGGTCGAACAGCAGGTGCAGCCAGTTGTCAATGCGCCGCACGTAATACGAAGGGGCATCCTGCTCCACCCAGGCGTCGAACAGGGCGACCATGAAGTCGGCATACTCCTCGGCGGTGATGGAGTGTTCCGAGACGCCGCTGCCGTCTTCGGCGGGTTCGGTGCAGGGGATGAACTGGGAGTAGCGGAGGTCGTTCTCGACCAGGAAGCGGAATACCTCGCGCGGGTGCTCGACGTTGGCCCGGCTGATGACCACGAGAATGTTGTATTCGACCCGGTGCTTCTTCAGCAGGCTGAGGGCGCGCATGGTGACGTCGAAGGCGGGTTGCCCGTTGGGGAACCTGCGCATCCGGTTCAGTTCGGAGGGGCCGTCCAGGCTGAGCCCGACCAGGAAGTGGTTGGCGCGCAGGAAGCGGCACCACTCGTCGTCCAGCACCACGCCGTTGGTCTGCAGGCTGTTGCCCCAGCAGTCGCCGGGGCGGGCATTGGCGGTCTCGATCTCGATGGCCTTGCGGAAGAAATCCAGGCCCATCAACGTGGGTTCGCCGCCCTGCCAGCCGATGTTGATGTGGTTGGGTTCCAGCGTCCGGTATTGCCGGCAGACGGTGTCGAATATCTCGGGGGTGATGCGCGGCTTCTCGGCGTCCGGGTAGATCTGCGCCACGGGCCTGTAGTAGCAGTAGTCACAGGCCATGTTGCAGCCGGAACTGACCGGCTTTATCAGTATGCCCAGATTGGGTTTTCTCATAAGTCGCCGTTTTCGGAAGGCACAAACGCCGCCGCGAATTCCGGCGGACAGGGCTTTACGGGCATTATAGCGTCTGCCCCCGGTGCGTGCATCCGGAAAAACGTTCGGCCCGGGTTCACCCTACTCCTCCGGCGCGGCGGGCAGCCACCAGCGCGCGTTCAACAGTGCCACCACCACCCGCAGCAGCACAAGCAGCCCCAGCAGCGTCAGGGTCAGTTGGGTGCCATTGAGTGCGCCGGCCCGGCCGGCCATCAGCAGGTACCCCACGCCGCCGATGCCGACGAAGACGGGGGCGGACCATGTGGCGCACAGGACTGCGCGCGGGCCGCGCTCTTCGCGGCGGCCAAGCAGGTGCAGCAGCAGAAAGCCCAACGACAGAAGCAGTGCTGCGGCAAAGAGCCAGATCGAGGCCCGCTCGGACCATTCGGTCAGGGCCGGCACGACCACACCACGCACCGGCCGCCAGCCGCGCTGCAGCACCGCCACCAGGCCCTCAGCCCATTCCGGCCGGTTTGCCGCATCGCCCAGAGCGCCCGAGAGCACCACGACCGCCGCCGCAACGCAGGCAAGGAGGCCGACCGAGCTGAGCCCGAACGCCGCGCTGTTCACACCGCTGGCCGCGGGCGGTGCGCCTCCGGCCTGCTCCCCGCCGCTGCGCGCCCAGCGCACGAGCAGCAACAGGGCCGTTACCAGCAAAGCCAGCGTCGGCAACCCCGTGAAGGCCGCCACCGCCGCATACCCTCCGGCGGTAAGCTCCGCGCTCATGACCACGCCGATCCATGCGTAGATCAGGTAACCCAGCACCAGCATCCAGCAGAGCACCAGCAGGACGGGCATCACGGAAAGCCTCCGTCGCCCGGACACACACAGCGCCACCAGCAGGTAGAGGATCAGCCCGGCGGCCACTGCATGGCCGGGCCACCCCGCGGCCAGCCGCCCCACGCGGTGCAGCACGCGCCCGGCTTCCCCCAGCCAGGCCACGCCCAGTTCCGCCGCGCCTGTCAACGTATCCTGCACCGAGGGGAAAGGGCAGGCCAGCACGGCGGCCCCCAGCAGCAGGGCCGAGACCAGCACGCCCAGACGCACCAGGAAGATCAGGTGCGCGTTTGCGGGCAGCCCTTCCTGCTGCGCCAACCGCCCGGCCTCCTCGGGAGCGGCGCCGCGGCGGGCCTCTCCCGAAAGTCTCATCACGGATACGAAGCTCTCCCACGCCCGCACCAGCAGGCCGACCAGCAGGGCGGTCAGCGCCAGCCTGGCCCCGAAGGAGCCGGCCGCATGTTGCAGCGCCGAAGTCTCCAGGTCCATCCCCGGCGGCGGCGAGAAGAGCCGGAACCCCACGCCGGCCACCAGCACCGTGGCCGCCAGAAGCGGCAGCCACCACAGCGCGGCCACCAGGTACAGCGTCTCCTGCACCCGCGTCGAGGCCAGAAGGTGTATGCAGAGCACCGCAAAAAGCACCCCGGCCGCCAGCGCGGCGAACCAGGGGCTCCAGAGCCCTGCCAGGGCCACAAGGTTTGCGCTCAGCCACTCGCTTACCGCCCCGCCCCCGGCCAGGGCCAGCAGGTCCCGGCAGAGGGCGCCCGCGTTCTCCCCCGCGCCGCGCAGCCACGCCACGGCGGCGGGATTGCCGCGCGCGAACGCGAACATCAGCCACAGCAGCAGGGCGGATGCCACTATGCCCACCGTGGAGATGAGACGCACGTCCGCCCACATGCTGACGCGCCGCCGCGCCATGCGCACCCGCCACCTTTGCACGGCAAAGCCGGCCGCCGCAAAAGCAGAGCCGGTCACCAGGCAGCACCACAGGAAGACCACTATGCCCGCCCATGCCGGCCCGTGGGGGCGCGCGGAGGCAACCAGGTCGTCCAGGGAGCAGAGGGCCAGCAGCGAGAACACAACGGCGGGGATCAGCGCCCACAGGCTGGGCCAGTCGCCCGCCGCGGCGCCGGTCCAGGCGCCGACCACCAGGGCGAGCACGCCGGCCAGCAGCAGGATCGTCTCCAGCACGCCGGCCGCCGGGCGCGCCACCAGCCAGAGGGCCAGACAGCCCAGCCCCACCAGCGCCACCAGCAGCCAGGCAAATCCGGTGGTCTCCAGCACGTCCTCGGCCAACGCCCGGCGCCTGCGCCACGATGCCACGATCCCCACCAGCACGAGGGGCAGCGCGACCACGGCTTCCCACAGCACCGCCGCTTGCCAGAGCCGCTCCGAAGCCGTCCCCGGGTCCTCCTGCCAGTTCAGGGCGTAGGCCAGGAACGCGGTCGCGCCGGCCAGCAGCACCAGCCACGCGGCCGCCACGGCCAGCCGCGCCGGGATGGGGGCCTTCCTGTTGCTGATCCAGGTCCAGCACAGGGCCAGCCCCAGGGAGGAGCACGCCGCCCCGAGCAGGCCCGGCCATATCTGCTGCAACATGGGCAAGGGCAGGGACAGCGACCAGCCCATAATGCGCTCCTGCTGCACTGCACGGGCTATCAGAACCGCCAGAAATGCCACGGCGGCCACCGCCCCGGTGCGGCACGCCCACGCGCGGTCCCGCAACGCCTGCACGAACACGATGCACCCCGCCACACCCAGCAGCTCCAGCGTGAGAAACTGCGTGAGAAGGCCGCGGGCGGCATCCCCCTGGATGAATTGTTGGGCGGACTGCAGTAAAGCGGCCACCACGATGTAGCCGGCGGTCGCCAGCCCTGCCACGGTGAAAACGCGGTGACAGACCGAAGGCGTCGGTGTGCCGGCCACCAGGTAGGCACGGATGATGAACAGAATCACGGCCGCATCGAAGGCCAGAAGACCGCCTCGCCAGCTCACGGTAGGGTCTGCTTGCAGAAGGGCTCCGACGATGGAAGCGAGGCCGAAGACCGCCCCACCCAGGCCGCCCATCATCAGCCACGGAGAAAGCCAGCGCACGGAGGCGGGCTGTGCCGCCCTGGATACCATCTCGGAGAGGGGTCGGGAGACGGTTTCTTCCCCCACGGGCAACGCTGCGTCAAGGCCGGCGTCGGAGTCCAGCTCCAGCGGCCTTCCGTCCCAGCGGGATTCTCCTTCAGACCGGGCGTCCGAAGGGTCGGACCGGTCGGATTCGCCTGGCATGGACTGCTCCCTGAAACCGTGAACGGCGACTCACCGGCCGCCGGATGCGGGTGCGCCGGCCCTCCGGGCCGATCAATCCTGAGCGCGTATGCGGTGTTTCAGGGAGTTGATCTTATCCCGCAGGCGGGCGGCCATCTCGTAGTCTTCGTAATGGATAGCGAGTTCCTGTTCGAGCCGCAGGCTACGCAGCAGTTCGCGGTCGTTCAGTGGCACGTTGTGGCGCTCCCGCAGGCTCCGGCGCAACTCGATCAGCACCTGTCTCTCGGTGCTCTCCGGGATATCCTCGTCCAGTTCGTGTTCCAGGTAGAACTCCTCGACCTGCCGGATACCTTCGTTGAGCGCGATGAATGCCTCCCGCAGGTCACCGTTCTGCACCTCGAGCAACATGCCGGCCCGGGCTTTGTCCACCAGCAGGCCGGGCCTGTACTGCTCGAATTGAAAGCTCTCCTGAGGCACCGAATCGCGCAAAATCCCCAGCACGCCCAGGCAGTGCTCCAGGTCGGCGAGCACGCGGGAGAAGTCCCCCAGATGGAAAAGGGCCTGGCTTCGCTGGTAGTAGTCGAAAAGTTCCTGAACCAGCTCTTCGACGGCCTCTACGGTCAATTCGTCCAGGTCGCCTTCCTCCCGCAGCCGCCGGCAGTGCTCCAGCATGCTGGGGCAGTCGTGGGGCCGGGTGCCGTCGGGCCGACCGTCCATCTCCCACTGCAAAAGGCCGTTGCGGATGCGCACCTGCACCTTGTCGGCGCCGTCAATGCCGACGACTTTGCGCACGTTCTCCGCCTCGTCCTCCTCGTCGTAGGTCCAGCCGTCTGTGATTATTGACAGGTCCATTGTCGCCGCTTTTTCTTTCGAGCTACTTCCATTATAGGGTCGGCTGCGCCGGAGCGTCAAAGGGCCTTCAGTCTTCGGGCTCCGCAGAGCCTTCGGGGGCCTTTTCCCCGGTCTCTTTTTCCTCCCGACCGTGGTTGACGTAGCGCATCCGCAGGTCGGTGAGGATGCTCTGCACGTAGGCGCTCTCGGCCGGTTCCAGGTTGCCCTCCATCTTCTCCCGCAGCATGGCCACGGTGTCAATCAGGTACTCGGCTTCCCTGAGCCTGGTCCGTTTCTCACCGGAACCGGGCTCCTCCACCTCGCCCAGGGCGATCAGCGTCTGGGTGTAAAGACCGGCCATGAAATACTGGATGTTGGGCTCGGGGAAGGAAGGTTCGTCGCCCTGCGCCCCGGCCTTCGCGGGGCGGGCGCTCTCCTCCTGCTCGCGCAGCCTCTCCTTTTCCTCCTTCACCTGTTCCTTCCAATCCTCGTCCACGTGAATCTGGGGTTCCTCTTCCTGCCGGTCCTCTGGCATGTCGTGCCTCCCATCGCGCGGCGTGAATTGTGGTCTTACCGTACTTGCGCACCACTAGGAAAACCGTTTCGCGTCCCGATTTCAAGCGATTTTTCACGCGACCCCACCGCTTTCGGCTGGACAGCCCGGACGGCCTGCCGTACCATGTCGGCGATCGGCGCCACTTGTTCGACTCAGGGACGGCCATGGCACTGTGGGCGGGCATAGACGAGGCGGGCTACGGACCGCGACTCGGCCCACTCGTCGTGGCGGGAACGGCGTTTTTCCTGCCCGAGGAGCCCCGGGAGGGCATTCTGTGGGACCGGCTCCGGGACGCCGTCTGCCGGCAGGCGCGCAACCGCGGGAGCCGCCTGATCATCAACGACAGCAAGAAGGTCTACAGCCCGGCGCGCGGGCTGAAGCGCCTGGAGGAAGGAGTGCTGGCCGCCCTGCGTGCCTCGGGTTCTCAGCCGTTTGACCCCGCCGGCCTCCTTCTGCGCCGCCTGGGGGCCGCCGCGCAGCCGTCCGATGCCCCGCCGTGGTTTGCGGAAGTGGCCGCCCTGCCGCTGCCGGTGGCCACCAACACATCCGCCCTGGAGAGCCAGGCGGACATGCTCGGGCGCGCCTTGAGCGGCACGGGCTGCACTTTGCTGACGGTCCGGGCGGCCGTCGTGCTGCCGCGGGAGTTCAACCGCGTCGTCGCCCACACGCGCAACAAGGGGCTGCTGCTGTTTCAGAAATGCGGGCTGCTGCTGCGCCACATCTGGCAGCTCGCCGGGCCGGGGGAGTCCTGCGTGGTGGTGGACCGCCACGGCGGGCGCATCCACTACCGCCGGCTGCTCAAAGACGTTTTCCCCCATCAGTCCTGCGATGTGATGAGCGAGGAGGAGCCGTGTTCGGAATACCGCGTCAGCGGCGATGAGGCGTCGCTGAGAATCGTCTTTCTGCAGAACGCCGACGCCTGCGCTCTGCCCGTCTCCCTGGCATCCATGACGGCCAAGTACGTGCGCGAACTCTACATGCTGACCTTCAACCGCTACTGGCGGCGGCGCATGGAGGATCTGAAACCCACGGCGGGCTACGGCCGGGACGCACGGCGGTTCGTGCGCGATGTGGCACCCTTGCTGGAGGCCGACGGCCTGGCCGAGTCCGTGCTGGTGCGTGCGCTGTAGCACTTCCCGTCAGAAAAGCACCTTCGGCGGGCCGTGTTTGAGCGCCATGACCAGCTTCTTCAGGTCCCACCAGACCTTCTGCTTCTGCGAGGGCTGGCGCAGCAGGTAAGCCGGATGGTAGGTGGGCAGAAGCGGTATGCCGCGGAAGGACTGCCACTTCCCCCTCATGCTTCCCATAGACCGGTTGCCCCCCACAAGGCCACGTGCTGCCGGAAGCCCGAGCGTGCAGATGATGCGGGGCTGGATCAGCTCTATCTGCTGCTCCAGGTAGGGAAAACACGCCTCCACCTCATCGGCGCGCGGGTCGCGGTTGTTGGGGGGCCGGCTCTTCAGGATGTTGGTCACGTAGACCGCGTCGCGCTCCAGACCCATGGCGAAGATCATCCGGTCCAGCAGCCTGCCGGCGCGGCCGACGAAGGGGACTCCCTGTTCGTCTTCATCCGCTCCCGGCGCCTCGCCCACGAACATCAGCTCCGAGTGCGGGTCGCCGCGCGCGAACACGCCCTGCGTGCGGGTTTCGTGGAGCCGGCACGCGGTGCAGGCCCGGACCTCCTGTTCGATCTGCTCCAGCCGGGTCTCCAGACCCGCAGCAACGGGCAGCACGTCCACGCCCATCATACGTTCGAGTTCCAGACGCTTTCTGAGCGCTTTTTTGTTCACGGTGCCTCCTGACGAACCTGCTGGTATGCTAATTTACCTGTCGGGGCTCCGCAAGGCCGCCAGGGCCTGCAGCACCGCCTCGGGATCGGGCCAGTCCCGATGAGCAGGGGGGCGGACGACCCGGACCGCCGGTCCCGTGGGAGACCAGACATCCGGGTCAGTCGGGCCGAACACGGCCACGGTGGGCACGTCCAGCCCGGCCGCCAGGTGCGACAGGCCGCTGTCGTTGCCCAGAAACCACCGGCATTCCGCCAGCAGCGCCGCCACCTGCTCCACCGCAAGGGCGCGGGCCATCTGCAGCCGGGGCGGACTGCCGGCGTGATGCAGCACGCTATCACCCGCCTGCCGGTCCGCCGGCCCGGCGGGCAGCAGAATTGGCCCCTCCGTACGATGGATAACTTCGGCAAACCGCTCCGGGGGCCAGCATTTGCGCGCGGCCCCGCTGCCCGGATGGATGGCCGCCGGGCGTTCATCGGGCCCGAACCTGCCCCGCAGCCAGTCGCGCGCTGCGCCCCGCGAGTGCGGAAGCACCACCAGGCCCGGGGCGGGCAGGTCCGTGCGGTCCAGGGGACCCGCCAGAAAAGCGCGTGCCAGATGGATGGAGGCATGGCCTGTGCCGTCCGGCCGGGCGGAGCGCTCGATGACACGATCGGGGCCCAGGGCCCGCGCGTTGGCCGCCAGGGCGCCCCCACAGGCGGGCGAGAACACCACCACGGCGTCGGCGCCGGCCAGCAGCCCGGAGGGGTCCCGCCGGGCGCCGGGGCTGAACAGGGGCGTCAGCGCCGAGGAATCGAAGGAGACCACCTCGACGGGGAAGGGCAGCAGCGGTTGAATGGCGTGCGCCCAGGACGACCCTACCAGGGTGAGGGCCGCGTCCGGCAGCTCGCGGGCCAGCACGCGCAGGGCGGGCACCAGCAGGATGGTGTCCCCCAGCCCTCCGCTGCGGAACACGGAGATGCGGGGGCGGGAGCCGCGCAGCGATTCCAGTTCGGGCCGCAGGCGCACTGAATCCTCCCGTGTCTGAAGCCTCAGGAGGGGGCCAGGGCCGGCTTCGTGACACCCCGCCAGGGCAGTCAGTTTTTGCAAATGGGGCCGGCTTTGGCTACAATAGATATGCTCCAGTTACTGCGAATTCTAACAAGGTGAGAAGAAATTGACACGCGTGCGCACCGCCATGAACGAGGAGTCCCCCGGCGAAGGCGAGGAAGGACGCAAGGCCTTGCTGGAGAGATTGCTGGATTCACGGATCGTTCTGATGAACGATCCCATCAGCGCAGAGCTGGCCGAGGAAGTGGCCACCAAGCTGCTGCTGCTGGACGACGAGGACCCGGAGGCCCCCATTGATCTGTACATCAACTCCCCCGGCGGCAGCGTGGACGCCGGGTTCGCCATCTACGACATGGCGCGCTTTATTGCGGCGCCCGTGAGGTGCATCTGCACCGGCCTGACGGCCAGCGCGGCCGTTGTCGTGCTGCTGTCGGCCCCGGCGGAGAGGAGACTGAGCCTGCCCAATTCGCGCTTCCTCATTCATCAACCCTCGGCCGGGGTGCGCGGTTCCACGGCCGACATCGAGATCGAGGCCAACCAGATCCTGAAAATCAGGGAGAGGATAAACGGCCTGATATCCGAGGAGACCGGCCAGCCTCTGGACAAAGTGGCCGAAGATACCCGCCGAAACTACTGGATGGACGCCGACGAGGCGATCGAGTACGGCCTGATCGCCCGTATCGTGGCTTCCAGGAAAGAGCTGAACTGAGCGCTCTTTCAATCCGGACCTGCCGGCGGTATACTGTTTTTGGGCAGTTTCTGTGATTCTGCCGGCGTTTTTTCACAGGGGAACTTCAGCGAGGGTTCTACCGATGAATGCCAGGTGTCGCGTGCGTGTGCTGTTGCTGGTGGTTTGCGCTCTGGTCCTCGGTCCCCGGTGGGTGTTTGCGGGAGGGGGGGCCGCCCAGCAACCCGACCAGCAGCCCCCCGCGCAGCCAGAGGGCCGGCAGGCAACCGCAGAAACGGCGGAGCCGGCCGCGCAGGAGCCCGAAGCCTTCGGCCAGGAGGTGCCTCTGGTGGGGTTGTCGGAACCGGCGTGCCAGGATGTGTACGAAACCGTGCTGCACGACGCCCTGATCAAGCTGGACTACTCCAAGGCGGCGGACGCCCCCACGGAGAGAATAAACTCCCTGAGCCGCCATGCTTACCTGGGGCGCCCCGGCGAGGCGGGGGACCGCCACCACCTGTTGATCGGCCTGAAGAGCTACGCCACCCAGGACAGCCGCCTCTACCTCTGGGGGCAGACTGTCAACGGCGATCAGGTTATCGCCAACTCCGACGTGGGGGACCTGGCACAAATCGCCGAGACGACGATCAAGGCCATCACGGAGAAGCCCCGTACGTTTGCCCTGGCTGAGTTAAGCCACGAAACGTACCAGCTCAGCCACGTGGACGTGCCGAGCTGCGTCAAGATGCTCGGCCAGCTTGGTTTCAACACCGGGGTTCCCAAGGGCCAGATCAAGCTGGAACAGCTCCCGACCGTCTTTCCGCTCGAGCAAGCCGTGGCCAAGCCCGTGGTCTCGCAAATGGGCGGGCGGGGTGGGGCGACCCTGACCGAGGACACGCTTTCCGCCCCCGAGAACCGCCTTTTGATCGTCTACCACTCCGGCCAGTCGGAACAGTTGGCCGTCCTGAAGGACGCCATCGAGAATACGGTGGACATCCCCGCGCGCCAGGTGCTGATCGAGGGCATGGTTATCGAGCTGATCGAAGAGAACTTCGAGGAACTCGGCGTGGAATGGGCCGTTTTCGGCAGCCAGTGGCAGAAGGCCACGTTCGAGGGGACGAACTCCGCCGGGCAGCGGCCTTTTGTGTATCTCTATGACCCCAGCGAGCCACCCCCGGCGGAGCTGGCGGACCGACTGCAGGCCACCCTGACGGCCATCATTGAGGAAGGCAGCGCCGAAATCCTGTCCAGCCCGCAGGTGCTGGTGCTCAACAACCGCAACGCGCAGATCCGGGTTATCCGCGAGGTGCCCATCTTCGAGTCATTGATCCGCGAGACTACCACGAATTTCGAGGTCCGCTTCGAGACGGTGGGCATCATCCTGAACATCAAGCCCAGGGTGGACCAGAAGGGCCAGACCGTGGCCATGCAGGTGAATGCGGAGATCAGCGAGGCGCCGGAGGAGCAGTTCGTCGAGATTCAGGGACAGAGCGTTGCTCCCATCATCAACCGCCGCGAGGTCTCCACGATCGCCCGCGTGCATGACAACACGCCCTTCATCATTGGCGGCCTGATCCGGAACGAGAAGGCCACACAGTTCGACAAAATCCCCGTGTTGTGGCGCATCCCCTTTTTGGGCAATCTGTTCCAGCGCCGCACGGACCGTAACGACAAGCGCGAGGTAATCGTCGTGCTGACCCCTCGGGTGATCCGGCCCGGCGGCACGAACCGGCCCGCCATGCCGAAGGATGACGAACGCTTCGACTTCCTGGACAACCGGCTCTTCCGCAACTCCTATCGGCTGAAGGCCGAGGACGTGTTCGACCTGGGCTTCCTGGAAAAGAGCGAGGCGATCCGCGAGACAATGCAGGAAGTGAAAGACTTTGTGGCGCGACACCCCAAATACGCCGATCGGGATCCGTTCAGCGTTTTGAGCGAGGGACGCATCCCGGGCGAGGACGCCGTGGTGGTGCGTATGCTCTTCGAGATCGCGCGGGACAAACTGGAGCTGTACGAGAGGATTCCGGACGGGAACCTGCTGTTCTTCAAGGAGGATGACTCTAAGCCGGCAGGGTTCGACGTGGAATTCTTCTCCCGCGGCGGCCGGGGAATCCTGGCCGAGGCCAGCCCGGACGGCACGCTGGAGGGCTACTTCGAGCGTCCCTACCCGAAAAAGGTCCTCTTTTTGCGATTTGACGCCGACGCCGGAGAGCGCCTGGACAGCACCCTGGAGGCCCCCGTGGGCCACTGCGAGTGGATAGAAGTGGAGAACGAGGACGAGGTCCAGGAGCGCCTGCTGGAGATCAACGCCCTGGGAGAGGACTATGAATACGCAGAGTTCGCCTTTGCGATCAACGAGGCGAGCGACCTGGTCCGGCTCAAGTCCTGTATAGCCCTTCGGGAGATGGCCACGGTCAATAACTTCGCCGACCTGTTGCGGCTGGAGAACTTCCGCGTGGGGCGCAAGTTCGTCATCCCGGAATTCGGCCGCCTGGAGGAGCGCATGTATCTGGTTGACCACACCGTGGCGGAGTTCTTCTACAAGAGCGACTACTATTACCACGCGCTCAAGCAGCGGCTGGAACAGGGCTATCGGATAATCGAAGAGGCAATGACGACGGAGGGGACGCTGTGAGAAAGCTGGCCGTCGCGCTGCTCGTGTGTCTGGCGACGGGATGCGCTGCTCTGTCCGGCGGAGACAAGCCGCCTCGTACCCCTGCCGCCAGGATTGAGAAGGGCATGAGTGCCGAACAGGTGGAGGCCGTTCTCGGGGAGCCGGCACAAATTGAACAGGGAGGGCCGGAAGAAAAGACATGGTATTACGAGAACGGGGTGATTGTCATGCTGCGGCAGGGCAAAGTATTCTTCGTAGGACAGGCCGACAAGCCCCAGGAGTAATCCTGCTACCAGCCTGACGATTTCGCCAGCCCAGTCTCTCCTCCGGAAGGTGCTGCCGGAAAGCGCTATGCAAGATAAAAGGGTAAACCCCGTTCATGAGCTGATAGACCTGCTCAGGCCTCACCGGCTGATCCTGGGGGGGGTGCTGCTTTGCTTTGTGGCCCTGGCCTTTCTCGATCTGGCCATGCCGTGGCTCATCGGCTATACCATAGACAGCGTCTTCAAAGGGGCCGAGCAGGGCAAGGCGGTTGACCTGCTGGAGAAGAGGTTGGTGGTGGTTCTGCTGTGCATCCTGGGCATCTATCTGGCCCGCAACGCCCTCTACTACCTCTCCAAGCCGGCCACCATCAAAGTGGGGGAGCAGGCCGCCTTCAGCCTGCGGCAGAAGCTCATCCGCCACCTGCACACGCTGAGCGTAGACTTTTATCAGCGCAACAACCCGGGCAAAATCTCCGCCCGCGTCATGCAGGACGCCCAGAGCGTCAAGCAGTTTATCCAGGACGAGCTGGCCAAGGCCATGATCAATCTGCTGATGGTCATCGGCGCGGCGGGCATCATGCTGTACGTCAACTGGTTCCTGGCGCTCATCACCATGGCCGTCATGCCCCTGCACGTGCTGGTCTACTACCTGTTCCGAAAGCCCATCGGCCAGTACGCCCGTGAGGCCAAGGCGCGCTCCGCCGACGTGAGTGGCAGCCTGGTGGAGCAGTTCGACGCCGGAGGCGCGGCCACCGTCAAAGCCGCCGCCACCCAGTTGCTGGAGCAGGAGAAGCTGCGGCGGTCCCTCCGCAGGAGCATGGACGCGCAGATCAAGGAGCAGAGGTTCTACACCCTGCAGAAGGTTGCCGCCGACCTGCTGGTCGGCCTGGGCACCATAGTGTTGTTCGGCGTCGGCGGCTACCAGGTGCTGCACAACCCCGGGATGAGCCCCGGCGACTTCGTGGCCTTCTTATTCTACGTCAAGCTGCTCTATCCCCGCCTGATTAAACTGACCAGCCAGGCGGGCAAGCTCACCCGGTCCGCCGCCTCGGTGGAGCGGGTGGGCGAGATCATCCGAATCCAGCCCTCCGTGGCGGAGAGCGAAGGGGCCATCCCCGTCGAGATCACCGAGGGCAAAATCGAGTTCCGCCACGTCACCTTCGGCTACAACTCCGAGCCGGTGCTGACGGACATGTCCTTCACGGCGGCCCCCAAAGAGCACGTGCTGGTGCTGGGGGCCAGCGGCGCCGGCAAGAGCACCCTGGTTAACCTGATTCCACGGTTCTACGACCCCACCGAGGGCCAGATACTCATAGACGGCACCGACCTGCGCGACTTTACCCTGAACGCACTGCGCCAGCAGATCGGGCTGGTCTTCCAGGACTGCTTTCTGTTCAACGACAGCATCATGGGCAACATCCGCTACGCCTGGCCGCAGGCGTCGGATGAGCAGGTCATCGAAGCCGCCCAGCGGGCCTACGCCGACGAGTTCATCGAAAAGCTGCCCGACGGCTACAGGACTGTGGTGGGAGAGGACGGCCTGCAGCTATCCGCCGGGCAGAAACGGCGGCTCATGGTGGCCAGGGCCATTCTGAAGAACCCGAAGATACTCATCATGGACGAGCCGCTGATCTCCCTGGATCCCGATTCCCGCGGCAGAGTGATCGAGGGCATCAGTTCCTTGATCCGCAACCGCACCGTGTTGACCATCACACACTACCCGGACGAGTTGCCCTACGCCCACAAGCAGGCCATACTGCGCGACGGCCGACTTACGGTTCGGTCGCTGTCCGGACGAGTGATCCGATCCGGCTGAATTCCGCTGATGCTGGAGAGAGCAAAAAGGAGGCACAGAAACTGAGAGCCGCCCAGACCCTTACCGCTATGATGCTGCTGGCCCTGATGGCGACGGGCTGCCAGACGCCCGTGCGACGCGACCCCGGGTTGCTGGAGCAGGACCGCCGCCAGGTGACAGAGGCCCTGGAAACGTTTGCCGCCGCCCTGCGGAACAAGACCCCCGCCGGTCTCCGGCAGGTGCTGCTGCCCAATCCCCCCTCCGAGCGCGTGGTGGCCCTGGCCACGCGGCTGGCCCAGGCGAGCTGGCTGCCGCTCTACTCCGGCTATTCCCTGCAGGAACCGCCGCTGGGAAGGGTGGACGAGCGCGGGCTGGCGGAGGGGCGCGTCGAGGTCAAGGTCCTGGGGGTGAACGACATGGGCAGGCGGCTGACGGACACCGTCCACCTCGTCCGAAAGCAGCAGACGTGGTGGATAAGTGACTTCGAGTTGCAGCAGCCCGAGCCGGGCGACACCGTTCAGCCGCCGCCGGAGATGACGGCCGGCCTGCGGGAGAAGGTGCTGCCCCTGATGCAGAACCTGAGGGAAGGCCACGTCTGGTACATCTGGGGCGAACTGCCCAAGACGGGCAGCGGACGGTATCGGCTGCAGAAGAAGAAGGGCCTCCTGGGGCTGTTCTCGGGCAAGGAGGCCGTGCCCCTCCACCAGGACCTGCAGATTGTGCGGCGGCTCGACTTTACCGGATGGCCCGATCCGATCGAGGATATGGACCTGGTGTACCTGGGCCCCGGAGCGATGGCGGCCGCCTACGATGTGCCCTATGCCTGGGGCACCGGGCCGGAGCCGGACCTTCTGCACGTGGAGTTCACCTTCGTCCACCAGATTGACGGCTGGCAGTTCCAGAGAGTGGACTTCAGCGGAAAGGCCATCCCCAAGTAGTGGGCTTCGGCGTCCCGCCCCCGTGGTGCCGGTCCTGTCAAGAAACCGCCGCCGTCCCACTTGCCTGAACACTGGAGAGGCGACTTGGCCGAGGGACACCCCAGCCTGGTCATGGTGCAGGGACCCCAGCCCGGGGAGCACTATGACCTTTCCGACACGCGGGTGACCACCATTGGCCGCTCGTCCCGCAACTCCATCCAGGTGCCCACACCCACCATCAGCCGGTTCCATTGCGAGGTGGCGTGCGTGAACGGCCGCTGGATCATCAGCGACCTGAACAGCCGCAAGGGCACCGTGATCAACGGGGAGCCCGTGGAGGACAAGGTGGTGCTGCGCCCCGGCGACCTGATCCGCATGAGCACCACCGTCTTCCGGTTTGAGGTGCCCCGGGAGTCTGTCGCGGAACTGTCCGCGTTGCATCGGGAGGAACTGGCAGCCGAAGAGCGTCGGCTGAGCATTCCGCTGGCCGTCAACGCCGCCTTTCTTGCCGTCGTGGTGGTCGTGGTGGCCTTCGGCGTGAGTTTCGCCGTCCGTTACGCGCAGAGGGCGCGCACGGCGCCGCGGGAGCGTGGTTCCGTCGTGGGCCCGCAGACCCAGCAGCTTTACCGCGATGGGATGGAGGACCTGGAGGAGGGACGGCTGCGCGAGGCGCTGGGCAAACTGCAGCAGGTGGCCAGGCGTTACCCCCAGACGTCCCTGGGACGCCGGGCCGAGCGACGGCGAAAGTCTGCCCTCTGGGGCGCCGTGGAGCGGGTCTTCCACCGCATCACCGAATACGAGACGGACGGCGAATACGCCGACGCCCTGGCGCAGTGCCGCGCGCTGGCCGAACTCTCGTTGTCGCCGGAAGCCGGCCGACTGCTCGACCGTAGACGGCATTACACCGTCCGACTCGCGCACGCGGCCTACGAAGGCATCGAGCGCAGGGCTGCCGGACTCATCGAGGAAGGCCGGCGCGATGCGGCCGTGGAACTCTACGCCGAGGCCCGCGGCCGTCTGGGCGTCCCGGATCTGGTCGCCGCGGCGGTGGCCAGGCTGGCGCAGCTACGAGACTCGCAATAGGGAGGACAGATCGTGCCCGACAACGCAGACGACCTGAAGACCAACCAGGAGCGCCTGGCCTGCATATCCGTGCTGGGCGAGGTCTCGGCCCCCGTCAGCCGGGGGCGGTGGCGCATAGACCCGGAGGGCGTTCCCTCCATGCTGCCCGGCGTGGGCGGCATAACCTACAACTGCAAGGTGGGTGACAGCGCCCTGCGGTGGCAGGTGGACCACGTGGAGCCCTGCGTGTCCGTCAAGAACAGCGACGCCGACAAGAACACCGCCCTCAACACGCTGGCGTGCGTTGGTAACACGGCATACGTGGTCAGCGGCGACGCAAAGGGGGACACAGGCGTGGTGACCGGCAAGCACGGCGGCATCGAGCACGTGCTGGTGGACTTCGCGGACAGCACGCTGGAAAAGCTGGTGGTGGGGGACAAGGTCCAGATCAGGGCGTGCGGGCTGGGCCTGGAGCTGGCCGACGCGCCCGGCGTCTGCCTGATGAACATGGACCCCGCGCTGCCGGCAAAGATGGGCATACAGCGCAAGGGGGGCCGGCTGGCCGTGCCCGTGGCGCACCGCATACCGGCGGCGCTGATGGGCAGCGGGCTGGGCCGCGCGCACACCTTCTCCGGGGACTACGACATCCAGTTGTTCAGCGACCGGGTCATCGAGGAATACGGCCTGGAAGACCTGAGGCTGGGGGACGTGGTGGCCGTGGAGGATGCCGACCACACCTATGGCCGCACATACCGGCCCGGCGCGGTGAGCGTGGGCGTGGTGGTGCACTGCCGCTGCACGCAGGCGGGGCACGGGCCCGGGCTCACCTCACTGATGAGCAGTCCCGACGGCGGCATCGAACCGGTGCCGGCCTCCGACGCCAACATCGCCCGATACCTGCAGATAGGGCGGCACCGGCCCGCAACTGAGCAGACCGAGAACCCCGAGTGATGAAAGAAACCCCCTTCGGGAAATTTATCCTGCTGGACCACGTCGGCAAGGGCGGTATGGGCAGCGTGTACCGCGCCCGGGACGCCGAGACCGACCGCGTGGTGGCGGTCAAGATTTTCCGATCGGGCAAGGACCGTGCCCCCGAGACCAGCCGACAACTCCGCGACCGGGAGGTCAAGATGCTGGTCAGCGCCCGGCACCCGAACCTGGTCAAGTTCTTCGACTCCGGCTGCGTGGACGAGGACTATTACTACAGCATGGAGTTCGTCGAGGAGAACCTGCTGGATTTGATGCGGGGCGACGTGGAACTGGAGATAGCCGACGCCGTGCAGATACTGCGCCAGACCGCCGGTGCGCTGGCCGCGCTCCACAACCAGGGCGTGGTGCACCGCGACGTCAAGCCGGGCAACATCCTGCTGGACACCGACCCCACCGGGGCCATCCACGTTAAGCTGACCGACCTGGGCATAGCAAAGGTTGTGGACGAGGGCGACATCGTTCAGGAGCAGACCCGCCGCAGGATACCCGGCACCCCGCGCTACCTCTCCCCGGAGCAGATCACCCGTCAGCCGCTGGACGGCCGGTCGGATATCTTCAGCCTGGGCGTCATGGCCTACGAACTGCTCAGCGGCGAGAAACCCTTCAAGGCCGACAACAGCCGGGGTTACCTGGTGGCCAACATCAAGCAGAATCCCGAGCCGCTGCACGAGCTGGACGAGGACATCCCGTCCTTCCTCGGGCGGGTGGTGAAGAAGATGCTGGCCAAGAACAGGGAGAACCGCTACGACGCCGAGACGCTGGAGCGCGACCTGCAGCTTGCCTATCAGCACCTGGTCAGCGGGGCGTCCCTGGTGGAGCAGACCAATCCGGATTCGTTGTTCTATCTGCCGTCACCGGAGGACCTACGAGGGGGCATGGGGGGGTTCCGGTTCATCGCCCCCGTCTCCCGGTACCTGGCCGGCTTCATCGTGGTGGCCGGCCTCCTGGTCACCGCTCTGCTCTGGCCCACGGAGCCGGTCCCGGTCCAGCCGCCGGATGACCCGCCGGACCCCCATCTGCTGCTGCTGCGCGACGCCGAGGAGGCGCTGCGGGAGGGCCGCCCCTGGCAGGCAATGGGCCTGGCCGGGGAAGTGCCGGAGGACGAGATACCCACCGAGGAAGTCCAGGCGCCCGCCCGCATCCGAGAGAAAGCGCGCGACCGGCTGGCCGAGCGATGGCACGCCGCCGCCGCGCGAATGCTGGAGCAGGACCGCCCCGAGGAGGCGCGCGTGGTGCTGGAGCGCATGAGGGAGTTCTTCCCCGGCTCCGACGTCACCGCGCGCCTGGCGGAAAAGCTGTGACGGTGCGGCCTCCCACTTGACCGGCCGGGCACGGGCAGTTACGCTCATGGGGGATCCGTCCATGTTATTGTGGCAGAAACACTTAGACCGTTGCGGTGACCCAGACGATGTCCCTCTTTGAAGAGGAACAGGGCGTGGACGCGCTCGAACCGCCGGAGGACGCGCCGCTGGCGATCAGGATGCGGCCGCGCAGCCTGGAGCAGTTCGTGGGGCAGCAGCACTTCCTGGGCCCCGGGCGCCTGCTGTGGCGCATGATCAAGGCGGACCGCCTGGCCTCCCTCATCTTCTACGGGCCGCCCGGCACGGGGAAAACCACCCTGGCTCACGTCATCGCGCGGCAGACGGAGGCCCATTTCACGCCCATCAACGCCACCACCTCCAACGTCGGCGAGCTGCGCGACGTGGCCGACCGTGCCGCCGACCGCAGACGCCGTTCCGAGCGGCGCACGGTTCTGTTCATAGATGAGCTGCACCGCTTCAACCGGGCCCAGCAGGACGTGCTGCTGCCCCACGTAGAGGACGGCACGGTGGTTCTGATCGGGGCCACCACCCACAACCCCTTTCACTCCATCAACTCCCCTCTGCTCTCCCGCTCGCAGATATTCCAGTTCAAGGCCCTGGAGGTGGAGCAGATAGTGACCATCCTGAACAGGGCGCTGGGGGACGAGGAGCGGGGCCTGGGGGACTACCCCGTGGACACCGACCGGGAGGCGCTGAAGCACCTGGCGCAGATGTGTGACGGCGACGCCCGACGCGCGCTGAACGCCCTGGAGGTGGGCGTGTTGAGCGCGGAGCCGGGTGAAGACGGCCGCATCCGCTTCGACCTGGCGCTGGCCGAGGACTCCATCCAGCGCAAGGCCCTGGTATATGACCGCGACGAGGACGAGCACTACGACACCGCCAGCGCGTTCATCAAGAGCATGCGCGGCAGCGACCCCGACGCCGCGCTCTACTGGATGGCCAAAATGCTGGAGGGCGGGGAGGACCCGCGGTTCGTCGCCCGCCGCATCGTCCTCTGCGCTGCCGAAGACGTGGGCAACGCCGCGCCCAACGCCCTGGTGCTGGCCACCGCCGCGCAGCAGGCCGTGGAGTTCGTGGGCATGCCGGAGGCCAAGATACCCCTGGCCCAGGCCGTCACCTACATTGCCTGCGCGCCCAAAAGCAACGCGTCCTACGCCGCCATCGCCGCCGCGGAGGAGGACGTCAGGGAGGGGCGCACGCTGCCCGTGCCGGATCACCTGAAAGACGCCAGCTACCCGGGCGCGGAGGAGCTGGGTCGGGGCGAAGGCTATAAATACGCCCACTCCCACGAGGGTCACTGGGTGGACCAGGACTACATCCCCACCACGCGTATCTACTACCGCCCCACCAAGCAGGGGCACGAAAAAAGCCTGAAGGAACGTCTGGACGCCATCCGCCGCCGGCGCGGCATCTCCGACGAAGATGCGCAGGGGGAGGAGTAGCGGGGCGGTTCAGAGCCAGCCGGTCAGTTCCGCCAGCAGGCGGCTGTAGTGCAGGAAGTCCGGCCAGGAGATGTCCGGGGGCACTCCGTGGTCGCAGCTCGGGATGTAGCCGCCGTCCCGGACGACCGGCGCCACCCGATCCAGCTCCTGTTCGATTACCCGTCCGCCCTTGGCGATCGCCCGCTTGTCCACGCCCATGCGGTAGGCCATGTCCCGGCCGAACTCCTGCCGGTAGGCCACGATGTCGTTCCCGGCGGCCACCTCCAGGGGGTCGCAGACGTTGATGCCGGCCTC
Organism: uncultured candidatus Brocadiaceae bacterium; assembly: GCA_964448935.1. Lineage (GTDB taxonomy): Bacteria > Planctomycetota > Brocadiia > SM23-32 > SM23-32 > CAYVBE01. The sequence goes on from CAYVBE010000014.1 coordinate 29,129, forward strand.
GATCCAGACCGGTATCAGCTCCTCGATCTTCCCGTCGGAGTCCATGTCAATCACGGGCACCCCTGCCTCGCGCGCTTCCCGCACCCAGCGCACGTATGTGGGCTGCAGGAATTCCCGCGCCATCTCGGGCGAGACCATGGGCTTCTCCTTGTAGGCCATGTCCTCGCTGATTAACAGGAGGTCCACCACGCCGGCGTCGAGCACCGGGGCCATGGTGCGCGAGACGAAGTCGGTCCAGAACTCCGCCATCTCGCGCAGAAAATCGGGATCGTCAATGAACATCATACACAGTCGCTCGAAACCCACCCACTCGCGGATCTGCCAGAAGGGCCCCGGGAAGCGGAGGGCGCACAGGTAGTCGCGTTCGCGGAGTTTCCGGAGCCGGTCCTGCAGATCGTCAGGGTGGCGCCCCGGTTCGTCGGGATCGTAGCGTCGCTTCATGTCCTGCCAGTCCTCGCGGTTCTCCACGGGCAGCTTGATCCAGCGGCGCGTCACGAAATCAATGGCGTTGCGCAGGTAGCGGGTGTCGAACTCATCGGAGATCTCGCAGACGTTGCCCTTCCAATCCTGCACCACGTAATGGCCGTCGCGGTGCTCCAGGACCTTCTCCTCGAAGCAGGGCATCATGCGGAAGTCCACGCCGTGGTTTACGCGGGGCCCGGTCTGCTCCTGGGGCAGGCCAATCTCCTCCCGCACGACCTCGAACCAGTGCCGGTCTTCGGGCAGCCCCTCGGTGCGCCATCGGGCTCGGGTGGATTCCCGCGGCCCTCCGGGATGGAAGGGCACGCGGTCCGGCGTGCCGAAGGTCAGTGTTTCGATGTAGCGTTCGCGGGCGTTCATGGAGCAGAGGCAGTCCTCAAGAAAAAAGGCTATAGGCGAAGAACCGCGCGAGAGGGCGTCTCACAGAGCCAGGGCCAGTGCTATGCCCACCAGCGCAGCGGCGGCCAGGCCGGCCAGCACCACCAGCAGCCAGACGTTCATCCCGGGCTGGCCCCGGCGCGCCAGCACCGTGCTGTCCCCCTCCGGGGAGTCACTTTCGTAGGAGGTGAAATCGGCCTCTTCGAAGGGCGCGACGCCCGGGGAGCCGTCGGTCTCCGGAATCTGTTCAGGCCGGACGGCGTCGGTCGTCTCGTCGGCGTCTTCGATCTCGACCTTTTCGCCGGACGCCAGGCGTTCGAACATCTCCACGAGTTTCTCGTCCTCTTCCGTGGTGTGGTAAGTTTCCTCGAAGTCCTGCGCGCTGACGTCCTTATCAATCAGCAGGTTGTCCAGATCGAGCATGAGCTGCTCGTAGTCCTGATAGCGCCGGTCCGGGTTCTTGGCCATCATCTTGCAGGTGACCTTGGACAGGTCGGCCGGCAGCCCGCGTTTGACCTTGTAAGGGGGGGTGAGCGGCTCGGTCAGGTGTTTGCTGACCACCTCCATCGGGTTGTCGCCCACGAACGGCGGGCGGGCGGTGACCAGGTGATAGGACGTGGCGCCCAGGGAGTAGATGTCCGCGCGGACATCAATGTCGGAGGGCTTGCGGATCTGCTCCGGGCTCATGTAATTGGGCGTGCCCACGGTGTGCAGCTCCTGGGTCAGTGCGGCGACGCCCTCCACGGTAAGCTTCGCCAGGCCCAGGTCCGTCACGCGCACGCGGCCGCTGCTGTCAATCATCAGGTTGCTGGGCTTCACGTCACGGTGGATGATCCCGTTCTTAGCCGCATAGGAAAGGCCGTCGGCCGCCTGGCGGGCCACTTCCACCACTTTCCGCCACGGCAGGCCCTCCGGCTGCTCCCGCAGCATCTCCATGCAGTCCTTCCCGTCCACGTAGTCCATCACCATGTAGTGGTAGCCGGACCGCACGCCGCAGTCAATGACCCGCACGATGTTAGGATGCTCCAGGCGGGCCGCAGTGCGGGCCTCCCTCAGGAAGCGTTGCGCGTACTCCGGGCGCGTCTTGGAAAGCTGCTTGCGCAACACTTTGACGGCCACCTGGATGCCGAGGCCCTCGTGCTCCGCCAGGAATACGAGCGCAGTCGCCCCCTTGCCCAGTTGTTTCTTGAGCACGCACTTGCCGAATTTGCCGGGCACTCTCGCCATCCATACGCTCCTCGGAATGCTCCGGTATTATAAGAGGATAATGGCCCCAAAACAAAGTGCCCGCCGTTTGACACCGCCCGGCCAAACCGCTACCTTTGTGTGTGTTGGGGGTCTCGTTCTTTTCAGGTATCGCCTGTAACCGGAGCGGAACATGAAGAAGATAGCCGTCGTGTGCGTGGTCGCTGTGATGGTTTTCTGCGCAGTCGCCGGGGCGCAGACGCCCTCGGACGCGGAGATGCCGGATCCCGTTGTGGCCGTGGCAGAGATTGCCAACCTCACCGAGTTCGCCAATACCCTGCAGACCACGGCTCCCAGGATTCACCCATCGTTCGCCAACGTGCCTCCGGTCGCCCAGTTGATGGCCATGAGCGTGCTGAAGACCACCAATCCTCAGAGCGTGGACCTGTCCTCTCCCGTGCAGTGGGTGGTGCTGGAGCCGCCGCTGCACGTCCGACCCGTCACCCTGTTCAGTCTGAAGGACGTGGATGCCTACTGGCAGAGCCTTTATCCGGCGCTGCAGGAGACTGAGGTCCGCGAGAACGTGCACGTCTTTCAGGAGCAGGCCGGTATGTTCGGCCCCGGCGGCGCGGGGGCGGGGACGAAGCCCCTCTGCATAGGCGTTGCCGGCAAAAAGGCGGCGCTGGGAAGGGACTTCGACACCGTGCGCGCCGTGCTGGACATGCTGGAGGCAGGTAACCTCCACGGAGAACGGGTGTTTGCCGAACAGGCGGGGGCGGTCGTGCGCTTGAAGAAGCTGCTGGACGGTCTGAAGGACGTCGGCCAGAATCCGTTCGCTCTCTGGCGCTCCAAGATGTCTCAGATGCCCCTTTCACCGGAGCAACTGCGCGCGCAGGAATTCGCAGTGGACATGTATCAGAACTTTGCAAACCAGATAGAGATGCTCTCCTTCCGGCTCACACTGGCGGAGCAGGACGTGCTGCTGTTCTCCGGGCTGCTGCCCGTGGAGGGCAGCGGCATCGCGCAGTACTTCGACTCCGTGCCCTCCGGCCGGCCCACGGCGCAGAGGCTTTTGTCCGGTGACGCGGACATGGCCATGGTGTTTAAAAACGGAGACTGGGGGCCGATGATGGAGTGGTACGGCCAAGCCATCGAGAAAATGGTGGGTGAGCAGGAAGGGGGGGCCGAGCTTACCGACCGGATCAAGCAGATGATGCAGGAATGGGTCGGGATAATCGCCGGCGAGGTCTCCGCCTCCGTCTCGTTCACGCCCAACGGGCAGATGATGCTCACCGAGTTCGCGGAGATAAAGGACCCCCAGGAGGCGCGCAGACAGATCAGGGAGTTCACGGACACTCCGCCCGACTTCGCCAAGCTGGGCACCACGCCCGGATTCAAGCAGGAGTTCGAGGGAAGCGCCGTGGCCGAAACCTACAAGGGTGTTGACATAGCCCGGTGGGTTTTCACCTACGAGATGGACCCCTCGGCGCAGGGCATGGACCCACAGGCGGCACAGGCGGCCCAGGCCATGATGGACAGTCTGTTTGGCGGGCCGATGGAGATTTACATGGCTGTAGTGGGCGACTACTACACCGTTACGTTCGGCGCGGACGCGCTGGAGCACCTGAAGAGCATCATTGACCGCGGAACCGCCGTGGGAGACGCGTCGGGCAACTTCGCGGAAATCGTGGGATCGCTGCCGGTGAACTCGGTTGCCGGAGGCTATGTCAAGACCGTTGACATGGTCCGCTGGATCATAACCTTTCTGCAGGGCTTCGGCCCGATGGCACAGATGGCGCCGCTGCTGCAGCAACTCCGGTTCCAGGATGCGCCGCCGTGTACTTTCGACGCCGTTCTGGAAGAGAGCGGTCTGCTGGAGCAGCGCGCGCGCATGCCCTTGCAAACCCTGAGCTCCATCGTGGCGCCTTTCATGCAGATGGCGATGCAGATGCAGGGGCCGCCCGCGGCCCAGCCGGCGCCCCCGATGGAGTGACCGTCAGCGGGGCGGTGACTGTTCGCGGTCTCGAAGCAGGGCCAGGGCCTCTTGTGCCGTGTCCGCCAGGGATTCGTGCGCCCGCATGAGCTTCCAAACCGCCACCAGCAGGATGATGTACCCCGCGATTCCGCCTACCATGAACATAAGCCACACCAGGAAAAACACCGCCCCGCCCAACATCGTGCCACCGTTCATAGCCATACCTCCCTGCATCACCACTCTCCCGTGCTGAAAGAAGTCCCGGCGTTGTTCGCCGGCCCGGCAACAGTCTGCGTGCCCGGCCGCCCGGTGTCAAGCGATTACACCCGCCGGCCCGCCCCCGCCACACTTGCGCAAGTCCCGCTCCGGTGCGTAAACTGGCGGCGTAACTGCGGCTGAGAGGGAGGGTGCGTCCGTGCAGCTCCGATTGATCGAGATGGCCTGCCCGGAGGACCGGGCGGATGAGGTCGAGGAGGTGGCCCGGGAGTATGAGCCGCTGGAGCTGTGGCAGGATGAGATGGCGGACGAGCGGGTCCTGCTCAAGATAGTGCTGGAGGCTCAGCAGGCCGAGGGGGTGTTGGACGAGCTGGAGAACCGATTCGGGGGCATGGACGGGTTCCGCGTCCTGCTGACCCGCCTGGAGGCCGTGGTGCCTCGGCCGGAGCCGCCGGAGGAATCGGAAGAGCGGGCGCCGAGTGAAAGCGCCTCCAGATCCCTGCCCACCCGCATCAGTCGGCAGGAGCTCTACTCCGACGTCTCCGCTGCGTGCGAGCTGACCCGTGTCTTTCTGGCCCTTATCGGGCTGGCCACCATTGTGGCTGCGCTGGGGCTGTGGCGCGGGGACGTGGCCGTAATCGTGGGGGCCATGGTCATCGCGCCGCTGCTGGGCCCCAACATTGCCCTGGCCCTGGCCGCCACGCTGGGCGACGGCAAGATGGGCAGGCGCGCTTTCACCAGCAACCTGGCCGGCATCGGGCTGGCGTTCGGGCTCGCGGTGTTCATGGGGGTCATTTTGCCGTTCGGGTCACCGGCGGAGGAGTTTCTGGCGCGGGCCCGCGTGGCGCCCACGGACGTTGTGCTGGCGCTGGCGGCGGGCAGCGCCGGTGCGTTGGCGTTCACCACCGGCATACCCACGGCCCTGGTGGGTGTGATGGTGGCGGTGGCCTTGCTGCCGCCGCTGGCGGCACTGGGCCTGGCGGTGGGATCGGCTCAGTGGAGCGTGGCGCTGGGGGCGCTGCTGCTTTTCACGTCCAACCTGGTCTGCATCAACCTGGCCGGCATGGCAACCTTCCTGATCCAGGGCATACGCCCGCGCACCTGGTGGGAGGAGGACAGGGCGAAGAAGGCATCGCGCGCCGCGATGACCCTCTGGATACTGCTTCTTTTCGCCCTGTTGGCGCTCATGCTCGTGGTCCGGAGCTGCGGGGCCGTGCCGACGGGCCCATAGAGGAGGAACACATCATGGCCAGACTGTTCAGAGCACCGGACAAGGCCGGCCTTCCGCCCGGAACGCCCGTGCACGTCGGCGCCCGAAGGATCGAGCAGGTCCGCGTGACGGTCATCCGCTACGACGAGGCGTCGGTGGAGGAGCAGACGCTGGAGGACGCCGACCAGGCCGCCGACTTCCGGCAGAAGGGCGGCGTCACCTGGGTCAATGTGGACGGGCTGCACCGCGCGGACATCATCGAGAACATCGGCGCGCAGTTCGACCTGCACCCCCTTATCCTCGAGGATATCCTGAACACCGGGCAGCGCCCGAAGATCGAGGACTATCAGGACTACCTCTACGTGGTCCTCAAGATGCTGTCGCACGACGCCGACCGGGACGAGATCGAGGCGGAGCAGGTGAGCCTGGTCATGGGGCCGGGATACGTGCTCAGCTTCCAGGAACGGCCGGGGGACGTGTTCGAATCCGTCCGCGAGCGCATCCGGGGGGGCAAGGGCCGGGTGCGGACTGTGGGCAGCGATTACCTGGTTTACAGCCTGATTGACGCCGTTGTGGACAGCTATTTCGTCATCTGCGAGGCATTCGGCGAGAAGCTGGAGAGGCTGGAGGACCGCGTCATCGCCCATCCGGAGCCCGCGTCGTCGCGCGAGATCCACGCGGCCAAGCGGGAGGCCATCATGCTCCGAAAATCCCTGTGGCCGCTCCGCGAGGTCATCAACGGCCTGCTGCGCGAGGAGCCGCCGCTGGTCTCCGACGCCACGCACCTCTACCTGCGCGACGTCTACGACCACACCATCCAGGTGATAGACACCATCGAGTCCTTCCGGGACGTGCTCTCGGGGCTTCTGGACATCTATCTGACCAGCATCAGCAACCGCATGAACGAGGTGATGAAGGTTCTGACGATCATCGCCACCATCTTCATCCCCCTCACCTTCATCGCCGGCGTCTACGGGATGAACTTCCGGCACATGCCGGAGCTGGACTGGCCCTGGGCCTACCCCGCGGTGTGGGGGGTAATGATCGTCATCGCCGTGGTGATGGTCGTCTACTTCCGCCGGAAGCGCTGGTTATGACCCGGCCGGGTCGGCCACGCGGCCCATGAACAGGACCGTGCCGGTCGGCCGGTGGCGAATGAAGAACAGGAACGGGTGGTCAGCCCGGAATACCGCCGGCTGAAGCGGAACAGACGTTGTCCCCACAATCACGCCCGTGGCGGCGGCCGCTTCCGTGCCTTCCTCGTTCACGTCCACGTATGCCTTGTGCAGCACGGCCGTGACGAACAGGTCGCGCTTGCCGTTCATCCCGGAGAAGTCGGCTTCATCCGGCAGGAAGGCGTCCTTCATGCCCAGCGACTCCAGCATGGACCGTAGTCCGAACTCGGAGGTGAACTTGAACCGCGGCAGGTAGACGTCCACCTCCCGCCTCCGCAGCCCGTCGAACCACTCGTGCAGCTTCTCCTGCGTCAGCCCCTTCTCCAGATGGTCCAGCCCGTCGCGCTCCCGGGGCAGGGCCACGATCATGCTCAGCTCATCTCCCTCGTAGGGAAGCTCCAGAAGCTGGCAGCTTTCCGTCTCGGCGTAGCCGAAGCGCTTCTTGTTGTGCATCGTGGGCACGGACTTCGTCTCGTCCGCGGAGACCCAGAAATCACGGTCCTCGGTTTGCTCGGGTTTGAAGGGCATGTCCCACAGGCCCTTGAAGTAGATGGCGTTGGTCAGCACCAGGCGGGTGAGGGCGTTCAGGGCACCGCGCGGGATCAGGTCTTCGATCTTGCCGTTCGTCTTCTTCTCGACCCAGCGGTTGATCCGGTTGCGGGCCTCTTCGGTGGCATTTCGGAAATCCACCTGCTCCAGCCCCGCGTCGTAGTTCGTCTCGACCACCCGCAGGTAGCTTTGCAGGAAATCGTAGCCCTCCTGGCCCCACAGGGCGTTGGCCACCTCCAGCCGGCAGCCCTCGGCGTTGGTAGCCTCGTTTAACTCGTCCAGCAGGTGGCTGTAGGCCGTGTCTACGGCCTCGCCGCGTTCGGGCAGGCGCAGCATCGGCCGCATCTGCTCGGCGGTCTCCCCTCGCGCACCGGCCCAGGTCATGGCCAGGGCGGTGGATATGCCGTGGGGCGAGAAGAAGAGGTTTCCCTCCTTCTTGCTGAGCTTCCCGTAGAGGTCGAGCCCAAAACCGTTGTTCGCCTTCGCCACGGCCTCTTTGACCTGCTCGATCTCCTCCGGGATTTCCCTGGGCTCCCCCGTTTCCGCGCAGCGCGTGGTCGAAATGCCCACCGAAAACAGCAGCACCAGAACGATCAGACTCGTCCCAAACGAACGCATGGTTGACCTCCCCCGCTCGGGTTTGTGGGTCTCACCCTGTTGGTAGTATATCGCCGCCCTGATGTTCCGTCACGTGAGCGCTCCGGACGAACCGACGGTCTATGTAGTCCTTGAGTTTGAAGGCGAGAGGTCCGTAGTGCACGAAGCCTCCCTTCCGCGCGATGCCCGTGCCGTCGCCCATGTTGAGGACCAGCAGATAGGACTTCTTGGGTGTGAAGCCGTCCAGGGCCCGGCCCTCCAGCGCGGCAAGCAGGTTGCGGCTGAGGACCTCTCCTTCCCGGACGGCATGCACGCCGACCCGCGCCAGCGAGCGTCCCTCCACCTCAATGCAGTCGCCGCCTCCGAATATCTCCGGCTGTGCGACGCACTGCAGGTCGTCGTTAACCAGCAGGCCCCCGCAGGGACCGACCGGCAGACCCGAATCCCGGTACAGCGTGGAAGGCTCGACTCCGGTGGCGACGAACGTCACGTCCGTGCGCAGACGCACGCCCTCCTCCAGTCGGACACGGCCGTTCTCCACGCGTCGGGCTCGGACATTTTCCTGCACGCGGATTCCCCGGCGCTCCAGCGAGTCGAGGGCGCACTGCCGACAGCGTCCCGGCATGTCCGGGAGCACGGTACGAGCCGCCACCAGCGTGATCGCGGGCTCCCGGCCTGTTTCAGTGACCAGCTGCCACGCGTTTCCCGCGATCTCGACCCCTGCCGGACCGCCTCCGACCACCACGATGTGCAGCCTGCGACCGCTGCCCCCTGGCTGCTCCCGGATGAAGTCCCGGGCCCGCAGCAAATGGGAGATGGGTTTGACTCCAAAGACGCTCTCGCATCGCTGGCGGGCAAGTTCGCTCATCGGCACACTGCTTCCCGTATTGAACGAGACCACGTCGTAGCCGACCGTCTTGCCGGAATCCAGCAGGAGTCTGTGCCGGTCAGGCTCGACCAGGATCACGCGGCTTTTTTGGAAACGGCCCCCGCCTTTCCGCGTCAGGTCTGCCACAGGCAGCCGCACCTGCTCCGGGCCGTAGATTCCGCCCAGCATTCCCGGACCCATCCCGGAGTAGAAGTGGCGTTCAGCGGGGCTGATAAGGGTCACGCGGTGCCCGCGCCGCACGTATCCGTCAAGGCGCAGCAGAACCGGGATATGCGCGTGGCCGCCCCCGACCAACACCAGGTGCCTTCCCATGGTCGTATCGCTCCATTGCGTAACGGCACGAGTCTATCTGCAGCATAGCAAGTTTTTCCGGGAATCGCGACGGAGCGCATTGACGCGCGAAGAGGTATGGCTTAGAAAACGCGGAAGAAGGTAATCCGTCCATCCGAAGGAGGAAGCCGTCGTGAACGTCATCCTGATCGCCATAGACACGTTGCGGGCCGACCATCTGGCGTGCTACGGCTACACGCGCCAAACCAGCCCCACACTCGCCGCGCTGGCCGGGGAGGGCATCCTCTACGAGGACTTCATCGCGCCGGCCATCCCCACGGACCCCTCTTTCGCGTCGCTGTTCACGGGTCTGCCGGACTACGCCCACCGCATCGCGGGCGTTATCCCTCCCCGGTCCGTGGCCGAAGGTGCGCCCTGGCTGCCGGAGGTATTCCGGGACGCCGGCTACTTCACCTGCGCGGTGGACAACCTGCGGGGCCACGCCGACTTCTTCGGGCGCGGCTGGCAGGACTACTCCTGGCCCGGCATGGGGCGCGAGGACGAGGAAGGCGTCAAACGCACCGGGGAATTCGTGACCGCCGCGGCCGAAGATCTACTGGACCGTCTGCCGGCGGACGACCCGTTCCTGATGTTTCTGCACTACTGGGACCCGCACACGCCTTACCTGCCGCCGCCGCCCCACGACGGCATGTTCTACGACGGCGACCCCACCGACCCGCGGCACGATTCCATGAAGGCCGTCCGCGCATTCGGCGGCCCGGGCACGGGATGGATTGACGACGACGTAACCGACGCCGATTACGTGACCGCGCAGTACGACGCCGAGATCGCCTACAACAGCGAGCACCTGGGAGCGTTCGTCGCCGCGCTCAAGGAGCGCGCTCTCTACGACGACGCCCTGATCGTCGTCTTCTCGGACCACGGCGAGGTGCTCACCGACCACGTGGGCTACTTCGACCACCACGGGCTCTACGAGGCCAACATCCACGTGCCTTTGATCGTGAAACTGCCGGGCGCCCGAAACGCCGGGTCCCGCGTGGAGCACATGGTGCAGATGACGGACCTGCCCGTCACGCTGCTGAACGCCGCGGGTCTCGATGTCCCGTCCGACATGGAAGGGGCGGATCTCCTTGCGCCCCCCGATGGCGCTTCGGCTCCCCATGAGAACCTCTACCTGGCCGAGGGCACGTGGCAGGTGAAGCGCGGCGTGCGGACCTGTGACTGGAAGTTCATCCGTGCCGCCTCCGATTCCTACAAGCACAACTTCCACGCGTCCCCGCTCCGAGAGCTTTATAACCTGCAGAAGGACCCCCACGAGCAGGTTAACCTGGCCAACGCTGAGGCCGAGGTGGCCGCTGAGCTGGAGCGGCGCCTGGACGAGTGGCTGGCGCGCATGAAGGACCGCTGGGGCTGGGACGATCCCCTGCTGGAGGACGGGCCGACGCTGCTGAAAGAGATCGGAGAGCGAGACACCACGCCGGCGGCCGAGATAGCCTGACCGGGGCCGGCCACTCTGGGAGGAGGTGAGGCCAATGTTGGCCGGACGGTGTGTTGTGGCTGTCTGCCTGTCTCTGTTGCTTACGTCTGCGGCGGCGGCACGGGAGGCGACCCGTCTGGTTCACGTCGGCGCAGTCAGGCAGGATGTTCTCGGCATCACCTTCGTGGGCGGCGGGGTGGAGCGCGGGCGGCAGGTGCCCTACGAGTGACGGCCCGGCGACGCCGTCCGGGACCCGGAGCACCACCGCTGGCTGGTGCGGGACGGCCGCGTCATCGGCGTGCGGGCCAGTGAAAACCAGAGCAGTCTCTACACCCTGGACCGGTTCCACGAGAGCGACTTCGACCCCGCCCGCACCGATGAGGTGGACGACTACCGCCTGAGTTCCGAGGGCGATTCGGACTATCGGGAGCCGACCGCGCCCGTGCGGGTTCATCGCAAGAGCAAGCCGACGGACCTGGCGCGGGTGGGGCAGTGGGCCTATGCCGCGCCCGTCCGCCACACCATTTACCTGGTGCTGCCGCGCCCCCCGCGGGAGGGATGCACATACCGGTTGGACTTTGAGCATCTGCCTCTGGGCTTTCAGGAATTCACCTTCGATCCGGGACGACTGCGCAGCGAGGCGGTGCACGTCAGCCACCTGGGGTTCCGGCCGGACGACCCCGCTAAGGTTGCATTTCTCTCCTGCTGGACGCGCTCCGGCTGCGGGCTGGACTACCCGGAGGGTCTGGAATTCCACGCTGTGGAGAGTGCCTCGGGCGAGACCTTCTTCCGAGGCGTGACGGCCCTCTCCAAAGCGGTGGAAGATGCCATCGAGGATCTTTACAACCGCAACTACAACGGTGCGGACGCCCACCAGATAGCAATCCCTTGCATGTGGACGCCCGCGTCAGCAACCAGCCACCACACTGGTATCCGAGCGTCTGCGAATACACCGTGCATCAACCCATGGCGCGCAACGCCTACGTCTGGGGCTACCTGGCCGCCAGGGAGTAGCGGCCTGTCGTGCGTGGCCGGCAGACCACTCAGAATCCGAGGCCCAGACGGTGCGGGGGAAAGGCGACGAGGTGGCTTGCCATGCTCCGGGAGAGTTCAGATTTCGCAACAAATCGTGTTGCGAAAGATCAACACCTCGTTCGCATCGGGCACCACCCCCACCGCCAGGCACAGATCAATGCCAGCGCAAAAGTATACAGAACAATGCCTTAGGTATTCCGACCAGAACTATTGGGTTTTGGCGCAGTTTTTGCCATCATGATAAGAAGAGATGGTGTGCCCGTAGTGTGCTGGGGTAGAAGTCAGCCGTATCCCAGCAGTGATAGAGGGGAGAATTCCGTGAAGAGAGTTCGCGTTTGGTTCTACCTGGTGTTCTTCGGCGCCGCGTTCTGCCTCGGTGCGGAGCCTGTTGCGGCCTTCCCCGTACTCCAACTGTACGCTGAGAATTCGCACTACGTCAACGAGTCGTGGCTGACTTACGACAATCCGTACACGCTCCAAGTTGTTGGGACCCGACAAAACCCGTTTGCCAACGAGATCACGGAGCTGAATCTGATCATCTCGCTTCCCCCGTTGTACAACGGGAAGACCTATGCCAACGCCGACCTGATCGAATGGGTCACGATACAGGGCGTTGAAGGGAACGGTTCTTTGTCGACAGACAATAATCCCGCTAACCACACCGGGCTGAGCGTGAGCCTCGCGCCCGGTGATAGTTACTGGCACGAGGGCTCGCTGGACTATCCGGGTCCCGGGGTCTTTCCACCTCACGGCGTTTTTCCCTGTCCCTTCTGGCAGGTACCGCTTCCCGATTTGCAGGTAGGATCTGCGGGAGAAGACGTGTACGACTTCGGTGAGGAATTCGACCCGGCCGATCCGGGTGAGACCAAGACCGGCGACATACAATACTACGCGATAGAATACTCGCCGTACCACACCGAAGTGTTATTGCACGTTGACGTTTATGGCGCAGCGGACTGGCCAAGCAAATACTGGTTTGCTCCCTTCTCGCATGATGCCGACGCCGCCTACGCACCCGAACCGGCTACGCTGGGCCTGCTGCTGGCGGGCCTGGCCGGGCTGGCGTTCGTGAAGAAGCGTCACGGGTGAACGACAGAACCGATGTCGGCCGTGGGAGTTGAGAGAAGGGCGCCGCCAGGGAAGCGGCGCCCTTTTATTCCCGCGGCGAAGGAACTGCTGGCCGGGGGCTTAGCCACCCTCGCCGCAGGTAGTGCGTTCCTTGTCTATCTGGGCCGTGACCTCACCCTTCGCGTTGATCGTCGTATGCACGACCACGTGTATGTGGAAATCATTGCCCGGTCCGGGCGCAATGAGCCCGAAGTTATTCACGAGAGTTCGGGTATAGGGATACGGTTCACGGCCGATGAAAGTGTAGTTGGTTGCGCCGACGCCCTTGTATTTGATCCCGGTGCTGATTCCTTCCCCACGTACACCCCTGAGGTTCCAGTGGTCATGAACGTGGATCTTGCCGTCTCCGTCCCGCCTGCTCGATGCCACGTGATGCACGTAGCCGTCTAACTCGACCCAGTCGTCAATGCATTCCACGTACAGCGTCCGGGTGAATGGGATGACCTCGTTGATCTTTTCCCCGTTGCCTTCCTTCTTGCCTTTCCCCTTTCCGGGCCCCGCATAGGCAACCGCCGCCAAAAGGGCCGCCGACAACATGACGCAGACCGTCGCTTTTCTCAACATGTATCCTCTCCATCTCTCCCCGGCCAGTAATAGTTGCGTGTTCGCCCAGGTCCCTGTACCTTGTTGGCGACAACTCCCCCCTGGGTTACGGACCTCTGGTCCTTGTCTCTGTTTCTCCTTCCGAGCCGAAAGCCCCAACTTTTCCCTGAGGCCCTTCCATTTCGCCGGAAGTCACGCGCCTCGTTGCCGCCGCCATCCGTCATGTGTCACCCTCTTAGTTGGTACATTATATTGTAACACGATATTATATGGTATGCAAGCGCTTTTTCGGGGAACGGCGGCTTGGCACCGCGGCACCGGTGCCAACAGGCCGCGCACTCGGCGCCCAGGCCCAGAACCTCGCCGTCCCCCTGCACGGCGTGCAGGTCGCCCAGCACCAGCAACCTGCCGGGCAGTTCCGCCCGCAGCAGCCGCGTGTTGCCCGCGCTGATGTCTTTGAAATCCATGTTACCGCCGTTGTCCCACGGGTTTGCCACGTCCTCGGCGGGCTGGGCCCGGATATCGCCGATCATCATGTGTAGCAGCACGGAGAGCCCGCCGGGGAAGTGCACCCGACCGTCGCGGATTTCGAGGAAGGAGTTGACCTCCGGGGCGTCCCACCATCCGCCGCTCGCATGACCTTCGGGCCGGATGTCGAGGATGTCAATGGCCAGAACGTCGCCGGGCTCGATGCCCCGGACGAAGACCGGCCCGGTCTCCTCCCGCTCCCGGTAGGTCTCGGGGTTCGCATCCACCGGCGCCCGGATGACCGGCGTGCGGAAGTTGACGGTTTCCACCACGAACTCCTCGCCGAGAGCTACCTCCGCCACGGGCTCGCGCGTCTCATGCCGCCTCTCGGGAGGCACAGTGTGGTCACGCGTTACCCTTTTCATCTCGAAGCGTTCCCGCCGCCGGCCTCTCACCGGAAGTCCTCGGGGCTCTTGTCCCGGTAGTCCACCCAGTAGGGGCCATACAGGCTGCCGGGGCTCACGCGGCCGCTGACCCAGTCGTCGTATTCCGACTGGAGCTGCCGCGTCGTCAGCGGGGCCAGCGGGTCCTCGGTCTGCATGTGCCACTCGCCCAGCTTCCATCTCATCGCCTGAAGGATTTCCCTGTATTCCGGATCGTCCGCCACGTTGTGCAGCTCGTGCGGGTCGGACCGCTGGTCGTAAAGCTCCTCCTCGCCGTTGTGATACCAGACGTAGCGGTAGTCGCGCGTCCGCACGCTCTTCGTGAAGTCGCCGGGCACGTTGAAGCTGACCGGGCCGTCGAAGTTCTCGTGCCAGTATTCCTCGAAGGACTCGTAGTCCGGGAACGGGTTGAACAGCCACGGCGGGCATATCTCCGCGTGCACGGCGTCCTTGTGTCCCTCCGCCTCGCCGCGGACGTGGGGCATGATGGACCGCCCCTGCACGCCGAAGGGCGTCTCGATCCCCATCACTTCCAGCAGCGTGGGCATCACGTCCACCTCCTCCATCAGCGTGTCCCCCACCTCGCCCGGTTCCAGCTCGCCGGGCCAGCAGACCAGCAGCGGCACATGCAGCAGCGAGTTCAGCAGCACCAGGTCTTTCTTGCACATCCCGTGCTCGAAGCAGAACTCCCCGTGGTCGCTGGTGAACACGATGATGGTCCTCTCGTCCAGGCCCTCCTCGTGCAGCTTCTGCAGCACGCGCCCGATCTGCTCGTCCACCCACGAGATCATGGAGTAATAGACGGCCATGAAGTGGCGCTTCTGCTCCTCATTGGCCTCGTTAACCCCGGATGCCTGCGCCTTGACCGGGAAGCGGCTCATCTTGTCCTCCCATTCGCCCTCGCGCGCGGGGTAAAGCTCCATCTCGTCCGGGGGATATACCTCTCGATACTTTTCAAGCGCGATGTGCGGCGCGTGGGGGTCGGAGAACGAGAGGCAGAGGCAGAACGGCCGGTCCTTCGGCCGCTGATCGAGGAACTCGACGGCCGAGGACGCCTTGACGTAGGGGCGGGTGTGCTCCGGTGGGTGGTCGTGGAACGTTGCCCCGGCCCAGACGCCGATCTCCCGCATGGGCTTTCGGCGCGATTTGGCGAACTGCTCCACCGCCTCCTCGTCCTCGCTCAACCGGTGATCGTAGTTCCAGACATCCGTGAAGTCGAAGTTCTGCCACTCCGGGTCTTCCAGCAGGTGGTTCTTGCCCACGTAGCCGAGCGCGTAGCCGGCGTGCTTCAGGACGCGGAACAGGTGGATCTCCCGGCCGGCCTCCAGCGGGTTGTAGTTCTCCCGTATGCGGTGGGCGTGCGGGTAGCGCCCGGTGAACAGCGTGCAGCGCGACGGCACGCAGACGGGGCAGTTGGTGTAATACTCGGCGAAGTTCAGCCCGTCCTCTGCGATGCGGTCCAGGTTGGGCGTGCGGATGACGGAATTCCCGTTCGCGCCCAGCGCGTCGTACCGCTGCTGGTCGGTCATGATGAACAGCAAATTCGGCTTCACAGTCTGTCCTCCGACGAAGATGTGTTGCAAGGGCTTTCCCGAAAGTCCCGGTACAAATAACAGACCGCCGCTCCGTCGTCAAAGACCGGCGGGAATCCGAGCCCTTTCCATCGCAGAGACGGGGCCACCACAGGTTGCAAAGCGAGCATAGCCAGCGGCGAGACGGAGAGAACGGACCGCCCGGGCTCAACGAAAAACGATACTTGCCACAGAGGGCACAGAGGACGCAGAGAACGGCAACGGCACTTGCGGGTTCAACGGCAAACGACCTGTTAGCCGCAGATAACGGCGGGTTAGCGCAGATACGAAAACCACAGAAGCCTCGATGTACGGTCGCCCGTGTGGCGTTCGCCGGTGTGGCGCAGGCGCCCTCGCCTGCGGCCGGTCCAGCCATGAAGAATGACGGGTCGTTCCCGGCATTCTTCCAAGCCGCCCACCGGGCGGCCACACTTCGACCTTCG
>CAYVBE010000015.1:0-41339 GCA_964448935.1 uncultured candidatus Brocadiaceae bacterium
GGGTCGGAGAGACGTAGATCCAGAGGTCGTCGCTGCCGATGCCGCCCAGCAGTTTCACTTGCTCCTCGATCAGCTCCCAGTGGGCCTCCGACCAGGGCTCTACCTCGTACTGCTTCGCAAGGGCATCGGTGGAGGCAGGCGTGCCCACGTGGGTGGTCCAGTCATCCGGCTCGGGGCACTTCCATTCTGCCACCACAAGCTCAACGGGCACCGACTCGCCGCCGGCGGCCAGTTCCCCCTCGTATGTGCCGGCAGGGGTGTCGGAGGGCACGCTGACCGTCAGCCAGATCGGCAGCAGGTCGGCGGCGTCCTCCGGGGGAGAATCCAGCAGGCAGTCGTAATATGCGTCCAGGAAGCGGTGCTGGTCCACCTGGCCCTGCTCGCGGCCCTCCAGCATCTCCCGCAGGTTGAACCCCTCTTCTTTGCCCGCATAGCGGATGCGCAGATGATCGGAGCCGAGGGTGCCGGACTGACCCTTCAGCGGCGTGACCTCCACGGCCAGCCCCGCAAGGTCCGTCCCGGTGGCAACCACCTGTGCGGACGCGAAACCGTTGCGCGGCGCGACCAGACGCAGCACCTGGGGCGTGCCGGACGCCTCGACGTCTTCCGCCTTGTAGATGGGCTTCAAGGGGTCAACGACCGTCAGGTCTACGTCCGCGCCCAGGGCATCCGGCAGAGCAAGCAGGGCCAGGGCAGCTACGCCTCCCAGAAACATCCGGGCAGCCGTGTCTTTCGTCGGCATTACGGGCCTCCACGGAAAAAGTCTCGAATCAGCGTGTGGCGGGAACGTCCACATCGGCAGCTCTCAGGCCGAGCCACTCGTCCCGCGGCATGTGACTGCCGGCGTTACGCACGCGGCCGAAAAACGCCGGATGGCCGCCGCGCTCCAGGTAATCCTCCTTCGTTCCACCCTCGCGGATTACGGACAGCGCGAGTTCTTCATTGGACCTAACCTCCCGGCAGCGGGCATCCCAAAGCTCCGGGACGGTGCCGATGCAATAGCTGCCCGACCGCAGGGCCGACACCAGTTCTTCGTCGGTCTCGGCGCGCTCGTCCAGCACAACGTGGAACATGCCCACTTCCCGCGGGTTGTGCGCATCCGTGCCGGCCGTGGGCACCATGCCGCGCTCACGGGCGATGTCCAGGATGCGCTCGAAGCGGCCGCTGTCCACGTTCATGGAGGCGACCTCCACCCCCTCGGGGCAGAAGTCGTCCAGGTCGAAATGCAGCTCCGGGCCGCGCCAGAAAGGGTGTGCCAGGGCGGTGAAAGCTCCTGTGTCGCGGGCATAGGCGCCCAGTTCCGCAGCCGTCTCCGGCGTCACGTCCGGCACCTGTTCGGCCGAGCCCCCGATGACCAGCACGTCGTCCACGCCCACGCTGACCTCGGCGCCCCGGAAGATGCGAAAATCCGGGAACTGTTCCTGCAGGGCGTCCCGCTCGGCTCGGGTCAGCATATAATGATGGTCGGTGATGACCAGGCCGTCCAACCCGCGTTCGATGGCCGCCCGTATCATCTCGGCCGCCGGCGCTTTGCCGTCCGAGTTCTCCTGTGTGTGGAGGTGAAGATCAACGCGCAAGGTGCTTCTCCCTCAGGGTGTAGAAAGCATCGGTGCAGAAAGCAGATCACCTGCCGGTCAACTCCACGGACACGGGACCCCGCGTCAGGATGACCTGCCGCTCCTGCGGGGACCCGCCGGGCATCTGCCACGTGATTTTGACCGGTCCGGGTCGCTGTTTTCCGAAGAACGCCCGGGAGACTCCCGGTGTCACGCTCCAGGCGCCCAGGCAGCGGTCGCCCTCCCACCCGGTGACGTTGACGGGGCCGGCGTAGTCGGCTTCGGGGGGCAGTGTTACCTGCGCGCTGAGGCCCGGGCCATGCTCCGTTGCCCGGAACAATACCCATACGCTGCCGTCGGTAAGTGCGGTCGCCAGGTCCTGCGC
This sequence comes from uncultured candidatus Brocadiaceae bacterium, assembly GCA_964448935.1. GTDB lineage: Bacteria > Planctomycetota > Brocadiia > SM23-32 > SM23-32 > CAYVBE01. The sequence continues at coordinate 1,942 of CAYVBE010000015.1, forward strand.
GCCGTCGCCGTTCAGATCCGCCAGAAGACCCGCCTGCTGGCCGGAGGCGGCCTCGCGGAAGAGGTCCTGCTTCACCACGTCCATCTCCCCGGCGAAGCCGAACGCGGCGAATCCGCGGCTGAAGAAGGGATGGAGTGCCACGCGGTTATAGAATATCACGAAATCGCGCCGGCCGTCGTTGTTCAGGTCGCCCACGGCAGCGTCGCTGTCGTCCTGCTTGGCGATGTAGTCCGGCTCTCCGATGTGCCAGATGTTCTCGAACTGTCCCTCGCCGTTGTTGAGCCATATGAAGTGGCCCATCTCTCCGGCGAAGAGCAGGTCCGGCAGGCCGTCCGCGTCGAAATCCCCGGTGTTCACGCGCACGGGGTCCTGGCCGGTGTACAGGTAGCCGCATGGCCGCCCCGGTTCAAAGGCGCCGTTGCCCTTGCCGCGATAGAACAGTCCGCCCTCCTCGAAGGGCTGGACGACGTCCGGCACGGCGTCGCCGTCAAAGTCCGCCACCGAACAGGCCCGTGCCAGCCCGTATCCGGCTGCCTCAGACTCCTCGCCGCCTTCGCGCTCAAGCGAGGTGGTCGCAAATGTGCCCTCGTCCTGAGGCGATAGCAGAACGGGCGTGCCGTCCGTTGAAATCAGCAGTCCGGTGCCTTCGGAGCTGCCGACATCCAGGGGGGAGAGGCCCAGGCACTTGCCCCGGAAGGGCAGGCCGACCGTTTCACCCTCGAATGTCCCCTCGGCCGACTGTGGGTGCAGCGTCAGGCTCTGCCCGTCCCAGGAGATGAAGTCAAGCCGTCCATCGCCGGTCAGGTCAGCCAGAGTAGCAGCCTGCGAAGCCGTGGACAGGGAGGATGCGTCCGTAACATCCTCAAAGCCGCCACCATCCGGCTGATAGCGGAAGAGGCGATCGCCCGAGTCGCTGAGTACCAGAATATCCGGTTGCTCGGTGTCTCCAAGGTGCACTGCCAGGATATCCATGCACGTTCCGTCCACCTGTCCGATGCGTGCCTTCTCACCCCAGCCAACCCCCACCTCGGTGGGCACTTCGGCATCGGGGTTGCCCATGATGTATCGCACGCAGCGCAGGAGCATGGGAGTGCGGCCGTCCCAGACCGCCTTCATGTCGGAAAAGTCCTCGCCCACAATCCACGGAGCGTCCGGCCCCTCCTTGCGGACGCTGAACCAGATTCCTGCCAGGCTGAATACCCCGTTCCTGGCCCCGGACTGATCCTGATCGGGCGGTTCCCCGAGGAAGAGCAGGGCGGGCGCGCTCATTCCCTCCTCATAGAATATCTCCTCGCTGATCCGCTGCAGCAGGAACTCTTCGGCGGCCTTCAGATCGAGTGATTCCGAGCCAAACTTACCTTTAACCACTTCCTGGACCGTTGCGGCCAGGGAACCATCGTCACCGGGCGGCTCAACCTGCAGGTGAACTATCACCTCGCTCTGACGGGTGAGGTGGAGGGGAGTAAAGTCGGGGTTGATCAGCCCCAATGCCACCCCCGTGCAGATGAGAGAGACGGGAAGCACAAGCCACAATGGTCGGACCGTTCTGCGAGTCATGTAGAACTCCGGGAAGGATGGGTATCAGGATGAGGACATCCGATACTTTAATCCTATACTTGCCGGCGCAAAACATCAAGTTCGCCGGGGGGGCCTCGGCAGTGATGAAGGCGAGAAAGAAACCGATGTCATCGCAGCAAGTCCAGAACGGCATGGAGGTTACGCAGATCGGTCTCCACCGATTCCCAGGGCGTCTCCAGGATCATGGGACGCCCGCGGAACGCCGGGTGTTTGAGGAAGTTCCGAAGTCCCTCCTCGCCGATGGTGCCCTTGCCGATGTGCGTGTGCCGGTCCCGGTGGCTGCCGGCTGGATCGCGGGAATCGTTGACGTGCAGCAGCTTGACTCGTGCCAGACCCACATGCGCCTCGAGTTCCTCCACCAGCCGGGCCACCTCATCCTCGCTCGTCAGGTCGTAACCGGCGCCGAACAGGTGGCAGGAGTCCAGGGCAACGCCGACGGAGTCGCCGTCCAGCGAGTGGATGAGGGCGCCGAGCGTTTCCAGGCTGCCGCCGGGGCCATGGGCGGAGGCAGTATCCTCCAGTAGAAGGATGGGGCGGCTTTCCGCTTTGGCCAGGGCGCGCCCGATCGTCTCTTCCGCGCGGTGCAGGCCCCAGGACAACGGGCGTCCCTTATGGCTCCCGGGGTGCAGAACGTAGAGTTCGGCGCCGATTTCGGCGGAGAGTTCAAGTTCGGCCGTCAGACGCCGGACACTGCGGTTCAGGACTGTCTTGTCCTTTGAACAGGGATTGACCAGGTAACAGGCGTGAACGGCAAGCGGGCGGAGGTCCGCTTCCTCGCGGTCGCGCCGAAACCGTTCCAGTTCGTCCGAGCCCCTCTCCTGCAGCTTCCACCCGCGCGGATTGCCGCAGAATATCTGGAAGGCCGCGCAGTCCCGTTCAAGCGCCCGGTCCACCGAGCCGGGCAGGCCGCCGGCGATGGAGACGTGAAAGCCGATGCGGGCAGACGGGACACCGCTGGTCGAAACGTCGTTCATGCGCTCACCGCGGGCCGGATCAGTTGCTCTCTTCCGTGCTCAGAAACGGCGTCACGCGCACGGCCAGTTCGAACAGTGCCAGCGTATCGTTTTGCCAGTCCGGTGCCACGGCCCAGAGGCGGGTGTATATCTCGTGCTCCGTGTTGCCCCCGTCCCGGTACCTCCCGAGAGTGACGTCGCCGCCGCGGGTTCGCACGGCCGTCCTGCGCTCCAGCAGGGCCTCACATTCCTCCCGCAGCGAATCCGGGAGGTCTTCTCCCTTCAATGCTCTCTCCAGGACGATCCTGGCTTCCGTCTCCTGAAGCCCCTCCAGAAGCATCTCCAGCCGCGTTGTCGCCACGGGGCCGTCACGGCCGGGGCCCAGCAGTTTCTTCACGGAGACCGGCCGATACATCAGGCCCCAGCGGTTCCTTTCATACCTCAACAGGAGGGAGCCGCTCTCGCTGACATTCCAGTAGTCCAGCGCCCATCGGCAAATCCCCATTGAGGCGGCCTCATTGTACCGTTTATAGGGCGTGCCGCCGACGGCGACGTCCATGGCATACCGGAACTGCGTGAGGGGGTTGTACTCGGTGATCACACGACGCAGGATCGTCAGCCGGGGAAACGCCAGACCCCAACCGCCGGTGGGCCGGCAGGGCGGCGTTACTTCTTCCATGAAGCCCAGGTCCAGGTAGCCGAACAAGGTACAGGACGTGGCATCGGGAGCCGGTTTCGGCACGCCGTCCCGGTAGTGGGAGAAGCGGACCCATTTGGCCCAGGGCGCCAGTTCCTTGAAACGCAGCGCGATGCGCTCACTCGGCACCTGGTCGGTGCACATGCCGATGAGCAGTTGCGTGTCGGTCCAGCCGCGCTTCCTTATCTCTTCACGGAATCGGTTAAGCAATACCTCCAGAGCACTGCCGGGTTCGGGGTCGAAGAGCGGCGCGGCCCATTCCCGGGGCTCTCCGTCCACGATCTTCGTCAGTATAACGCTCTCCTGTTTGGGCTTGCGGCGCCCCGTCAGGCGGGCGCCGGGTTCCCACACGTAGAGAGTCACGAAATCCGGTGTCCGCACGTAACGCGAGTAGGTATCCAGATACCGGTTCATAACGGTGAAGTCGGGCACCCACTGTCCTCCTTCCTCGCGGAAGGGAATCATGGCGCTCTGGTTGCCCAGATGGGTGCGGTGCTGTGCCGTGACGATCACGCTGCGGTTACCGAGCAGGCCGAGGTAATGCATGGACCTGCCAACCAGCCGCAGGTGCTCCTCCGACCAGAGCGGCACGTCGTAATGGAGCGCCAGTGTCTCGGGTGATTGCAGGATGTGGCCGTTGTGGACGGTGAAATCCTCCGGGTCGGGGAACGTCCATGGAGCGACCGTCAGCTCCACGGGCATATCCCTTCCGGCAACCTCCAGGGCACCACGGTACAGGCCGGACGGCGTCCCGCGCGGTATTCTGACCGTCACCCATATCGGCACCAGGTCCGCCTCTTCGGGAGGGGCTTCGTTGAGGACGTCGTAGTAGGAGAGGTTGTACCACCGGTTGAAGAACTGGTTGTCGGGATGGGTCTGCCCCGTCACGTCTTTCAGCGTGTTGATATTGCTGTTGGTCAGATACCGCACGATCACGGCATCGGCCGGGATGATTGCATCCGCCGATTGGAGCGGTCCGATCTTCGCGCGGACATCGCCCGCACCCTCGCCCCACACAACGCACTGCGCGGAGCAGCGCCCGTTCATCGGCCCCACCATGCGCAGCACGCCCCGGTCCTCGAGTTCGTCCAGGGGCTTGTAGAGCCTGTCGAACTCATCGAGCCGCCCGAGCCGGTTCAACGTCTGGTTGCCTTTCGTGATGACCGGCAGCACCCGCTCAGCGTCGTACATGATGGTCAACGGGTCTATGACCTTCACCTCGACGGCGCGCGCGGGAGCGCCCCCCAGCCAGAGGCAGGCCAGAGCGGCCAAAACGATCCATCGGTGCCCGGTGTGTGAATGCGACGCCATGTTATGCCTCCTCGAACTGCTCTCCGGATGGATGCACGTAACGGCCGGGAAAGGGCGGGCTTGGTTGCGGCGCGGGATCACTGGTAGTCGAGCAGCTCCGGCATCCGGTCCAGGTAGGTTCGGGCGCCGCTCATTATCTGGTCGCGACGCATGCGCACCTGCGGCAGGACTTCGTTGAAGAAATTCTCCGCCAGGGCGTGTTTGTGGTCACTGCGCATGGCGGGAGCGAGAAGCAGGTAACCGTTGTAGATGTTGGTGGCGCTTTCGACCAGCTTGTCGGCATGGAGGTAGCGGAAATCATTGTCCTGCTCGGCGGCGTACTCGGCGGCCTCGATCAGCCATCCACGGGCCTCGCGCAGGGCGCCCAGCATATCTTCGTCCGCGCCCGCTTCCGACGCCTCCTGGTCCAGTTCGACGAAGCGTTCCTCGAGGGTGCCTTTGATCACGTAGCCCAAGGCGGCGTTGTGCTGAATCTGTGTGGTGCCCTCGTAGATGGTGGTGATGCGCGCGTCGCGGTAGAAGCGTTCCACCTCGTAGTCCTTCATGTAGCCGCTGCCGGCCAGGACCTGCAGGGCGTCGTATGCCACCTCGTTGGCCATCTCGGTGGCGTAATACTTCGCGATCGGCGTCAGCGCCCGCGCCAGCGTCACCCAATAGCGCCGCTGGTCGGCCAGCTCTTCGCCGTCCGGCATATCCTCCAGCTCCCCGGACTCGCGGAGTTCCTCGATGTTATCGGCCATGTCCACGGCCATGGCAGTCTCGAGGGTGAGCAGCCGGGATGTCTCGACCTTCATGTGCATGTCGCCCAGCATCTGGCGCACGGCGGGGAACTGGCGGATCGGGCGGCCGAACTGCTCGCGGTCGGCCGCGTATTCCAGGGCCGCGCTGAGGGCCGCCTGCGCGATGCCCACGCCCTGGGCGGCAATGGCCAGCCGGGCGCCGTTCATCAGCGCCATGACGTATTTGGACAGGCCGCGCTTGCGGCTGCCGATCAGAATGGCGGGGGTATTGGAAAACTGCAGCTCGCAGGTGGGCGAGCCGTGGATGCCGAGTTTCTCTTCGATGCGCCGCACCCGGAGGCTCGGCCCGGACTCGCACAGGAACACCGACAGCCCCCGCGCTCCTGCAGTGTCCGGCTCGCTGCGGGCCAGCACCAGCAGCACCTCCGCGCAGCCGTTGGTGATGAACCGCTTGACGCCGTTCAGGCGCCAGATATCGTCGTCTTCGTCGTAGGTCGCGGTCACCTGCACGTTGGTCAGATCGCTGCCCGCGTCGGGTTCGGTCAGGGCCATGGCTCCGGTTACCTCTCCGCTGCTGAAGCGCGGCAGGTACTCGGCTTTCACGTCCTCTTCGGCGAAGCTGTTGATAGTCTCGGCGATGTCCTGCAGCCCGAACAGGTTCATCAGGCTGGCGTCGGCGCGGCTGACCAGCTCGATGGCCATGGTGTAGATGGTGACGGGCATGTTGAGTCCGCCGTAGCGGCGGGGCAGGGTGAAACCCATCAGGTCGGCTTTGGCAAGCTGATCCAGGGCCTCGCGGGTGCCCCGCGCGTAGGTGACCCGGCCGTCCTCGAACTGCGCCTCCTCCTCGTCCACGTCCGCCGCGCGGGGGGCGATGAACTCGGCGGACAACTCGCCCAGCATCTCCAGCACGCGATGGTAGTTGTCCATGGCGTCTTCGTAGTCGCGCGGGGCGTAGTCGTATTCCTCGGCTTCCGCGTAGTTGCGCTCCTCCAGCATAACCAGAGCGCGCATGTCCGCGTTGTCCAGGAATTCCACGAGGTCTTCGTTATCGGTGAAGAAGTTGGGCATCTTGGCTCCGATCCCTTACTTCGCGTGTTCTTTGTAGGTGTCAATCAAGGCCGGGATGACCTCGTTCAGGTCCCCGACGATGCCGTAGTGGGCGATCTGGAAGATGGGCGCCTCGGGGTCGGTGTTGACGGCCACGATCTTGCTGGCTTCCTGCATGCCGGCGCGGTGCTGCACGGCGCCGCTGATGCCGCAGGCGATGTAGAGCTTCGGGCGCACGGTGGTGCCGGTCTGGCCCACCTGGTGGTCCTTAGGTATGAACCCGGCGTCCACGGCGGCGCGCGAGGCGCCGACCTCCGCGCCCAGCACACCGGCCAGCTCGCGGATCAGGTCAAAGCCCTCCGCGCTGCCCACGCCCGCGCCGCCCGAGACGATGATGTTAGCCTTTTTCAGGTCCACGGTGGGTGGCGCGCGGAACTCCTCGATGAGCTCGACGCACAGCAAGTCCTCGTCCAGTTTCCCGTCGAAGCGCGTCAGCTTGCCGGTGCGGCCCTCGTCCGGGGTGCCCATCTTCATCACGCCCTCACGCACTGTGGCCATCTGGGGGCGCGTCTCGGGGTTGACGATGGTGGCGATGATATTGCCGCCGAAGGCCGGTCGTATCTGGTAGAGCAGGGCGGGATAGTCCTTGCCCGCGATCACATCGCGGTGCGGCCCTATCTGCAGGTCGGTGCAGTCTGCCGTCAGGCCCACTTTCAGCTCCGAGGCGATCCGCGGCGCCAGGTCGCGGCCGATGGTCGTGGCCCCGAACAGCACCACTGCGGGGCGCCATTCGGCGATCATCCGTGACACCACTTCGGCGTAGGGCAGCGTGGCGTAGTGCTTCAGCTCCCGCAAGTCGGCCAGGCGGACCTCGTCCGCACCATGGGCAAACAGCTTGCCGGCCAGCGGCTCCACGTCACTCCCCGGCAGAAACGCGCCCACCCGGCCTCCCAGTTCTTCCGCCAGATCGCGGGCCTTATGGAGCAGCTCCAGGCTTACCTCGGCGACCTCCCCGTCCCTTACCTCGGCGAAGACGCAGACGTCTTTGGGCTCATCGTGCATGTCGGACATAGCTCCTGCGATTCCGAATCGAGTGAGGCGGGTCAGTCGAAAATATGCTCTTCCATCAGCTCTTCCACCAGCCCGGCCAGCCCTTCGGGGGTGGGCTCGATGACCTTGTGCTCCTCGGACTGGAGGCGGACGGAGTCAATCTTCTTCACGCGCGTCGGGCTGCCGCTTCCGCCGCAGGCTTCCTCGTCGGCGTCCACGCCGTCGGCGTCCCACTGCTCGATCAGCAGTCCGGCTTCCTTCAGTCGCCCGGCCGCCTCCGGACCCTCTTGCTCGCCCATCTCGCAGACGGCGCGGGCGCGCTTGTATTTCATCAGGCGCTTCGCGGAAGGCGGGCGCGGCTCGTTGGCCGATGAGGTGACCGTCAGCAGCGCCGGCACGGGGCCCCGCACCACCTCGTAGCCGTCTTCCAGATCTCTGCGGAGCTCGATGCGCTCCTGGTCCAGATCCCGGACCTCTTCCACGTAAGTGAACTGGCAAAGCCCGAGCTTTTCCGCGAGCTGCGGGCCGATCTGGGCGGTGTCTCCGTCAATCGCCTGTCGGCCGCAGAGCACCAGGTCGGGATCGCCCAGCGTCCGGACGGCACAGGCGAGGGCGTAGGAGGTGGCCAGGGTGTCCGAGGCGGCGAAGCGGCGGTCCGTCAGCAGCACGGCCCGGTCCGCGCCACGGTACATGCACTCCCGCAGTGCATCCGAGGCGCCGGGGGGACCCATGCTGAGCGCCGTCACCCGCGCCCCGTAGCGGTCCTTTATCTGCAGGGCCATCTCCAGGGCGTTCAGGTCCTCGGGGTTGACGATGGCCGGCAGGGCGGCACGGTTGACCGTTCCGTCCTCCTTCATGGCCTGGCCGGTCAGATTCTCCGTATCCGGCACCTGCTTGACGCAAACGATGATCTCGTAAGGCACTTGTCGCGGTATCCCGGGGAATGAGGTTCGGTGGAAACCGTCCAGGCCCTCTCAGACCCGCACTGAAGGCTGGCGAACGGAGGATAGATTGTAGTTAAAACGACGGCCCGTCTTCAAGTGACCGATCGTCTCTCATTGAATGGCACCCATCAGTTTGTCGCGCACCCGCTCCAGACGGTCGGAGGCAGTCACGGGCCGGCCGGTCTCTGTGTCGGTCAGGCAGAAGACGTCGCGGACCAGATCCCCGCGGGTGCGGATGCGGGCGAATTCGATGTTCATATGCATCGCCCCGAGGGCGTCGGCTATCTCGAACAGCACGCCCGGTCGGTCGCGCCCGAGGATCTCCAGTATGGTGAAAGGCACTCCCGGTTCGTTCTCGAAGTGCACGGCGGAGATGGACCGGTGGTATTGCGCCGGGACGTCGGCCGCTGCGCGCTCGGAACGCCGCCGGAGTTCCGCCCGCACGTCGAGCGCGCCCTGCAGGGAGAGCACCAGGTCGTTCTCCACCTTATCCCAAAAAGTGGGATCGGGGTTGATAGGGCGATCCTTCATCTGCACCACGAAGCGGTCCAGCACCGTGCCGTCTTCGAGCGTGAAGGCGGTGGCGCTCAGGATGTCGAGCCCGTTGTAGGTGAACACGCCCGCTATCTGCGAGAACCGGGCCGGCAGGTCGGAGGTGCAGACCCAGACCCGTGCGTCGCGGTCGCGGATGGTGCGGCCCATGGCAGCGGGGCGCTCCTCCAGCCCCTGCACCAGGTCCATGTGGGAGAGCGCCTCCTCCGGCGTGACCTCCGTCTTGTAGAGTTCAGGCAGCAGATCGGCGAACCGCCGGGCCTCTTCCAGACGGTCCGCCCGGCGTGCGGCTTCCGTCAATTCCCGGTCGAAATGCTCGCCCGTGGCGAAGGGCGTGTAGTCGGGCACCAGCAGGGCCATCACGCTCTGGAAAAGCTCGAACAGGCGCGGCTCGCGCCAGGCAAACCACGCCAGTTTTCCACGTGCCCGAGCGTGGGCGTAATGCATCAGGTAAAGCAGGCGCAGGCGCTGGGGTTCCTCCACCACCTCGGCCAGGTTTTCCGCGGTCTCGCCGGGGGACATGTCGGGGTCGGTCACCGGCGCCCACAGCAGGTCGCGGTTACGCAGCAGGAAGACCAGTTGCTCGGCGTCGCGCTGTTTCAGACCCAGGCATTCGGCGATGTCCGCAGCCGCCTCCGCGGTATCGCCCGACTCGCCGGCCAGATCCAGATCGTGCAGAAGGATCGCCAGCCGCAGCAGGTCCGGCCTCTCCACCTGCTCCAGCGCATGTCGCTGGGCCAACTCCGCCGGCTCTCCGGTGCGCGCAAGTTCGTCTACGGTCCGCAGGGCCTCGACGGCATGTTCGTCCAGCGTCAGGTCACCGGCGGCCTGCTCGTCAATGCCGTGGATCAGGGGCTGTAGCTCCGGGAGGTATGCCTGAAGCAGACCGCAGTCCCGCATCCAGCTTATGCGGTCCGCCACGCCCACGCTGCCGCCCAGCAGGTCCAGGAATGCCTGCCCCACGGCGGGTTCGCTGCGGGACTGGCCGGTAACGGCGTCCAGGTTTCGGTTCACCTGCTGCAGGAGTTCCAGGCTGATTGGCAGGTGACGCCGCTGGCTGAGCCGGAATAGTCTCATCATGCGGAGCAGCCGGTCCTCCTCCCCGAAGGGCGGGCGGGCGGCACTGTAGATGCGCCCCTCTACCTCGACGAATCCTGCCTCGACCTGTCGGCGCGGCGGCTGTTCCGTGCGTCGCCAGGCCACCCTGTGCAGGTGTGAAAACCGTTCGTTCACCGTCCGAAGGAGGCGCCAGACGTGGCCGGTGTGCCGGAACAGCTCGTGCAGCAGCGCCGCGGCGGGATCGGATTGGTCCCCGAAACCCAGTCTCTCGGCGACCGCTCCGTGGGCGTTGCGGTGCAGCAGGTCTGCCCCGTCGCCCTGCGCCAGGTGCAGGGCGTTGCGCACGCGCAGCAGCACGCCGCGCGCTCTTGACAGAACACGGCGCTCGCCGGCGTCGAGTAATCCGGCCTCTTGTTCCCGCGCCATGCCCGGCAAATCTTCCAGGGCACCGATCCCGCGCAGAGAGTCGTTCAGCGTCTCGATGGTGCCTACGTCCCGCAGGCAGCCTGCGCCTTCCTTCAGGTTGGGCTCGGTGCAGTAGGGCGACCCGGTGGCGGGGTCGCGACGGGCCATGGCCTCGGCGAGCACTTCCTCCCCGAAGCTGCCCCAGCATTTGGGCAGGAAGACCTCCGAAACGGCGGACTGCAGACCGTCGTAGAGGTTGGTTGAGCCGCACAGGCGCCGGCACCCCAGAAGCGCTACCGCGCTCAGATAGTCGCGCCGCATCAGCTCCACCACCGCCTCAACCGTGTGCGCGGCCGCGCCGGTCAGGAACCCGGCCCGCCGGAGGACATCTTCCGTATCGCTCGCAAGCGTTTCCGCCGCGTCGGGATTCTCCCCGTCATGAAGTGCGATCAGCCGCACCGTGCTGCCGGGGCTCATGAACCCCCGGCCATAGCCGCCCACCGCCACCCAGCATAGACGCGGGCCATCGTCCGACGCGGCCATCTCGATCGCGTGTCGCACGGCCGCATCGCTTACGCGGGCCAGGAAATGGGCGACCGGCTTGCCCAGGTTGCCTGGCTCGGCCTCCCGCACGCGGTCAAGGGCCCGGCGGCGGAACTGCGTCAGGACGGCCGGGGAAGGGGTGTCGGCGGCCTCGCACTCCTGCCGGACCTCCCGCAGAAGGCCCTCCAGCTCTTTCAGTCCCGGGAAATCGCTCATGGGAGTATCCGTGTCGGGTGCATTGAGTGTGCAGAGGTAAGATACGTCAGGGCGGCGTGAGTGTCAATCGCCGCCGGCGCGCGCGGGCATACCTTCGAAGAAGGGCGCCAGGGCGCGGCCGGTGTGGGATTCCGGGACGGCCACCACGCTCTCGGGCGGCCCGCAGGCCACCACTCGGCCACCCTCGTAGCCACCCTCCGGGCCGAGGTCCACCACGTAGTCGGCGTTCTTGATGACTTCCAGGTTGTGTTCGATGACGATGATCGTGTTGCCCATGTCCACCAGCGCGTGGAGCGTGCGCAGCAGCTTCTCGATGTCGTCGAAGTGCAGCCCCGTCGTGGGCTCGTCCAGGATGTAGAGGGTATTGCCGCGCGTGCGCTTGCCGAGTTCGCGGGTCAGCTTGATCCGCTGCGCCTCGCCGCCGCTCAAGGTGGTGCTGGGCTGCCCGAGCGTCAGGTATCCCAGCCCGACGTCGCGCATGGTGCGAAGCTTCCGCTCGATACTCGGGTAGTCGGTGAAGAACTCCAGCGCCTCCTCCACGGTCATCTCCAGCACGTCGGCGATGCTCTTGCCACGGATGGTGATCTGGAGGGTCTGCTCGTTATAGCGCCGCCCCTGGCACTCTTCGCACCCCAGCCGCATATCAGGTAGAAAGCTCATCTCGATCTTCTTCTCGCCCAGGCCGTTGCACTCCGGGCAGCGGCCCTCTTTGGTGTTGAACGAGAACCTGGAGACCGTGTAGCCGCTGACCTTGGCCTGGCGTGTTCGCGCGAACGCCTCGCGGATGCCGTCCAGGACCTTCGTATAGGTGGCGGGGCAGGAGCGGGGCGATCGGCCGATCGGGCTCTGGTCAATCTCCAGAACGCGCTGTATCCGGTCCCAGCCCTCCAGTTCGTCGTGCTCGCCGGGTTTCTCCCGGCTGCTGTGGAGCTTTCGCGTCAGGGCGCGGCAGAGCGTGTCGTGCACGAGTGTGCTCTTTCCGCTGCCGCTCACGCCGGTCACGCAGCAGAACAGGCCCAGAGGAAACTCCACGTCAATATCCTTCAGGTTGTGTTCCCGTGCCCCGCGCACGGTGATGGACCTGCCCGGCTCGGCCTCACGCAACCTCTCCGGCACAGCGATCTCCTCTTGCCCGGTCAGGTAGCGCGATGTCACGCTCTCGGAGTGCTCCGGAAGCTCCTCCTCCGGTCCGTTGAAGACCACCCGGCCCCCTTCCCGCCCCGCTCCGGGTCCCAGGTCCAGCACCCAGTCGGCGCGGCGGATGGTGTCCTCATCGTGCTCGACCACCAGGATGGTGTTGCCGGCGTCGCGCAGCCTCTCCAGGGAGTCCAGCAGCCGGCCGCAGTCGCGGTGGTGCAGGCCGATCGAGGGTTCGTCCAGCACATAGCAGACGCCGGTCAGGGCGCTGCCGATCTGGGTGGCCAGCCGTATACGCTGGTACTCACCCCGGCTGAGCGTGTTGGAGCGGCGGTCGGAGGTGAGGTAGTGAAGCCCGACGTCCAGCATGAAACCCAGACGCTGGCGGATTTCCTTCAGGATGGGCTCGGCGATCCGGGCGCGGGAGCCTTTGAACGACAGGTCATCGAAGAACGCGCGGCACTCGCGGATGCTCAGCGCGCAGAGCTCGGCGATGTCCATGCCGCCGACCGTGACGGCCAGCGCCTCCGGTCGCAGCCGGTCGCCGTCGCACTCGGGGCAGGGGGCGGGGCTCATGTAGCGCTTCAGCTTCCGCGTCGTTGACGTGCTGGACGTCTCCTCCAGCAGGTTCTGTAGAGACGGTATGACGGCGTCCTCGGGCTGTACGCCTTCCACATCTTCGAGTCCTTCGCCGGTCAGCAGGGCATTTCGCTTCTCCGGCGCCATCTCGCCGAGCGGCCTTGCCGGGTCTATCTGCAGGGCGTCGGCCATTGTCTCCAGCAGTCGGTCGAACTCCCGGCCGGTGCGCCCCTTCCAGTCCGACCAGCCCCGCACGGCGCCGTCCGCCGGGCTCACGGTCGGATCGGGCGCGATCAGCTCCGCGTCGAACGAGTCCACGGTTCCCAGGCCTTTGCAGTTTTCGCATCGCCCGTAGGGGCTGTTGAATGAGAACGTGTTGGGGCTGGGCTCCTGGAAGCCACGGCCGCACTCGGGGCAGGCGAAAAGCTGGCTGAACAGCACCTCCTCGCCGTCCCCTGTGAGCACGATACAAGTTCCCGAGCCGACGCTGAGGGCGGTGCGCACGCTGTCGGCCAGGCGGGTGGAGCTGCCCCCGCCGACGACCAACCGGTCCACGACGACCTCAATGTCGTGCGTCTGGTAGCGCTCCAGTCGTTCCACCTCATCAAGGTCGCGGATCTTGCCGTCTATTCGTGCCCGGACGTACCCTTCGGAACGGATGCTCTCCAGGAGTTCCCGGTAGTGGCCGCGACGACCCCGGACGACGGGGGCCAGCAGGTTGAACTTCGTGCCGTCGGGCATGTCCCGAATGCCCGCCACGATCTGTTCCAGCGTCTGGTGCCGTATCTCGGCACCGCAGTCGGGGCAGTGGGGCGTGCCGAGGCGGGCGTAGAGGAGGCGGAAGAAGTCGTAGATCTCCGTGGTGGTGGCCACCGTGGAGCGCGGGCTGGCGCCGCGCATCTCCTGCTCGATGGCGATGGTGGGCGGCAGGCCGACGATCAGGTCGCAGTCCGGCCGCGGCATCTGCTCCAGGAACTGGCGCGCGTAGGAGGAAAGGCTCTCGATGTACCGCCTCTGCCCCTCGGCGTAAATGGTGTCAAAGGCCAGGGACGACTTGCCGCTTCCACTCACGCCGGTTATGGCCACCATGGCGTCCCGCGGCAGCCGCAGGTCCACGTTCTTCAGGTTATTGGTCCGGGCGTGCAGGACGCCGATCCAGCCCTCCATGTCGCCCGCCCATTCCTCGGGGATTACTTCCTGTATCTCCGTCGCCATTCCTCAGCCCTCCTCCCGGGGAGCGCTGCGACCGCGGATGACGAATTTGATGGGTATGGAGGTGAAGCCAAACCGCTCCCGGAGTTGATTGGCCATGTAGCGCCTGTACGAATCGTTCAGCAACTCCGGGTAGTTCATGAACAGAGCGATGGTCGGCGGTTGCACGTCCACCTGGGTGGCGTAGTAGATGCGGCCCTGGCTGGAGGGCGTCGAGGGGGGCGGTACGCGGGCGGTCATCTCCCGCATCGCCCGGTTCAGGCGGCCGGTGGAGACGCGGACGGTGCTCTGCTCGTAGAGCGCCTCGGCCGTCTGGATCAGCCGCAAGACGTTGTCCCCGGCCAGAGCACTGATGTAGACCACGGGCGCAAACGAGAGCCCACGCAGCGAGGCACGCACGTAGGACTCCCACTCCTCCAGCGTGGTGTCCGGAGCCAGGTCCATCTTGTTGACCGCAATCACGCAAGGTTTGTAACGGTCCACGATCTGGCTGCCCAGTTTCTTATCTATTCGGGCGATCTCCATGGGCGCCTCCAGCATGAGCACCACCACGTCCGCCCGCTGAATGGCGCTGAAGGAGCGGGCCGTGCTGTAGTAGTCCACGGAGTCCTTGAGCTGCTTCCGGTGTCGGACGCCGGCGGTGTCTATGGCCACGAACTCCACACCGTCCAGGCGGAATCGGACGTCCACCGAGTCGCGCGTGGTTCCGGGCACCTCGCTGACCACCACGCGCGGCTCGCGCGCGAGGTAGTTGACCAGGGTGCTCTTGCCCACGTTGCGGCGCCCGACGAAGGCGATCTTCATCGGCGGCGGCTCATCGGGCTCTTCAACCTCCGGCAGCACCTCCGAAATCCTGTCCAGCAGCCTGCGCACGCCGCGCCTGTGGATGGCGGAGACGGGGTGCAGCTCTTCGAAACCGAGCGAGTAGAAATCCGCCGCGGCGGTCTTGTGGCCCGAACGGTCGCACTTGTTGACCACCACCAGCACCTGCTTGCCCGCCCGGCGCAGCTCATCGGCTATGGCGTGGTCCAGCGGCTGCGAGCCGGCCGGGCCGTCCACCACCAGGAGCACGAGGTCCGCCCGGTGCAGCGCGATGCGTATCTGATCCTCCACGTGCTCGGACAACTCCTCCTCTGTGCCCATGCCGCCGGTGTCCACCAGCTCGAAGTGTACGCCGTGGTGTTCGCATCGCCGTGTGATGCGGTCGCGCGTGACGCCCGCCGTGGGCTCCACGATGGCCACACGGCTGCCGTAGAGCGCGTTGAAGAGGGACGATTTTCCCACGTTGGGGCGCCCCACGATGACCACAGATGGCAACGACATAGCAAACCCCGGATGCCGGGCACAAAGAGTTACGGGCGGTCGGCCCACACCGCGCGGGTTACGGAGGACCGTTCAAACGAACCATTATAGCAGAAGCCCCGCGACCGCACATGTCCACCAGTAGTTGCCGCAAGGGTCCCCCGGCGCTTACAATTGAGCCGGGCAATCGGGAGTTATACGGAAAAGGTGAATGCACGAGGGCGTCACAGAAGCTTTCCTGCTCTGCGGAGGGGAGAGCGAGCGATTGGGGTTCCCCAAGGAGATGCTGCGGGTCGAGGGGGAGCCGCTGGCCGCGCACCTGGTGGACAGGCTGCGGCGTGTCTTCGCGAACGTGGCCGTCGTCACCAATCGGCCGTCTTACCTGGCGCACTGGCTGGACGTACCGATATATGAGGACCGATATCCCGGGCGCGGGCCCATGGCAGGTATTCACTCCGCGCTGTGCGAGACGCGGGGAAAGGCGGCGTTTTTCCTGGCCTGCGACATGCCGCTGGTCACCGTTCCCATGATGCAGAAGCTGGTGAAGGAGGCGCGCTCTTCGGGCGTAGCCGCCACGGCCTTCCGCACGGAAAGCGGCGTCGAGCCGATGTGCGGCGTGTACAGGCGCGACCTGGTGACCGAGATGGAGAGACGGCTGAAGAGCGATGCCAGTTTGAGCCCCTGGAACCTGGCGCGCGAAGTCGGCGCCTGCTTTGTGCCCGCCGACGAGGAAGAGGTCCGGCGGCTGCGGGACATGGACGGGCCGGGCGATATCCGCCTTCTGCGCGAGGCGTTCCGGGAGGTGGAGCCCGTGCCCGTGCGCAGACGCTCGGTTACCCGTTTCGGTGGGTCGGCGGAACGCGAGGACCTGCTGGTGATAGAGCGTGCCGTGGCGCTGCACGTCAACCGGTCTCACCTGGTGACCCTCGACTGCCTGCCCGGTTCCCTGCGGGAACTCGCGGTGGGGCTCTGCGTCGGCTCCGGGGTGGCGGAAGCTCCGGATCAGATCGAATCGGTGGAGGCGGATTACCGGCAGAACCGGATTGACGTGGCACTGGACGGCGGTCCGGCCGACCCGGCCCGCACGCTGAGGCGCCACCTGGCGTCGGGCTGTGGGGCACAGTTGGGCGCCGAGTTGGCTGACCTTCGCGGGGTTGAGAACCGATGGCCGGGCTCTCGGGTTGACGCGAACCATATCCTGCGGGTTCTGGCGGAGCTTCGTGGCATGGCGCCCGTTTTCGAGCGCACCGGCGCCACCCACCAGGCGGCATTCAGCGACGGGCAAAGGGTGCGGTACTTCGCCGAGGACGTGGGGCGGCACAACGCGGTGGACAAGGTAGTGGGCGGCTGCCTGCTGCGAGGGATTGATCTGAGCCGCGGCGTGCTGGTGGTGACCGGTCGCCTGAACACACAGATCGTCACGAAAATCCTCCGCTGCGGCGTGCCCGTGCTGGCCTCGCGTTCCGCCGCCACCGCGCGGGCCGCGCGGAGGGCCGGCCGCCATGGGCTGACGCTGATCGGCTTTGCCCGCGGGAAACGCATGAACATCTATACCCACCCGGAGAGGGTGAGCCTGGAAGGGCAACATCCACAACAGGCGTGAGGAGACCGCAGATGACGACGAACCTGAAGGCGACCGCGAACGTGCCGGTGGAATGGACCTACACGTCCGGCCGACAGTACGCCGACCCATTCAATGACGTGTGCGTTGACGCCGTGGTAACGGACCCCGACGGGAATGAGCAGCGCGTGCCTGCCTTCTGGGCCGGGGGGCAGGACTGGGGCGTGCGCTACGAGACCCCACGTCCCGGGACTTACGGGGTCCGGACCGAATGTTCCGACGCGGATAATTCAGACCTCCACGACCGACGGCTTACGCTGGAAGTCGGCCCCTGCGAATGTGACAATCCTCTCTTTGTGCGTGGTGGACTGCGGGTGAGCGAAGACCGCCGGCACCTGGAGCACGCCGACGGCACGCCGTTCTTCTGGTTGGGAGATACGTGGTGGATGGGGCTCTGCCGGCGCCTCAGATGGCCCGGCGAATTCCGGACGCTGACCGCCGACCGGGTGCAGAAGGGGTTTTCGGTGATTCAAATAGTCGCCGGCCTTTATCCCGACATGCCACCCTTCGACGAGCGAGGCGACAACGAAGCGGGCTGGCCCTGGGAGCGGAACTACGCACGCATCAACCCGGCTTATTTCGACATGGCCGACCTGCGACTGTTCCACCTGGCACAGTCCGGGCTGGTGCCGTGCATCGTGGGCTGCTGGGGCTTCTACCTTAAGTGGCTCGGCGTGGAGGGGATGAAGCGACACTGGCGCTACCTGATTGCGCGCTACGGCGCCTTGCCGGTTGTCTGGTGCCTGGCGGGAGAGGCGACCATGCCCTGGTACCTGTCGGAAGAGAAAGAGGCCGATCGCGACCTGCAGAAACGCGGCTGGTCGGAACTGGCGCGCTACGTTCGAGACATGGACCCCTACGGCCGCCCCGTCACAATCCACCCCACGTGCCGCGGAGCGGAGCAGGTGGAGGATCCGTCGTTGCTGGACTTCGAGATGCTGCAGACCGGGCATGGCGGCTACGAGAGCATTCCGAACACGGTGGAGACAATGCGTTCTGCCACAGAGGACGAGCCGAGGATGCCCGTGCTGAACGCAGAGGTCTGCTACGAGGGCATCCTGGAGGGCAGCCGACAGGAGATTCAGCGATTCATGTTCTGGAGCTGCATGTTGTCCGGCGCGTTCGGCCACACCTACGGCGCGCAGGGCATCTGGGGCGTGAACCGCCCCGGCCGTCCGTTTGGGCCGTCCCCCTGGGGAAGCTCCTGGGGAGACCGGCCCTGGCAGGAGGCCGCCGCGCTCCCGGGCTCGACCCACATGGGTGTGGGCAGGCGAATCCTGGAGCGCTGGAAGTGGTGGCGGTTCGAGCCGCATCAGGAGTGGGTTCGTCCGGCCGGGGGTGAAGAGGACTATCGAGCCGCCTATGCCGCCGGCATCCCGGGCCAGGTGCGGGTGTTTTACTTTCCGCGGCCGATCCTCCCCTGGGGCTTCTCGCCGGTCGTGCGGGGGCTGGGACCGGATGCACGCTACGACGTGCTTTTCATAGACCCCAAGGACGGCAGCGAGCACCGGTTGGAGCCCGCCGAGGCCGATGCGGGTGGCGAGTGGCCCGTGGCGCGGCCGCCGGTAGCGCAGGACTGGGTGCTGTGCCTGGAACGGTTGTCTTGAGTCTGCGGGAGGCGTGGTAATATGGCCCAGGACGTGCTCTACAAGGTCCGCAACCTGTTCAAGACCTACCCCATGGGGGAGGTGGAGGTCCACGCCCTGCGCGGCGTGGACCTGGAGATATACGACGGCGAGTTCCTGGTGCTGCTGGGGCCCAGCGGCAGCGGCAAGAGCACGCTTCTTAATCTGGTGGGCGGGATGGACAGCCCGACCTCCGGCAGCGTCAGCCTGCGGGGGACGGAGATCGCCGGCTTCACCGAGGGCCGGCTCACCGCATACCGCCGCGAGCACGTCGGGTTCATCTTCCAGTTCTTCAACCTGATACCATCGTTGACGGCCCGCGAGAATATCGAGCTGGCCACCCATATCAGCTCCGATCCGCTGGCGATCGAGGAGGTGCTGGAGTTGGTGAATCTGTCGGACCGCGCGGACCACTTTCCGTCCCAGCTCTCGGGGGGCGAGCAGCAGAGAGTGGCCATTGCCCGGGCCGTCTGCAAGAATCCGGAGGTCCTCTTGGGCGATGAACCTACGGGTGCGCTCGATTACGAAACGGGCAAGCTGGTGCTCGAAGTGCTGCGCCGCGTGCACCGAACAGCCGAGAAGACCGTGGTGGTGGTGACGCACAACGCCGCCATCGGGCGGATGGCGAACCGCGTGGTGCGGCTGCGGAGCGGGACCATCCAGGACGTGACGGTCAATGAGAACCCGGTCGAGCCGAAGGATCTGACATGGTAGGCAGCGCGCTGCGCAAGAAACTACTGCGCGACGTGGCGGGGATGTGGGGGCAATTCGCCGCCGCCACGGCCGTGGTCCTGCTGGCCACCATGGTCTTCGTCACCTTCCGGGTCACCTATAACAGCCTGATCCAGTGCCGCGACGCCTACTACCGAGAGAACCGTTTCGCGGATTTCTTCGTGAACCTGGAGCGCGCGCCGCGGTCCGCGTTGCGGGACGTGGAGGCCATCCCGGGCGTATGGCGCGTGCAGGGCAGGATCGTCAAGGAGGTGCCGCTGGAGGTGCCTGGGAACGAGGGGTCGGTGGTCGGCCGCATCGTGTCCATGCCCGAGCGGCGGGAGCGGCTGATCAATGACATCCATATGGTCCGGGGATCGTATTTCCCCGGGACTTCGCTGAAAGAAGTCATCGTCAACCCGCGGTTCTGCAAAGCCAACGGCCTGCAGGTGGGCGACACGTTTCAGGCTACCATCAACGAGCGTAAAGAGGACCTGCGCATCGTCGGCATGGCCATGAGCCCGGAGTATGTGTATGTTATCCGGAACGTGCAGCAGCTTGCGCCCGACGATGAGTCTTTCGGGGTGATCTTCGCACGCGAGGCGTTTGTGGAAGACGCCTTCAACCTGACCAACGCGTTCAACGACCTGGCCGGCCTGCTGCGGCCGGGCGCGGACGTGGACCGGGTGCTGGAGGGTATCGAGGAGGAACTCTCCACCTACGGCGTGTATCTGAAGCACGGCCGCTTTGACCAGCCCTCGAACCGTTATCTTCACGAGGAGCTGAAGGGCGTGCGCGCGGCCAGCCGGGCCGTGCCGATGGTGTTCCTGCTGGTGGCGGCGGCCGTCATCCACGTCATTGTCCGGCGCCTGACCGAACTGCAGCGCACCCAGATCGGACTGCTGTGCGCTCTGGGTTACACAAAGGGCCAGGTCATCTGGCATTACGTCTCCTACGCCCTGGTCATCGGCGTGGCCGGCACGGTGCTGGGTGCGGTGCTCAGCCGCTGGGCGGCCGGGCTGTTCCTGATCATGTACAGAAAGTTCTTCACATTCCCGTCTCTGACGGTGCGGTTCCAGGCGTCCCCGGTGTTCTTCGCGCTGGCGCTCAACTGCGGCGTGTGCATCGTGGGCGCCGGGCGTTCGGCCTGGCGCGTGCTGAAGATGGAGCCCGCCGTGGCCCTGGCGCCGAAACCGGCGGAAGAGCAGCCCATCGTGCACGTGGGTGTTCTCGCCGCGTTGTGGCAGCGCCTGCCACTGACCTGGCGGATCGCCGTCAGGAACACCTTCCGGAACCGGGCACGGACGCTGTTCAGCGCGGGCGGGGTCGCCGTGGCCATGATGATTCTGGTGGTGGGGCGCACGACCAACGACTTCGTGGATTTCATCATCGAGCATCACTTCGGCAAGGTCGAGCTGGCCGACGTGCGCGTCGAGTTCGTGAACGAGCGTCCGGAATCGGCGGCCTACGACGTGCGGCACGTGGACGGCGTGCGCCGCGTGGAGGGCATCTACCAGATCGGCGCCGACCTGCGCAAGGCATGGCGCACGAAGTTCGTCGCCATTCTCGGGTTGCCGCGGGAAAACCGCCTCTACCGGGTGCTGGACAGGTCCGGGGCGCGCACCCGCGTGCCCCCGCAGGGGCTGATCGTGCCCAGGATGCTGGCCGACCGGCTGGACCTGCGGCCGGGGGACACGGTGGGGCTGGACCCGTTCGTGGAGGACCTGGACGAGCGGGACGCGGTCGTGCGGGGCGTGGTTGATGAGTATATGGGCATGAACGTCTACGCCGACCGTAAACACCTGGCGCGCCTGCTGGGTAAGGGGCCCATGCTGACCGGCGCTATGGCCACCGTCGAAAGGCGCAGGCTGAAGCAGGTGATGGACAGTCTGGACGACCTGCCGGGCGTGAGGGCCGTGACCGCAACGGGGCAGACGCTCGAGAGTTTTATGGAAAGCGTGGAGGAGCTGATCGGTGTTGCCGTGCTGGTGCAGACCATCGCCGGCGCGGTCATCGCCTTCGCCGTCATCTACAACGCATCTTCGGTAAGCATCGCGGAGCAGGAGCGGGACCTGGCTTGCATGCACAGTCTGGGCTACAGCCGCCGACAGGTCGCGGACATCGCCACGCACGAGGTCATGCCGCTGGGGCTGATCGGGGTGATACTGGGGGTTCCGCTGGCAATTTTGGTGTCCCATATAATCGCCGACGCCTTCGAGACCGATCTCTACCGTTTGCCGATGGTCGTGCGGCCGGTTACATACCTCACCTGCGCGGTCCTGGTACTGTGTTTCCTGTTCATCTCGCGCTGGCTCGTGCGGAGACGGGTCTACCGCATTGACATCGTGCGGAGGCTGAAAACCAGGGAGTGATCGGGATGACATAGTCAGGCAAAACCGCCCGGAAAGTTGCTTGAAATGGTGCAGTTTGTTTAATATCTATGCATTTACGGAAGCGATGCCGTACCAGTACCGGTTGTGCCCTCCCGGGAACTCCGGGACGTCTGAACTTGTTCGCTCTGTGCCGAGAGAAGGCAAGCCTTGACGCTGTGGGCGAAACTGACGCTCAGCTTTCTCACGATCGTGCTGCCGTCTCTGCTGGGCGGGTATCTGTAAAGGCAGACCGTTTTAGCGGGCACAGGGCTATGCCTGAAGTTGTACCGCATCCACGGTAGGAGGTGTGGCCGATGCTATTTGCCGGAAAATGGAGGAGCGTATTTGCCCATGTATACAGGTTCTGACCGATTCGTGCCTGCCCGAGATGCTGCGTGCAGGACTGGACGTACAGAAGGTCTCCGCCGAACTGGGACTGCTGAACTGGAAAACGCTGCCGCGTGCCAAAGGTGGGAACATAGCCATCTGGTCGAGTTTCCATCCATGGCATCTTGGAAGTAGTAGGACAGGCTGCTTTGTTTGAGGCCGTTGAAGGTATTTTGGGCGAGTTGCACTTTTAGAAAGAAAAGAGACGATCATGGCAAAGAAGAAACTGAATTTTCTGGTGGTTGATGCCGATCCAGTCGATGTGGAACTTCTTCGGCGGCACATTCAACGAGTAACCGATTGGATGGCCTCCGTGACCGAAGCCAACACCTGGCTTGAGGCCCGAAAAGCACTTGATGCCAGGGAGGTTGACTTGGTCTTTTTGGACTACAACCTCGGGGCCCGGACGGGGCTGGAGGTCTTGACCGATTACTTGAAGTCAGGATATACGGCACCGGTGATCATGCTGACCGGCGAGAGCAGCGAGCGCATCGCTGTTAAAGCTATCAAAAGTGGCATTGCGGACTATCTGCCCAAAGAGCGGCTCTCCTCGGAAACTCTTGTTTCGTCGGTTGAAGCAGCCCTTCAAGAGGCAAAGCAGCAGCAAGAGGAACAACGAAAACAGGCCGAACTGGAGCGGATGGCTCTGACGGATGGTTTGACCGGGCTCTATAACCGTCATACTTTCGAGGGGCGTCTTGAGCAGGAGATAGAGCGGACTAAAAGGTATCAGCATCCGGTCAGCCTCCTTATGATGGACCTGGATAAGTTCAAAGCCGTCAATGATACTTACGGCCATGTTGTAGGCGATGAGGTGCTGTGCGAAATCGCCGAGGTGATTCGGGAGAACGTGCGTAGCGTGGACATCCCATGTCGATATGGCGGGGAAGAGTTGTGCGTTATCAGCCCTGCCACCGACAGAGGGGGAGCTAAAACGCTGGCCGCGAGACTGCGGCGGCTGGTGGCCGAACATGAGTTCCGGAGCCCCGGCGGAGAGAGCTTCCAGGTGACATGCAGTATCGGGGTCAGCGTGTTCAGCGGGCAGGGCGAAGTTGGCGTGGACCAGATGGTGAGCGTGGCCGACGAAGCCCTTTACTCCGCAAAGGAGCAGGGACGCAACCGGGTTGTCCTGCAGGAAATCGAGTAACCCGTTCAACCGCCGTCGGCCGGGCGACGTTGTAAGGCAGCCCACCCGGCGATATGATATCGCTCCGAAGGCTGTTGCCCCTGCTCCCCAACGGGAGGAATTGCAGACCGCATGAAAAGGCTTCTTGCCAGATTGGGCTGGGTCGCCCTGATCGCCGCGTTGGCCACGGGGGCTTACGTCTACGACAAGACGCGCAGCCTGCCGGTCGAGATGGGGGTAGTCTCCCTTGGCCCCATCGAGGAATACGTGACCGAGGAGGCCCGTACGCAGCTCGAGACCGACCGCCTGATCGCTGCGGAGCGCGCCGGCACCGTGGCGCGGATCACTCTGGAGGAGGGCGACGCCGTGTCCGCCGGGCAGACGGTGACCTCGCTGGAGCAGAAGGAGCTCGAGCTGTCCCTGGGCATGTTGCAGGATGAGCTGGACGAGATTCACGCCCGGCTGTCCGGCGCCGACGTGCCGCTGCCCAAGCCCGCCGAGGTCCGGATGGCGCAGCAGAGGGTCGAGAAGGCCGCCGTGGAGCTGGGCCGGGCAAAAGAGCAGGTGAACGCGGCGCAGGCGGAGATGGATTTCGCGCGACGCCGCTTCACGCGTGTGCAGGAGCTGAAGCAGTCCGGGTCGGCGACCGAAGAACAGTTCGACGAGGCCCAGAGGGGGCTGGAGGTGGCCGGTGCCCGGTTGAAGGCGGCCGAGCACGAACTCGAGGCGGGCGAGGTGGCCGAGAGGATCGCCGCTCTGGGCAAGGCCCTTCTGGAGCAGTCAATGCAGGACACCGCCCACCTGCACAGGCTCTACCGCGCGCAGAGAGAGCGCGTCACCAAGATGGTGCGGCTGCTGGAGCAGGAGGCGCACATCGAGAGCCCCATTGACGGCGTGGTGTTGGAGAAGATGTTGGACAGCCGCCGGTTCGTCCAGCCCGGAACGCCCCTGCTACGGATCGGGCAGATGAGCACCATCGAGGTGCGCTCCGACATCCTGTCGGAAGAGGTGGGGCGGGTGCGCGTCGGCCAGAAGGTGCTGCTGGTCGGCCGCGCCCTGCCGGAGCCGCCGCCTGTCGGCAAGGTCAAGCGGATATTCCCGTCCGGGTTCACCAAAATCTCCTCCCTCGGCGTGCGGGAGCAGCGCGTGCCCGTTCTGATAGACTTCGACAACTCCGCGCTCGGGCTGAAACCCGGCTCGGAACTGGACGTGAAAATCGTGGTCGCCTCCAAAGAGGACGTAGTGCTTGTGCCCGGCGAAGCGCTCTTCGCTACGGAGGACGGCATGGGCGCGTTCGTCGTGCAGGAGGGCAGGGCGCGCCTGCGGGAGGTGGAGACGGGCCTGACGGGGGACGACTACTACGAGGTGACAGCGGGGCTGGAGCCGGAGGAGGTAGTTGTCCTCAGGCCCCCCCGGGATTTGGCGAAAGGCCAGCGGGTGAAACGCACTCAAGACTGACGCACTGCTGGCAAAGGCATTGTAAAGGAGCATTTTCATGAAACTGGGTTTGGTGACGTACAACCTGGCGAAGGAATGGAGCGTTGACGAGATAATCGAGATGTGCACGAAGCACGGCTTCCAGGGCGCGGAGTTACGCACCACCCACGCCCACGGGGTGGAGGTGGACCTGGACGCCGACGAGCGGCGGCAGGTGCGCCGGAAGTTCGAGGACTCCCCGGTTAAGCTGGCGGGCCTGGGAAGCGCCTTCGAGTTTCACTCCGACGACCCCGAAGAATTGCGCCGCAACATCGAAGGCACCAAAGAGTACTGCCGGCTGGCGGCCGACGTGGGCGCGCCGGGCGTCAAGGTCCGGCCGAACGGACTGCTGGTCGAGAAAGGTGTGCCCGAGGAGAAGACGCTCCGGCAGATCGGAGAATCCCTGGCGGAGTGCGGGGAGTTTGCTGCCGCGCTGGACGTGCAGATACGGCTGGAGGTTCACGGAAGCGAGACCAAGGACCCCGTCAGAGTCCGCCGAATCTTGAATTACGCCGATCATCCGAACGTGTACGTGTGCTGGAACTCCAACGCTTACGAGGTCGAAGGCGGCTCGATTCGTGGGAATTTCCAGCTGCTACAGGAGGCGATTGCCCTGGTGCATATGCGCGATCTCTGCACCGACGATTACCCGTGGGTGGAGTTACTGCGCCTCTTGCGCCGAAAAGGCTATTCCGGCTTCTGCCTGGCCGAAATACCGGCAAGCGACCAGCCAGGAAGGATAATGGACTACTATCGGTCCCTCTGGGATGCTTACCACCGCATTCTGGACCTCGAGGGCGTGGCCTCCACCGTCGGTTCCGCATAAGACCGATTGTTTGACGGGACGACGACCTGTGGCGTATCCTGTTATGAACCACGGTGTGAGGGCTATTAGATGGCGGCCGCAGAAGCAGAAAAGCGCAAATGTCCGGGAGAGAGCTACGAAATCTCCATGGCCATCTGCCGGACCCGACAGCGCAATCAGTATCCCAAGTGCTTGCTGTGCCCCCACCGCGACGCCGAACTGGCCGGATCCGTTCCGTCGGATTCCAGGGTGTCCACGTCCATTTTCCACCGCACGGCCGTGCTGGGCCGCGCTCCCGAGCAGGTCAACGCCTACGTGATGCGCAAGGTTGGACTGGCCAGCGCGCAGTTCCTGCGCTCGGAAGACCCCGAGGCCGGGCGCCTCGTCGTGGCCTGTGACCGCCGGGACCACTCGCGGGGCTTCTGCCGCGCATTCGCGGAAGGCGTCAACCGGGGCGGTATGGACGCGGTCAACCTGGGCTCCACACCCCCGGAGCTGCTGGCGTTCGTGCTGGGCACGGACGGATACGCGGGCGGCGCCTTTGTCGGCGGCGGCAACTACGCCGACGACGTGAACGGCGTGCGGCTGTGGCGGGCGGACTGTCGTCTGGTGGGCTACGGCGCGGGCCTGGAAAAAGTGGGCCTGATGGCCCGGCGCATGAGGCTGGGGCGGAGCCGCCTGCCGGGCAACATGCACAGTCTCGACCCGATGAAAGATTACACGGCCTACGTGCGCAAGTTTGCACCCAACCTGCGCCCGCTCAAGGTGGTGGTGGACGCGGGGTCCGGCACGGCGGGCCGCGTGCTGGAGCAGGTAGCCGGACAACTGCCCCTGGAACTGGTCTGCAGCGGGGTCGAAGAGAACCCCCACGCCCCGCACCTTGGCAAGAAGTTCCCGTCCGCCAACGTCGTATCCCACATCGCTGCCGGCGTCAGGGAGTCCAGGGCCGACTTCGGGGCGACCATTGACTTCGATGCCGAGAGGATCGCCTTCGTGGACGACCGGGGCAACCTGCTGCCGCACGACGTTGCGGCCGCCTTCGTGGCTGCCGAGATGCTGGCACGCAGCCCGGGCGGCTGCGTGGCCTTCGACGTGCGGGCGACTTCCGCGTTGCGGGAGACCGTGCGGGCCGCCGACGGCCAGCCCGTCAGTGCTCCGGTGGACCGCCTGGGCTTCGCACAGCATTTCCGCCGCAACGATGCCATCTGCGGTGCCGACGCGACGGGCCTGCACTATTTCCGGGATTTCTTCCGTTTCGCTTCCCCGTTCGTGGCGCTGCTGATCTTCTGCTGCCACCTGTCCCGGCGGCGCAGGTCGGCCTCGGAGATGGCGTCGGAGCTGGACCGCTACGAACGCAGCGGGGAGGTGGCCATCTCGCTGCCGTCCGGCGAGGTGGGCGAGCAGGTGCTGCAGCGGGTCCGCGAGCAGTTCCCTGACGCCGAAAAAGAGATGATTGACGGCCTGACGGTCCGCACCAGAGACTGGTGGTTCAACCTGCGGCAGCCCGGCACGGCGGCCGAGCTGCGGCTGAACGTGGAGGCGCGCACCAACCAGGAGGTCCGCAGGGGTCGCCAGACCGTCGAACAGTTCGTCCGCGCCGCCATCGAGGAGGCGTAGGCCGATCACATCGCTCAATCCGTCCCGAGTCCCCCATGAACACCGAACCGACACGCGTCTGCATCGTTACTTTCGGCTGCCAGATGAACAAGCTGGACAGCCAGGTGCTGCGCGGCCGACTCGCGCGCGCGGGCTTCGAGTTGTGCGAGGAGCCGGATGCGGCGGAGGTGGTCCTCTACAACACCTGCAGCGTGCGCGAGCATGCCGAGAACCGGGTGTTTTCCCACCTGGGCACCTATCGGGCGCGTGCCGAACGGGATCCAGACTTCGTGCTGGGTGTTCTGGGATGCATGGCCCAGCGGCTGGGCGCAGAGATCCGGCAGCGATTTCCCTTTGTTGACCTGGTCTGCGGCACCTGTGCGTTCGTCCGGGTGCCCGAACTCCTGCGCGGGATTATGGACGGCGGGGGGCCGGTGGTGGACGTTGCGATGGACGCACCGGTGCGCTTCGACCGGGCGGCGTGCATGAGGGAGAGCGGCCATTCGGCCTACGTCAGCATCATGCGTGGCTGCACGAACTTCTGCGCCTACTGCATCGTCCCGCATGTGCGGGGGCCGGAGGTCAGCCGGGCACCGGATGACGTCGTGGACGAGGTGCGGCGGCTTGCGGAAGGCGGCGTGCGGGAGATCACTCTGCTGGGGCAAAATGTGAACAGCTACGGACATGATCTCGACGGCGACGTGAATCTGGCCGCGCTGCTCGAAGGACTGAACGAGGTGCCCGGCCCGGCGCGCATCCGTTTCGTTACCAGCCACCCGCGGGATATGACGGACGAACTCCTGGACGCGGTGGGGCGGCTGGACAAGGTCTGCGAGCACCTGCACGTTCCCCCGCAGAGCGGTTCCGACGCCGTTCTCCGGCGGATGAACCGGGGCTACACAGCCGAGTATTACCGACGGCTGGTGGACCGTGCGCGGGGCCGCGTGCCGGGGGTGGCGCTGGCCGGGGATTTCATCGTGGGCTTTCCGGGCGAGACGGAGGAGGATTTCGAGGAAACCCTGCGCCTGCTGCGGGACGTGCGGTTCCAGCAGTGCTTTGTATTCAAATACTCCCCGCGACCGGGCACGAAGGCCGCCCGGTGGGAGGATGACGTGCTGGACGAGGTAAAGCGTCGGCGGCACAGGCAGATGCTCGACGCGCAGGAGCTGGTGGACACCGAGAGGCGGGCAGCGATGGTCGGCAGCAGGGCGGAGGTGCTGGTGGACGGCCCCAGCAAGCAGGACGCGTCGAACCTGAGCGGCCGCACCCGGCAGAACGACATCGTGGTCTTCTGTGGCTCCGAGGACCTGACCGGAGATCTGGTCACGCTGGAGTTGACGGACTCGACCGCGCTGACGCTCTTCGGCAGTCTGGTGGGGCGGGAGCGGTCAACTGCTTGAGAGAGCCTGCCCGGTGCCCTCCGAGAGCCGCGGATTCGCTTCCATCAGTTCCTTCAGGCTCAGGCCCGCCGGCCGCAGGCATTCATCCAGCTCCTCGGGGGTCGGCTCGCGCTCCCGGGCCAGCCGCTCGAGGGCGTCTTCCCGGCCGATTATCCCCTCGCGTATCAGAACGGAGTAGAAGCTCTCCTTCTCGGTCAACCCCAGCATTCGGCGGTACAGGAAGTCCTTCAGCGGCCCGATCCGGCAGTCGAACCGCCAGGGGGAATCGGTCTCCTCCGGCTTGCTCCATCCCAGCTCCTCCCGCACGGTGCGCAGAACCGTCGCCTCGTCCCACTGCAGGTAATAGAAGATGCAGAGGAACCGGACGTCCGGATACAGGAACGGCACGGCCGGTGAGAAGATGTCCAGGTTCGCAAAGGTCCGGGCGGTCTGCGCCAGCGTGTCGTGCGTCAGGTAACCGGGATTGAGCGCCAGCTCCGTCAGGCCCGTCCAGAACCGGCTGGCGTAGAGACGCAGGTGCGATGCCCCGAGGGGCACGCCCTGAAGGGCCTTCTTGAAGGGAAGCTGCTCGTAGGGCGTGCTGGCGGTCACGATGAGCGGCGCACCGCGCTCCCGCGCCACCTCCGCCCCGTAGCGCAGGATGTTCTTGCAGCCCAGGCACATCATGGAGATCATGGCGGGGCGGGGCCGCCGGAAAAAGGCGCGCACGTTGTTGCGAAAGCAGCGCACGTGCACGTCTTCGCGGTCCCGCACCACGACCAGCGGCACGTCGAGCCGGTCGGTGGCCCGTTTCACGTTCGCATACGCCTGCGGGTGAGCGAAGGGGTTGTCGTAGTGCACCGCAAGGACTCGCAAGCCATAGTGCTCCGCCAGAAGCCACAGCGCGTAAGAGCTGTCCCGACCACCGCTTATGATTATCTCGCAGTCATATTCTGCGCCCTTCGTGCGTGCATCTTCCAGGACCTCCAGCAGGGCCTCCTCGCCCTGCAGAGGGAACGGTTCGTGCTCCCGGCAGTAGTTGCACACGCCGTCCTCATCCAGATCGAGCCCCGGTGTCGTCACGGGGAGAACGCATTCGCGGCATCTGTTCAATTCCATCGTTCCTTCCTCCGGGGGCACACCATTTCATACCTTCCCTACAGGATAATGATAAATCGTCCGAGACTCGGCGTCAAATCCTGGCGTCTCCGGGCGCGGTGGGCAGGTCGAACGCCTCACGGCTGGATGAACCTCATGCGGTAGCCGGCTTCCTTGTAGGTATTGAACCGCTGCCGGGCCGAGGCCTTCAGTTCGTCGTCGTACACCGGTGCAAAGTCGTAGATGTGGGGGAAGCGGACGAACCAGGAAACGTCCCCCTCAACCGATGTCACAAAGAGCACGTCCGCGCCCAGGTCCCCCGGCTTGCCGCTGAAGATGAGGACCGGCTCGATCAGCGGCTCGTCGGCCTCCTCCAGCCGCACGTGGGGCACGAAGGAGTTCTGCCGGAACGTCCACAGGGCGTTGTCCAGTTCGGCGGCCTCGCCGGTTTCGGGCGCGTAGACGGCCACCGTCTGCCCGTTTCGGTAGCACCGGGTGATGCGCACGCACATCTGTTCGAGCTTCTGCGCCGGGGAGGCCACCTCGATGAACTCGGCAACCTTCTCCTTCAGTTCGGTATCCGTCATCGGTCGTCTCGCTGCGAGGGTCATCCGGCGCTGTCAATCAGGTTGATGGCTTCGGCGCGGGTGGCGGGGTTGTCGCGGAAGAGGCCGGTCACCACGCTGGTCACGGTCAGGGCGCCCGGCTTCTTGATGCCACGCATGGTCATGCACAGGTGCTCCGCCTTGACCACCACCATCACGCCTTTGGGGTCCAGCGCCCGGCTGAGGCTTCGGCCGATGTCCGCGGTCATGCGCTCCTGCACCTGCAGCCGCCGGGCGTGCATGTCCACCACGCGGGCCAGCTTGCTCAGGCCCGTGATGCGGCCGGCCTTGGGGATGTACGCCACGTGTGCGTGTCCGTGGAAGGGCAGCAGGTGGTGCTCGCACATGGAATAGAAGGGGATGTCCCGCACGAGGACCATCTCGTCGTAGTTTTCCTCGCGGAACACCTTCACCAGGTCCTCGGCGGATTTCGTGACGCCGCCGAATATCTCGCAGTAGGCATCGGCCACGCGCCGGGGGGTATCGGCTATGCTGCCGGTGGTCGGGTCCCGCCCCAGCCCCTCCAGGATCAGCCGGACGCCTTCCTCGATCTTCTGTCGGTCGAACGTCACTCTGAACTCCTCTTTTCGGCGCGGTAGATCGTGTCCTTCATGTCGCGGACGGCCTGGCGCATCCCCACGAAGATGGCTCGCGAGACGATGCTGTGGCCGATGTGCAGCTCGCACGGCCGGACGCATTGCACCACGCGGCCCACGTTATCGTATGTCAGTCCATGGCCGGCGTTTACGGTCAGACATCGGCTACGTCCCTGCTCTGCGCCGCGGCCGAGCTGCTCCAGGCACTTGTCCCGCTCTCCGCGGCCCTCCGCGTTGGCGTAGCGGCCGGTGTGCAGCTCGACGAAGGTGGCGCCCAGCTCCGCCGCGCGGTCTATCTGCTCCTCCTCGGCATCCACGAACAGGCTCACCGGTATGCCCAGGTCCGCGAAGCTCTCCATGGCCCTCCGTATCCGATCGCTCTGGCCGATGACGTCCAGGCCGCCTTCCGTGGTGACTTCCTGCCGGTTTTCCGGCACCAGCGTCACCATGTCCGGCTGCGTCTGGAGGGCGAAACGGACGATCTCCTCGGCCAGGGACATCTCCAGATTGAGTTCGACCGACGTGGTTTGCTGCAGGAGGCGGACGTCGCGGTCGGCGATGTGGCGGCGGTCCTGTCGCAGATGGACCGTGATGATGTCGGCCCCGCCGAGCTGTGCCTCCGCCGCCGCCCACACGGGGTCCGGCTCGTAGGTGCGCCGGGCCTCCCGAACGGTCGCCACGTGGTCCACGTTGACTCCGAGCACCGCCATGGTCTGTCCTCCGCGGTAAGGGACTGTCAACCAAACGGGTATTTTCGGTCATTCGGCGGGATTCTTCAAGACGATGGTAACGCGCTCGGGCCGGGGCCGAAACTCGCAGTCGGCCATCTCGGGCGGGCGGCTCACCCTTACCAGTTCCTGGTAGCGGCCCTCGGCGCCGGGCTGGATGGGCTCGTCGGGCAGTTTGCGCAGGTCAACGTAAACCAGGATGTCCTCGGCGGCGATCTTCGACACCTTGTCCGCCGGCCCGGACACCGTGACCGCGATCTGCTCGGCGGTCTCTTCCAGCCGGACATCGTAGGGGAACTCGAAACGCACCAGGGGCGCCAGCGGCACGTCCTCCAGCGTCTTGTCCCGGCGGCTCTCGCGGGTGATGTTGAGGGGCACGATCACGCTGGTCTGCCCCAGCCGGAGGCTCACCGTGACGATGCGCCCGTTGGGCAGCTCGACCTCCGTCTCGTTGATCAGGTTGCGCGGCTCGCGCAGCGTCCCCGCGCGCCAGTTCCAGACCCTGATCGGCTCGGTGGGAACGGCGCTCAACTGGTTGACGGCCACCGCCGGCCCGCTCACCTCCACCTGCGGCGGCACGGCGGTCACGGGCTCCTCCAGTTGCAGACCTTCGGGCGGCTTGCCCCTAATGTCCGGCTTGACCGGCAGCACTTTCTGAACCTGAGGGCTGACGAATACCTGCACGTTCTCCGGCTGAATTCGGGCAAACCTCAACTGGACCAGATCGCGCTGCGTCAGGGGCAACTGCAGCCATTCCGAACTCACCCGCAGGGTAGCCCAGCCGTCTTCCACCTCGTTCTCTTCGAGTCGCCTGGTGAGCGTCGGCGGGCTGGCCGCCGTCTCGGCGCGCAGGCGGGAGATCAGGTATTCCGGCCCCTCCAGGCGCACCGCGGCGGTGTCGCGGCTCTGATACACCAGCGAGTAGCCCGCAGGAGGGACCACCTTCAGGGTCAGCGTCAGCGGCAGATCGCGGGTGACCTGCCCCTTGGCATAGGCCCAGATGGCCAGCGCGATGACCAGCGCCAGCAACTTTGTGCGAAAATGCCCGAAGATAAGCTGGAACAGCCTGCTGAACATCCGGCCTTACCCCTTCTCATCGGTTTCGGTTGCCAGTTCTTCCAGCGCGCGGCGCAGCGATTTCTCCTCCAGGTCGCGTTGCAGCGTGCCGCCGACCGCCAGGGATACCTGGCCGGTCTGCTCGCTGACGATGATGGCGGCGGCGTCGGACTCCTCGGTCACCCCTATGCCGGCCCGGTGCCGCGTGCCCAGCTCGCGGCTGAACTGGGGGTTGTCCGTCAGCGGCAGCAGACAGCCGGCGGCCACGATTCTCTGCTGGCGGATGACGATCGCGCCATCGTGCAGCGGCGTGCCGGGCCAGAAGATCGTCTTTATCAGCTCGGCGGACACGTTGGCGTCCAGCCGCACTCCGCCCTCGACGTAGCCGCGCAGGCCCACCTCGCGCTCGATGGCGATCAACCCGCCCACGCGGTCGCGCGAGAGGCTGAACGTGGCACGCACCAGCTCTTCCGTAAATCCCCGGTAGGGGCGGAAGAACCGCCGGAACAGCGGGTTCTGCCCCAGCCGGATCAGGGCGCGGCGCAGCTCCGGCTGAAAGATGATGAACAGCGGCACCAGCGCCACCGGGCCCAGTCCCGAAATGACCCAACCCAGTGTCTCCAGGTAGCGGGAGACGAATATGCTTACGACCGCCAGCACAGCCAGCAGCAGCACCAGCCCCTTCAGTATGCCGGCGCCCCGCGTGCCCTCCATGATGCGCAGGAAGGCATAAACGAAAAGGAAGATGACCCCCACCTCGACGGCGGCCTCCAGTATCACCAGGTACCGCACGCTGAACCAGTCACCGATCTGGGACAGGAGGTCAAGCATTCTGGAAATCTATCCCCCGGCGAATTGCCTCGCAGACCCGGACAACATCCATTGCCGGCCCGACATCGTGCACGCGCACCAAGTGGCATCCCGCCAGCACGGCGGCGGCCACGGTGGCCAGCGTTCCGTGCAGCCGCTTCTCGGGCGGTGCGTCCAGGATCATTCCCAGCATGGACTTGCGGCTGGTGCCCACCATCAGGGGCCGCCCCAGGGCGTGCAACTCGTGCAGGCGCCGCAGCAACTCCAGATTGTGCC
This sequence comes from uncultured candidatus Brocadiaceae bacterium, assembly GCA_964448935.1. Lineage (GTDB taxonomy): Bacteria > Planctomycetota > Brocadiia > SM23-32 > SM23-32 > CAYVBE01. The sequence goes on from CAYVBE010000015.1 coordinate 35,537, forward strand.
CCAGCGTTTTGCCGAACCCGAAGCCCGGGTCCACGATCAGCCGTTCCTCGGCGATGCCCGCCTGCACGGCGTATTCGATGCGCTCCTCCAGCCAGCGCATCACGTCGCGTACCACCTCGTCGTAGGTGGGGTCCTTCTGCATGGTGCGCGGCGTGCCCTGCATGTGCATCAGCACGACGGGCAGGTCCCGGTCCGCAGCCAGGGCGGCCAGGTCCGGGTCGGTGCGCAGCGCGGACACGTCGTTGATGATCTCCGCTCCCGCGTCGAGCGCCGTCTCCGCGACGGCGCATTTCTGGGTGTCAATGCTGATGGGCACGTCCACCTCAGGAGCCACCTCTCGAATGACGGGACAGGTCCGGTTGATCTCCTCCTCTGTGGAAACCGGCTCGCTGCCGGGCCGCGTGCTCTCGCCGCCTATGTCCACTATATCGGCACCGGAGGCGCACATGGCGCGGGCATGCTCAACCGCGGCGCTGTGGTCGTAGAACTGCCCCCCGTCGCTGAAGGAGTCGGGCGTGACGTTCAGGATGCCCATCACCAGCGGCCGGTCTGAGGTGTCCAGCACGACCCCGGAGGGCAGCCGCAACCGGAACGCGGGACGATCCGTCCATGGCTTGCCGTGGGTTTCCGCCATGATACGCTTCCGAGATGGAGCAAGTGAGACCTGCACCTGAAATCTAAATCACCGCAGCCCCGATTGCAAGCGTTTCGGTCTCAGATGGGCGGCAGTTCGACGGAGTCGTCCACGCGATCCTGCCAGCGTTGTATCCGCTCCGCCAGCCCGCGCATCCGAGGCCTTTGGTCCTCCCGCACCGCCAGGTTGGTCGTCTCGCCGGGATCCTCATCGAGGTTGTAGAGTTCGTGTTCTTCGTACGCGCTCCAGTTGAACTTCCAACCATCCGGCGTGACGATGCCTCGCACCGGCGCGGAGGCCGAGGCGACAAGTTCCTCGCGGGTTCCCACGGAGGAGAACGGCTCTGGCAATTCGTCCGGATTCTGCGCCAGCACCCGTCCGGCGCCGCTGGCGTTGCTGCCGTTCCACTCGATGAAGACATCCTCTTGCGGCGGCCCCTCGTCGCTCTCAATGGCCGACCGCAGGCTGAAGCCCTCCAGGTGTTCCGGGATTGGCTGTTCCATCAGGTCCAGCAGCGTGGGCAGCAGGTCCAACTGGCTGACCGGCTGCGGATATCGCGCCGGGGAGCGCCGGCCCGGAAGCCTCAGCAGCAGCGGCACCCGCACCGCCTCCTCGAACATCACGCACTTGGCCAGCAGCCCGTGGCTACCCATCATGTCGCCGTGGTCGGAGGTGTACACCACGATCGTCTCGTCTGCCAGCGCGCATTCCTCCAGCGTGGCCAGGATGCGGCCGACGTAGGTGTCCACCAGACTGCACAGGCCCCGGTAGTTGGCGATCAGGCGCCGCCAGTCGGCCTCCGTCTTCAGCGGCAGGCCGCTGTGGCCGTACTCCTGATATGCCAGGCGCGCCATCCGGGCCATTATGGGCTGCGTGGCGTCGGGGAACGCCTCGAAGTTGTCGGGCAGCGCCACGTCCTCCGGATCGTGCTGATCGTCGCGTGGGCCGAAGAACGGCATGTGCGGCTCCAGGAAGTTGACGAACAACACGAAGGGCCGATCGCGGTTCTCCCGGATGAACCGGGACGCCTCCTGCGCCAGAAACGCCGGTTTGCTGTATTCCTCCGGCAGGCGGGCAGTCTCGGCACGGCCGAAGGTGTCCCCGTTGGACGGTGTGAAGCCGTTCTTAGCCAGGAAATGATGGTAGTCGGACCGTGCGCTCCGGTCACGCTCCGGGCTGTAGTGGCCGCGGTACATATCCTCGATGCTGCGCCATTCCTGGAAGCCGTGCTGCGGGAATATCTCGTCCCCCAGGTGCCATTTGCCGTGGTAGGCCGTCGCGTAATCATCGCGCAGCATCTCCGGCAGACAGGGCACGTCCTCCGGCAACGGGATGTTGTTGGCCGTGCACCCGTTGGTGTGGGGATACAGACCCGTCAGGAGCGTGGAACGGGAGGGCGTGCAAACCGGCTGCGAGACGTAGGTGTGGTCGAAGACGATGCTCTCATCCGCCAGGCGGTTCAGGTTGGGCGTCTGGATGCGGTCGTTGCCGTAGGCGCCCATCGTGTCGTAACGTTGCTCGTCGGTGAACAGAAACAGCAGATTCGGCGGGGCCATATCCGTCTCCTCAGACCTGGAGGTGTCTCCAATGCTCAGTGCGCCACGATAGGGGGCGGCTCGGGCGCTGTCAACGTTCCCGGCCTTCCGGCTTGCTCCGGGGCGGGTTATGCGGCATATTGTATGGTGTTCCGTCCGATGGAGATTCCCCTGTGACCGAGACGTCCTTCTTCGACTACGAGCTGCCCGAGGACCAGATTGCCGCGGTGCCGGCCGACCGGCGGGACGAGTCACGCCTGCTCGTGCTGGACCGCGAGACGGGGGAGGTGCGTCACGACCGGTTCTTCAACCTGCCCGACTATCTGCGGGAGGACGACCTGCTGGTGATGAACGATGCCCGCGTGCTGCCCGCCCGGCTGCAGGCGCGCCGCGAGACAGGCGGCCGCGTCGAGATCCTGCTGGTCCGGCCCGTGGAGGAACCGTCGGAAGCATGGGCCGCCATGCTGGGCAGCGGCGGCAGCCTGCGTAAGGGGGAAATGCTGCATCTGGAAGACTCGCAGCACTCCGTGACACTGCTGGACGAGCAGGGCGACGGCTACTGGACGATCGCGTTCCCTCCCGGGGCGATCGAGGATATCCTGGAGACCGCCGCCATGCCGCTCCCGCCCTACGTGACCCGAGCCCGGCGGAAACGCGACATGCCGGAGCGTATGCCGGAACTCGACCGGGAGCGCTACCAGACCGTCTTCGCGCGCCGTCCGGGAGCCGTGGCGGCGCCGACGGCGGGCCTGCACTTCACGGATGCACTGCTCGAGCGTATCCGTGCCGCTGGCGTCGAGGTGCGCACGCTGTCGCTGCTGGTGGGGCCGGGCACATTCCGTCCCGTCCGTTCCGAAAAGGTGGAGGATCACGATCTGGAGGCGGAGTTTTACGAACTGCCGGCGGAGACCGCGCAGGCGGTATCCCGGGCGCTGGAGGAAGGGCGCCGCGTCGTCGCCACCGGCACCACCACGTGCCGCGTGCTGGAATACGTGGTCCGGACCGGTCGCTGGGAGCAGCAGCAGGGCTGGACGGACCTCTACATCTACCCGCCCTTCGAGTTTCGCGTTATCGGCGGGCTGATCACCAACTTCCACCTCCCGCGCAGCACGCTGCTCATGCTCGTCGCTGCCTTCGCGGGCCGGGAGCAAGTGCTGTGGGCCTATCGGGAAGCCGTGCGCCACGGCTACCGTTTCTACAGCTACGGCGACGCCACCTTCATCTGCTGACGGAGGGCGCGATGCAATTCGAGGTGACCGCACGGGACGGCGCAACGGACGCCAGGACGGGCCGGCTTTCCCTGCGTTCGGGCGCGGTGGAAACGCCCGTCTTCATGCCCGTCGGCAGCCGGGGAACGGTGCGGGGACTCACCGCGCCGCAGCTGCGGGAGTGCGGAGCGCAGATGTTGCTGGCCAATGCCTATCACCTGGCCCTCAGGCCCGGCGCAGAGGCCGTGGCGGAACTGGGTGGGCTGCACCGCTTCATGGCGTGGGACGGGCCGACGCTCACCGACAGCGGTGGTTACCAGGTGTTCAGCCTCTCGGAGCACCGAAAGATCACACCCGACGGCGTGGCCTTCCGCAGCCCCGTTGACGGCTCGGAGTTGTTCCTGGGGCCGGCAGAGTGCATGAGGATCCAGAACCTGCTGGGCGCTGACGTAGCAATGGTGCTGGACCATTGCCCGCCGTATCCCTGCGCACGCGACCTGGCCGAGGAGGCGGTGGAACGCACGCTGCGTTGGAGCGCGGCTTGCCGCAACGCCCACGGCCGGCCTGGGGATCAGGCGCTGTTCGGCATCGTGCAGGGCAGCGTGTTCGAGGACCTGCGGGCGGAGAGCGCCCGGCGCACCGTGGAGATCGGCTTCGACGGGTACGCCATCGGCGGCGTCAGCGTGGGGGAGGGCGACGAGCTGCGGCGCGGGATGGTGGCGTTCACCGCGCCCCTGCTGCCGGAGGACTCGCCGCGCTACCTGATGGGTGTCGGTTTCCCGCCGGACCTGATGACGGCGGTGGGGTATGGGGTGGACCTGTTCGACTGCGTGGCGCCGACCCGGATGGGGCGGAACGCTACGGCTTTCACACCCACCGGCCGGCTGCGACTGCGCAACAGCGCCCACAAGGGCGATGAACGCCCCGTTCAGGACGGTTGCGGCTGCGCCGCCTGTCGGTTATACTCCCGCGCATACCTGAACCACCTGTTCCGCACGGGCGAGATGCTGGGGCCCGTGCTTTTGAGCATACACAACCTGACCTTCTACGCCGACCTGATGGCGCGGGCTCGCCGGGCCATCAGGCTGGGAGATTTTGCGCGGTTCCGGCGGGACTTTCTGGCAACTTACTCCAGCGGGGAAGACGATTGATGAATGCTCTGATAGCTGAACTGGCGGTCCTGGCGGCTGAGGCCGGAGGCGGAGGCGGGGGCGAGCCACCGGCAGGCCCGGGCCAGGCGGCCGGGCAGTCCATCTGGTTCCTTGTTCTGGTCGGCGGCGTCCTGGTGCTGTTCATCTGGTTCTCGCACCGGTCGCAGAAAAAGCGCCAGCAGAAGCGCGAAGATATGCTCGAGAACCTCCGACCCAAGGACGACGTGGTGACCATCGGAGGCATCCACGGCCGCATCGTCCGCATCGAGGAGGACACGGTGGTCCTGCGCGTGGACCCCGAGAAGGACATCAAGATTACCATGACCAAGAGCGGCATCGGCCGCAAAGCCGGCGAGGAAGAAGAGGACCAGCAGTAGCCGCCGGCCCCGCCCGACGTCATTTCGAGTGGCCGCCAGGCCCCGCGGCAATCTCGCCGTGGAGTCGCATGGCTCCTGAGACCGAGTGTCAAAGAGCACCGGGAACCCGCCATGGACGTATTCGCCATCGGCGACCTCCACCTCTCCGCCACGGGCGAGAAGCCCATGGACGTCTTCGGCCCGGAGTGGGAGAATCACGACGAGGTGATCGCCCGCAACTGGCGCGAGGCCGTCGCCCCGGACGACCTGGTGCTGCTGCCGGGCGACCTGAGCTGGGCCATGACGCTGGAGGAGGCCCGGCCGGACCTGGAGTTCATCGAGTCGCTGCCCGGCGAGAAGTATTTCATCCGGGGCAATCACGACTACTGGTGCGGCCGGCCCACGCGCGTGCGAGAGGCCCTGGGTCCGACCATGCACCTGATCCGCTTCGACGCCGCCGTATATCGCGGCGTCGGCATCTGCGGGGTGCGCGGATGGCTCATGCCGGATCACCCGGACTACGAACCGGAGCGCCACGACAGGCACTGGCGCAAGGCCGCCTTGCGGTTGCGGCTTTCCCTGGACGCGCTTGGGGGGCTGGACCGGGATGTCGCGGTGGCGATGTTCCACTACCCCCCGTGCAGCGCCGAGCGCAAGACCGAGCTTTGTCGCATGGTCGCCGAAGCGGGCGTGAGCCACTGCGTCTACGGGCACCTGCACGGCGAGGACACGCTGAACGCCGTCGAGGGCGAGCGGGAGGGAGTAGATATCCGTTGCGTAAGCGCCGACTACGTGGACTTCCATCCCGCGTTCTTGCTCCACCAACCCGACTGTTCCGGTCCCCGTTGACGACCGGCGAAAAACCCAGGGTCATTCAAAAGTCCCACGCAGCGTATAGCCATTGATGTGTTCCGCCTTC
>CAYVBE010000016.1:0-6862 GCA_964448935.1 uncultured candidatus Brocadiaceae bacterium
ACAAATCCCTCTTTCGCCCGCCTTCACATCACCCGGGCCGCACCCGGGCTTGCGTAGCGGTGATCCGGAAAGGACAACAGAAAACCGATAATTGAATGACCCTGCGGTCCGGGAAGCCGCTGCAACGGAGCCGATCGGTATGGTATGATCGTGCCCGGATCGTTGGCAAGGGAGCTGGACCATGGGCGAGGAAGAGAAGGACGCCGACCGGACTGTGGACCCGTCCGAGCTGGAGGGCGAAGGCCCCGGCCTGGACCGCACACTTCCCGGTGAGGCGCAGAGCACCGACACGGTGGGCCCGGGCGGACCGGCCGACGACCGGATGGCGGACACCGTGGTGGACACCCTCTGGGCCGACACCATCCCGCAGGACATTGACCCCGACGAAACCGTGAAGGCCACGCTGCAGCGGGAACCGGCCGGCGAGGGGGAGTCCATCCCGCAGGACCTGGACGACTACGAGATACTCGGGGTGATCGGCAAAGGCGGCATGGGGGTCGTCTACCGCGCCCGCCAGAAATCGCTGGACCGCGAAGTGGCACTGAAGACCTTCCGGGACCGGGGTGACGTGCAGCAGGACGCCACTTATCGGACGATGTTCGCCTCCGAAGCCGTGGTCACGGGCAACCTGGACCATCCGAACATCGTGCCCATCCACGCCCTCGAGGACGCCGCCGAGGGCCCGAGCTTCTACACCATGAAGCGGGTCCAGGGCCGCCCGTGGGAGGACTGCATAGACGAAATGTCCCTGCGGGAAAACCTGGAGACGCTCCTGCGAGTGTGCGACGCCATGGCCTTCGCCCACGACCGGGGAATCATACACCGTGACCTGAAGCCCGAAAACGTGATGCTGGGCGACTATGGAGAGGTCCTGGTGATGGACTGGGGCCTGGCGGCCTCCGTGCGGAAGGAGGCCAAAGCCGAGCACATCGAAACCACCCATCAGCGGGGCGGAACGCCGGCCTACATGGCGCCCGAGCAGGCCCTGGACGACCGGCTGCGGATCGGCACCATGACGGACGTCTACCTGCTGGGGGCCATCCTCTTCCGCATCGTTGCCGGCCGTCCGCCCCACCACGGCAAGGACGTTATGGAATGCCTGCGCAATGCCGCCAAGAACCACATCGTCGAGATTGAACAAAGCGGTGAAGTTGTGGACATCGCATTGAAAGCGATGAGCCCGCGGCAGCAGAACAGGCATCCCGACGTGGAAAGGCTGCGCGAGGACATCCGGAATTACCTGGACCACCAGGAGAGCATAGCCCTGACCGCTAATGCCCGGGAGGATCTGAAGACGGCCGAAAAGGAGGGCAGCTACGAGAAGTTCTCCCGTGCGGTCTTCGGGCTGGAGCAGGCCCTCTCTCTGTGGTCTGAAAACACCGGCGCGGCCGAGACGCTCGAAGCGGCCCGCAATGCCTACGCGCGCGCCGCGTTCGAGAACGGCGACCTGGAGCTGGCGCTCTCGGTGGTGGATGAGGACTCATCTCGGGAGCTGCGGGAGCAGATTGTGGATGCCCTGGAAGAGCGTGCCCGGCGGCAACGCGCCCTGCAGGCGCTCAAATGGGGCACGATAGCGCTGACCGCTGCGCTGCTGATATCGCTGACCGTCGGCTTTCTGTGGATTCGGTCCGAGCGCAACCGGGCGTTGCGTGAGAGCTACTTCGCCACGGTCCGGCTGGCGGCCGTCAAGATCGAGGAACTGAGCTACGACGAGGCGGAGAGGCTGCTCGCCGGCTGCCCGGAGCGCCTGCGCGGCTGGGAATGGGGGTTTCTGAACCGGCTCTGCCATCTTGACCTGCTCACGTACACTGCGCATGAGGCCCAGGTCGGCGCGGTGGCCGTGAAGCCGGGCGGCAGCCTGGTGGCCTCCGGCGACTGGCAGGGGAAGGTCCGCCTCTGGGACCCGCGGTCCGGCGAAACCGTGCGGACCATAGACGCCCACTCGGACATCATCGGCGATCTGGCATTCTCCCCCGACGGCGCCCGGCTGGCTTCCGCCGGGGACGATGGCGCGGCCCGCGTCTGGGACGCGGCCACGGGGGCCCTCGTTGCGGCCCTGGAGGGTCACGAGGACGAGGTCTGGTCGGTGGCTTTCTCGCCGGACGGCGGGAAACTGGCCACCGGCAGCACGGACGGGACGCTGCGCACATGGGATGCGGCCACGGGAGAACAGCTCGATCTGGTCCCCTCACCCGAAGGCCCTGTCACCAGCGTCGCGTTCTCGCCCGATGGCAGGCCGGCATTCGCCTACGGTAAACTCGAGGAGCCCGGCACCATAGCCCTCCTCGGTGAAGGTGCAGACTCGGAGAGACAAACGCTGGAAGGCCACACGGAGCACGTCAACTGCATCGCCTTCAGCCCGAACGGACGGCTGCTCGCCTCGGCCTCCTGGGACGGAACGGTAAGGGTGTGGAACACCGAGAGGGCCTATCCCCTGCGGCGTCTTCCGCATCGAGGGCCGGTCTTCGGCGTGGCATTCTCGGCCGACGGCAGGTACCTGGCGTCCTGCAGCGAGGACCGCACGGTAAAGGTCTGGGACCTGGAGAGCGGGCAGGCTGCGGGCACCTTCACGGGGCATTCAGGCGCCGTCGGCTCGGTCGCCTTCCTCCCGGACGGCCGGCGCGTGGTGTCCGGCAGCACGGACGGCACCGCCAGGGTCTGGGAGTTGGGCTCCGGCGGCGGCAGCGCACTCACCATCCAGGGGCATCAGGGCGCGGTGGCCGGGGTGGCCTTTTCCTCCGACGGCAATACCCTCGCCTCGGCGGGCCAGGACGCAACGGTCCGCCTGTGGGACCGGCAGACGGGCGAGCAGACCGCTGCCGTGCAGACACGGGCGGGCGCCGCCAACGCCGTGGACTTCTCGCCCGACGGCGGCACGCTGGCCGTGGGCTGCCGGGAGGGCGCCGTCCTTCTGCTGAACGCGGAGACCTCCGAGGTGCTGCACGCGATCGAGGCTCACGGCGAGGCCGTCCGTTGCGTGGACTACTCCCCGGACGGCGCACTGGTGGCCACCGGCGGATGGGATGGAACCGCCGCCGTCTGGGACCCGAGCACCGCAGACAGGCACGTGAGCCTGGACCTGGGCGGCTCCCCGGCCCAGTCCGTGGGGTTCTCACCCGACGGCGACCGGATCGCGGTGGCGGTCCGCGACGGCACCGTGCGGGTCTTCGAGGCCGGCACGGGCGAGACGGTTGCCACCCTCGATGCCCACGCCGGCTGGGTCCGCGCGGTCGCCTTCTCGCCCGACGGGCGTCTCATGGCATCGGCGGGCGACGACAACCTGGTGCGGCTCTGGAACGCCGCGACCCTCGCGCACGTCGTTGACTTGAAGGGACATGCAAAATGGGTCAAATCCCTCGCGTTCTGGCCCGACGGGCGGAGGCTCGTATCGGCGGACGACGACGGGATGATCAAAGTCTGGGACCTCTCCACGCAGCGCGACCTGGTGGGCTGGACCGCCCATCGGGGGACCTGCTGGTCGGTGGCGGTTTCGCCGGACGGCGCGGCGGTCGCCTCGGCAGGTGCCGATGGTGCCATCAAAATTTGGCACGGTTCGGATCGGTAGAATTCTGCAAGGGAGTGAAAGTTCTTGACATATTGCCTGTGATGGTCTATTGTTCCGCCGGCGGTTCGGCGGCCTGAGACCGCTGTGGACGAGAAACACGGTATGCCATAAAAACATCGGACACGCAACTTGTTCTTTCCCCTTGCCGGTCGGAGGAATGCATGAGAGCCGCGGGACCACGCCGAACAGCGGCGTTGCTGACGCTTGGGGCTGCAATTCTGCTCTGCACGGTCCATGTCGCCTTTTCAGCCGACGAAACCCCGACAGCCCCCCCTGCCGAGACGCGCCCCGAGATTCGACGCATCTCCATCGAAGGAAATACGCTGCTGCCGCCCGAGGAGCTGCGTGAGTTCGCCGGTCGGCATGAGGGTCGGGCGCTCTCCGCCGCCGAGATCCAGTCAATGGTGGGGGCGCTGCAGGAGCGCTATGCGGCCATCGGCTACCCCACGACCCGAGTGGTGGTCCCTGCGCAGGAGGTCACGGACGGGGTGCTCAAACTCCGCGTCGTCGAGGGTCGCGTCGGGAGCGTTGAAGTCGTGAACAACGTCTGGTTCTCGGACGAGAACTACCTGCCGTATCTCCCGGCGAAAGGGGAACTTCTGGACGTGCCGGACCTCAAGAGGGACCTTCACTACCTGAACCTCCACCCGGACCGGCAGGGCAAGGCCGGGCTGACGGCCGGCGAGGAGCCCGGAAGCACCGATATCAAGCTCTACGCCCTGGAGGACAACCCCTTCCACCTGTCCCTGAGCTACGACAACGAGGGCACGCCGGACACCCCGCGCTCCCGGACGGACCTGACCGTGCAGTACGACAACCTGTTCGGGCGCAGCCAGGTGGGAGTGTTCCGGTTCGGCACGGCGCCGGGCGACAATGACAAGGTCCGGCAATACATCGGCACTTACTACGTGCCGCTTGCCCCCCTCGGCGGGCCGGTCGGCCATTCCGTCACGGCCTACGGCGCCTACAGCCGCAGCGCCACCGAGACCGTTCTGAACGCCTTCTCCCTCTCCGGTCAGGGCACGGTCCTGGGGGCGCAATACGCCCTGCCCCTGCGAAGATGCGGCTCTTTCTACCAGGACCTCAGCTTCGGCGCGGAATACCAGGAGATCAAGGACGACGTGGGCTTCGGCGGCGGAGGAACGAAGAACACCGTACACACTTTGCCCCTGATAGTGCGCTGGAGTGCCACCGGCAAGCACGACGACGGCGTTACCAACCTGTCCGCCGGACTGCGCTGGCAGCGGGACGAGCTTTTCCGCAATTTCGATCAAGCAAGCTACGAGGATTCCAGGGCGGGCGCCGATCCGGACTTCGTGGTCTGCACGGTCCGGGCTCAGAGGGTGCAACACCTCTGCGACGGCTGGACGGGCTCCCTGGCCACAGTGGGCCAGTTAAGCGACGAGAGGCTGCTGCCCAGCCAGCAGTTCGGCCTGGGCGGCTGGGACAGCGTCCGGGGTTACCGATCACGGATCACAACGACCGATGACGCCTTCAACGTGCGCGCAGAGGTCCGGTCCCCCGTCCTGCCGCCGGTCCTGCCCGAGGAGGCGGATGAACAGACGCAGGTGCTGGCGTTCCTGGACTATGGCTGGGGCAACAACCGCGAAAACCGGCCGGGAGAGCCGGACACCGAGAACCTGCTCGGCGCCGGAGTCGGACTTAGAGTCGGGCTGTTTGATGGCCGCGTAACGGGCCGGGTGGACCTGGCCTGGGCCCTGCACGACGTCCGGGCGACGCCCGACGGCGAAGAGGGCGACTGTATCGTGCATCTGGGATTCGGATGTCGCTACTGAGCATTTTGGGGTGAGAAATGCAGACTGAAAGACGGCGAACCGAAGCGGCGGGAACGGATCGGCCAGGCCTGTGGGTGTTGGGGTTGGCGTGCCTCTGCTTGATGGGCGTCCCGCCGGCATTCGCCCTGCCCGGTGGTGAGGAGGTGGTTTCCGGGGAGGTGGAGTTCCAGCGCTCCGGGGCGCAGCTCGACATCCATCAGGGCACCGATAAGGCCATCATCAACTACGCGGACTTCTCCATCGGCGCAACCGAGGGGGTGACCTTCGTGCAGCCCGGCGCCCGGTCCATAGCGCTCAACCGCGTGCCCAACGGACCGGCCTCCAACATTGCCGGCCGGCTGACGGCCAACGGCAGGATCATGCTCATCAACCCCTCCGGCATCGTCTTCACGGACACCGCCAGGGTCTCGGTGCACGGACTGATCGCCTCGGCGCTGGATATCTCGGACGAGGATTTCCTGCTGGACAACTACGTGTTCGATCGAGGGGTGGCCGGAGCTTCCGTGGTGAACAACGGCGAGATTACGACCCCCGCCGGAGGCGAGGTGTTCCTGGTAGCGCCCGAGGTCCTCAACGGCGGCCGGATTGACGCCCCGGAGGGAGGGGTGGGGCTGGTGGCCGGGTCGGCCGCGTATCTGACCGACGATCCATTCGGCAATGTCGTGTTCGAGGTGCCCGGCCGGGACGGCAAGGTGAGCAACACGGGCTCCATCGTGAGTGCGGGCGGGAACATAGACCTCTACGGCGCGGTGGTTAACCAGAACGGTCTGGCCAGTGCCGATGCCATCGAGACGGACGGCGGCACGGTCCGGCTGGTCTCATCGGACACCACGGGCCTGGGCGCGGGCAGCGCCACCACGGCCCGCAGCGACAGCGGCAAAGGCGGCGAAGTGCAGGTGTTGGGCGATCGGGTGGGCCTGGACGAGGCGACGGTGGACGTCTCCGGCGGCGCCGGCGGCGGCACTGCGCTGATCGGCGGCGATTACCAGGGCGGGGGCGACGTGCCCGCGGCATCGCGCACCATCGTCGGGGAAGGTTCCCGGATTGCCGCCGACACCCTCGCTACGGGGGATGGGGGGAAGATCATCGTATGGGCCGACGAGAACACGGCGTTCTACGGCAGTCTGAGCGCGCGCGGAGGCCCGCAGCACGGCGACGGCGGATTCGCGGAGGTCTCCGGCAGAGAGGGACTGACCTACCTGGGAGACGCCGACCTGGGCGCGCCACGGGGCGAGAGGGGCCGGTTGCTGCTCGACCCGAAAGACCTTCTGGTCGCCCTGGAGGGAACAGCGTTGCTTCAGGACGTGGATGATTTCCTGGACAATCCGGCGGGCAACGCCGTTGTGGCACCCGCGGCCATAGTCGCTGCCCTGGAAAACGGGGATGTCGCCCTGAAGGCCAATAACGACCTCTGGGTCCTCGACCCGATAGATGCGAGCGCGAACGATCCGGCCAACGAGGGTGCGCTCCGGTGCCATGCCGGCAGAAGCATCTTCGTCGA
>CAYVBE010000016.1:6962-40604 GCA_964448935.1 uncultured candidatus Brocadiaceae bacterium
ATCCGGCCAACGAGGGTGCGCTCCGGTGCCATGCCGGCAGAAGCATCTTCGTCGAGAACGACGTGCTTCTGGTCGGCCCCTTCCACGCCATTGCCAACGACACGAATGCCGACTTGAGGTACAGGGACCCCGGACCGGCCGAGCTACATCTGGGGGCCGACATCAGCGCCAGCCGCATAACCGGCCTCATGGACGGCGGAGGCGGTGGGTTCCCACCGGAGAACGGCGAAACGCCGGGTGACATAATCGTCGGCGATGATGATGAAACGAGCTTTATCGCGGAGAACGATGTACGTTTCACGAACAACGGCTACGGCGGCCTGTTCGTAGACGGCTTTGTGGAAGCGCCCGGCGGCTTTGAATACCACGCCGACTTCGGCATGGACGCCGGGGTATGGGTCGGTGCCGGCGGACTGATTCAGGCCGGCCCGGGCGGCATCAACATAGACTCGGGCGGCCCCGTGGACATTCCCGGCCACATCCAATCGGACGGAGGGGATGTCCGAGTGAAAGGGTCGCACATAGGGCCCGGCGAGGCAATATACCCGGAAAGCATCGTCACCACCGGGCCGGGCAGTATATTACTGGTCTCCACCGAGGGTGATGTGATTGCCGCAGCAATCTCCAGCGAGAACCGGGTGACCATTGACTCGGCAAACGCGATAATCTCCGGCTTCCTGCGGTTCGAGGAACCCGACATCATCGCGCCCGAGGTGGAGCTCCGTGCCGTCCTGGGAATTGGCGGCAGTGAGTCCCCCCTCAGGACGGAGGCCGACCGGCTTGCGGCGGACAGCCAGGCCGGGGGCATCTCCATCTGGAACTACGCGGACGGGCTGGAGATCGGCCAGGTCGGCAACACCGCCGGCCTGAATCTCGGCGAGCCGGGTGAGATAGAACAGTCCATCGGTCTTGCCTACTCCGGTCCGCTGACTATCAACGAGCCGGTGATCAACCTGGCCGGCGGCGCGGTGGTTTTCGGTACGGGCGAACCGATATTGGAACCCCCAAACGGCAGTTTTGAAGAAGTCCCCCTGCCCGAGCCCGCCTTTTCCCCCGGCCTCCCGCCGGGCGAACCGGGCGCGATCACCGTCAATGCCCCGGTAACCGCAACCGGCGAAGGTGGCATATGCTTCGAGCCCGGCGGCGACTTCCTGATGAACGCCGACGTCATCGCAGAGTTCGGGGACATAGGCATTTTCAGTCCGCCCGACCCTGAGAACCCCTTCATAACGACTATCGGGGCCCTGCTTACCACGCGGGGTGAGGCAATCCTCGTCCTCGGGAACGAAATCGTCGTTGGGCCGGCAGGAATGGTCCATAACCAGGGCCCGGGCTTCACCAGGCTTATGGCGATGAATGACGCGACCGTCCACGGAGAGGTGCGCGGTGACAGCGGCCTGGTGGAGGTGGGCGCCTGGGGGCAAACCCGGATTACCGGGATCGTGCAAGTGCTGGGGTCAGACGCCCGACTTCTCGGCGGAACGGTCCTCATAGAAGGCGGCGCCCTTGTCTCCAACCCGAGTAACGGTGGCCTGGACGTCGTGGCCGAGGAGGGAGACGCCACCGTCACCGGGATTGAAGGCGGCGGGCGTGCCACGGTGCAAGCTGCAGGCTCTATCCTCGACGGCGGCGAGAGCGCCCCCGACATCGTGGCGCCTGACATCGAATTGATCGCGGGCACCGGAATTGGCCGGGAGACGAACCGCATCGAGATAGACGCCGATCGGCTGGCGGCAACCACAAAGACCGGCGGCATATGGCTCGACGACATCGCGGGAGGGGCCCAGGTTACGGATGTTGGCGAGACCAGCGGACTGAGCGTGACCAACGGCACGCAGGACGACATCCACCTGCGCACCTTCAGCCCGCTGAGGATAAGCGCCGACGTCAGCAACACCGGCGGCGGACGCATCGTCCTGGGCGCTCAGGGCAACTCGCCCGGGGACGACCTCACCATAGACCCCGCTGCCAGCGTCGCAACCGCCGGAGGCGGCGGCATCGAGCTGTCCGCAGGCAGCGACATCATCCAGGACGGGAATATACAGGCCGGGGGCGGAGGAGACATCTCGCTGACGGCCAATGATCGTGTCGCCCTCGGCGGCAACATCACCACCGATGGCGGCGACGTGACCGTAGTGGCCCTGGACTTCGACCAGCGGCCCGAAAGCACCATTGACACGCAGGGCGGCCAGGTCACCGTGGCGCCGCCCCGTGGGCCGGAGGGCCAACTGGCAGCCATGCTGGCAGATGTGAGTTCAACCGAAGGCCAGAGCGGCTCGGCCGGCAGTCCCCCGGCCCAGGGAGACGAGGAAGACGAGGAGGAAGAAGAGGAAGAGGACGAAGAAGGCGACGAAGAGGAAGTCGCCGGCGGTCGCTTCCCCCTCCCCCCCTCCGTCCTCAACACCTCCACCGGGCCGGAGGCCGGCTGATCCGGCGGCCGGACCGACGGGTTATTCGGAGTCGGCACCGAAGCGACGCGTATAGACCGCACCGGGGTTACGCACCGCTACTTTGTACACGGAACTCTGGGCGGTGATGTAAAGCGTCTTGCCCTCCGGCGGGCCGAAGCAGAGGTTGGCCGGCCGCTGCGGCATCTCGATGGTCTCCAGGGGCTCGCCCTTCGGACTGTAGATGCGCACCCCGTCCATCGCGGTCACGTAGAGGTTCCCCCTCACGTCCACCTTCATGCCGTCGGCGCCCAGCCTGTCGGGCTCTTCGGTGTCCACAAACACCCGCCCGTCCTCCAGCAGGCCGTCCTCGCTCACGTCGAAGGCGCGCACGTGGTTCTTCTGGGTATCCGCGATGTAGAGCACCTTCTCGTCCGGCGAGAATGCCAGCCCGTTCGGCATTGCGAAGTCCCTCGCGAGCAGCGTCAGGTTGCCCTCCGGGTCAACGCGATAGACGCCCTGGAAATCCAGTTCTCGGTCCTCTTTCTGCACCCCGTACGGGGGATCGGTGAAGTAGATGCTGCCGTCCGAGCGCACCACCAGGTCATTCGGGCTGTTGAGCCGCTTGCCCTCGTAGTGGGTCGCGACGGCCACCACTTCCCCGTCTCCGCGCGTGCGCGACACGCGCCGGTTGCCGTGCTCGCAGGCCAGCAGGCGTCCCTTCAGGTCGAAAGTCAGGCCGTTCGAGTTGCCGCTGGGCTTGCGGAAGACTTCCGCACCGTCCTCGGTCAACCGATAGATGGTGTTGGCCGGTATGTCACTGAAGACCAGGTAGCCATCCGGGTGCCACATTGGCCCTTCGGTAAACTTGAACCCCGTCTTGACCCGCTGCAGCGGCCCCGTGCACAGGCTCTCGCCCATGCCCGCCGCCACACCCACCGCCACGCACAACACCGCCGCTACAATCTCCAGACCGTGCATCTCCCGTCCTCCGCAAGAAGTGAAAACCTGCCTGGTTGACCTCCCCATCGCGACTGCCCCGAAAGCATGATTACACCTGACGGCGCCCGTGTCAAACTGCGCCCAGGTCCGGCTCGTCCGGCCCGGCCTCTGCCTCAACCGGCTCCAGCGCCTCCAGCGTCTCCCGGATGTCCTGCCGGGGAAATCGGTCCAGCAGTTGCTCCAGGTACGGCCGCGCATCGGGGTTGCCCGCCTTGCGCAGGGCCAGCAGCAGCCGGCGGCGGCCTTCCCTGCCCAGACGGCCGAAGCGCTGCAGGTGGGGCTCGAACGGTGTTACGTCCCGCCCGGCGATGCGCGCCAGCGCATCAACAATCGGCCCGTTGCGCCCCACGGCCCGCAGCAGGTAGGCCACCACGCGCTCATCGGTGGCCTGAGCCATACGGTCCAGCGCAGCGCGGCGGATGCGCGGGTCAACGCTCCACCGATGCGCCTTCAGCAGAGCGTCCACCTCCTCCAGGCCCTGAAGCTGGTGCACGCGTGCCCGGGCGCGGCGCTCCAGGACGATGCTGATGGCGACCATGGCCAGTGCCGTCACCCCCCCGCCGACCATCCTCACCAGCTCGCCGGCGGGCCACAAGACCGCGCAGACGTGGAAGACACCTGCCGGCAGTGCAGCGGCGGGCAGCACTTTGAGCGGCGCCCGGCGCTGCACAAGAAGCGATATCACCGCCCCCGCCAGAAGCAGCGAAAACACGCCCAGCCCCACCACCGTGTCCCCCCGCCCGACGAACTCCACCCAGCGCCCCAGACGCACGGCCGCAAGGAAAGACAGTGGCAGCGCCACAAACCAGAGAAGCGCCGAGAGGATTACGCCGGGGAACCCGCGCCGGACCACCAGCCAGACGCTGACCACCCCCAGCACCGCCCATACGCAGACGGGCAGCACGAAGTGCGCAAAACCGTACACGGGGGCGACCCGCGTCTTGGCGGACCGGATGTCCAGCAGCCCCGCCCCCAGCAACCCGTCCCGGAAATGCTGACCTGCCACAGGCACCGCAGTGGCCTCCAGCAGTTTGTATGCCTCCCGAGGAGAGGACTCCGGTCTCCGCTCGAGCACGTAGGCCAGGGTCGCCGCGACACGGGGCGCAGCAAAGGAGGTGCCCCGCGCCTCCATCGCGCGCCGCAGCCACCTGAGCGGAAGATACTCGTAATCAATGAAGGAGATGTCCCCCGACGCAGCGATGTCAATGTGGGGGCCGTAGTTGGAGTGCAGGGCCTTGCCCGCCCGCGTGGCGCTGGCCACGGCGATCACGCCGGGATACGCGGCCGGGTATACGGCCTCCGCGCTGTCGCTGTTGCCCGCCGCCGCCACCGGCAGCACGCCGCGCGCGACGAGCTGCCCGATCAGGCGCTCCTCCTCGTCCCCGGACCGATCGGAGGACAGGCTGATGTTGACCAAGATCCGGGCATCGGGGTGGCGCGACTGGTGCTGCAGCACGGACCGCAGGCCGTCCAGGTAGGCCCGGCGGTCCGTCGCCCCGTCCGGCCCTTCGACCGGTATGGAGACGATCCGCGTCCGGCAGTAGCTCCGCAGCACCCGCGCGACGAGGCTCCCGTGGGTGATGTCTTCGGTGCTGAGGCCCGCGCCCCGGCCGGCCACGAAGTCTTGATTGACCGGACTGTCCAGGAGGAAGATGACCGGCTCGCTCTCCGCCGACGCCTCCCACTCGGGAACGCAACCGCAGCACAGGACCGCCACACATGCCGCCAGCAGCAGGCACCGGACCGCCCGCACCGGGCGCCCGTCAGGGTTGCGATCCCGGGGACGCTCAGGCGTCAACGATGCAGCCCCGCAGGTAGGCGGCGAACCGGTCCACGCCGGTCTTCGGGGCTTCATCCTCTTCGTACTCGATACTCAGGTAGCCGTCGTAGCCCGCATCGCGCATGATGCGCACGATTCTGCGGTAATCCAGGCGCTCCCTCCCATCTCCCTGCCGCACCGTTACCTTGGCGTGGGTGGTCACCGCCCGGGACGCGCAGCGCTCGTACTGGTCGTACACATCGCCGGTGAAGTTGCCGAAATCCAGGTTCATGCCGATCCAGGGGTTGGACGCCAACGGTTCCAGCAGTGCCAGCACTCCGTCCGCGTCGGCCGTCAGGCCACCGTGGCTTTCCAGCGCCAGCACCACGCCGTGGTCGGCAGCCGTCACCGCGCACTCCTTCAGGCCCTCGCGCACCCAACCGCGGGCGGTCTCCTCTTCCACGCCCTCCGGACAGCCTCCGGCAAAGACACGCAGCATGGGCGCGCCCAGTTTGGATGCCTTGACCAGCCAGTCCTTCACGTGCTCGATCTGCCGGACGCGATCGTCCTCCTCAGCCGTGCTGAAGTTCCCGCCGACGGCGGCGCCGCAGATGTCCAGGCCGCGGGCGAAGACCTCGCGCTTCAAGCCGAAGAGGTAACGATCGGTCTCGCGCGGGAAGTAATACTGCGTCAGCTCGACCCCGTCCAGCCCGAGTTCCACACAAAAATCCAGAAATCCCTCCATGGTCATGCTGCCGTCATTCAGCAGTTGTCGGAACGAGTAGGCACAGCAGGCCAGCTTCATGCGACTCTCCCCTCGGGCGCAGTTGAATGAGTGGAAAGGAATTGTTAGTCGTCACTTCCCCGGTTAATCTATACCGGTCGGAGACGCTTGTCAAATCGGGCGTCTCGGGCTCTGAGGCGGTTCCCAGAAATCGTACGGAAAGCGGTCCGCTGCCGCGCGGAACGGGGCGGAAAACGCCGTTCTTTCGCATCGGGGCCTCTGTGTGGCGCCTCCAAGAGCAAAAACCAGCGTATTTTCACTTGACCTGAGGGGCGATATGTGAGACTTAATGAGCTTGTGCAAAGTTCGGCGCGACTGAGACTTGACTTTGCTCAGTCTGAGCGTATAATTTACGCAGCGTTCGCCGAACAGAACCGAGGACGTGCAACGTTGGTAACTGCCGGGGAGGATTAAATGAACGCGTTCACAAAGGTGTTGGTGGTCTTGGTGCTCGTGCTTAGCGTTGTTTTCGCCGGCATGGAGATAGCTCTTTACGGAAAGCGGGAGGACTTCGGCAAGAAGTACATCACCGCCCAGCAAGAGTTGGACAAGGCCAAGGCCGAACTGGAGGAGACCAAGGGAGCCCTGCAAGATACGCAGGACAGGCTGGCCGGGGTCTCAACCAACTCCCAGGAGAAAATCCAGACGCTGCAGGACCAACTCCAGGCCGAGCAGAACAGAGTGAGCGAACTGGTGGCGCAACTGGAGAAGGCACAGGGAAACGTTGAGAGACTGACTATCGCCACACAGAAGCAAGAAGAGCAGATCGCCACGTTACGCGCCTCCCAGGATGAGATCAGCAAGCAACTGGCCGACGCCAAACAGAGCGTCACGGACAAGGAAAAGACCATAGGCGAGCTGAGGGACGTCGTCGCGCAGAAGGACGACGCCGTCAACAGCCTGGAAAACCAACTGGCCATGACGAAGAAGGCCCGCACCGAAGCCCAGCAGGATGTCGCGAGGCTCAACAACATCATTGCCCAGATCAGGCGCCGCGGCATCAGCGTGCCCCCCTCGCCCACGCCCGCCGTCAATGCCGTGGTCGTCAGGGTGGACCAGGAACTCGGCACCGTGGTCATTGACAAAGGCCAGCAAAGCGAGGTGAAGGCCAACACCATCTTCACCATCTATGACGACGACGGTTTCGTGGGCACCCTGGTCATACATGACGTCTGGAATAGCGTGGCGGGAGGCATCATGACTCGGGTGGCCGAAGGCAGGCAGCCCGAGGTGGGCGACCTGGCCACCACCGAGATCCAGGTTCAGTAGCGTCAACTCGCCTTCCCGGCTCCTCCATCGGAGGCCCGCAGCAATGGCAAACAACAGATTCCTGTCCTGGCTCCTGGTCGCCGCCTGCCTGTTCCTGGCGGTCGCCATCGGCCTGGTCGGCCTCGAGATGTGGAGCTACCCCCAGTTGAGCGACGTCGGCGGCCCGGCCGTCACAACGGAGACTGACGCGGCCGGACCCGACACCAACGAGACGGAAGAACCCACAGAAGCCGAAACGTCGTCCGAGGAATCGCCTGCGACTGAGGAACCGTGAGGCCGAACCCGGACTTTCCCGTGCAACAAGGGGCTGCAGAATGGATGATCGCGGATTGGTGCAGGGATTGCTCCTTGCGGCCGTTGCCTGTCTGGCCCTCGGCGCCGCGCTGACCTGGACCCAGTTCAGCCGCTACCAGGCCACTGCCGAAGCGCTTACGACAACCGGGGCCGCAACGACCGAGCCGGAGACCACAACCCCCGCCGAGACGGAAGCCCCGGAGGAAGGAACCGTGGAAACGCCGGCCGCGGAAGATGAAGGCGCCGCCGATGAGACCGAGGCAGAGGAGACCGAACAGTAGGCACCTGTCCCGGCGGCCCCTTTCCGCCTCGTGCCGACCGGTTGATTAACACGCACATCAGATGTTGCGGATTTCGGGGCGATTGCCCGCCAGACGGGCGGTCGCCCCGCTGCTCGTGGGCGCACAGAAGTATTGGACATGGCCCCGCCGGGCCATTATAATTGCCCACCGTAAAGGCGCTACACTGACGGAGTTGATGCACATGGCTGGCGGCTTCGGTTTTTCAGTGCGCAGACTCCTGAACTCCATGATGAGCCTCGGCGCCAGGGACCTGGGCATAGACCTGGGCACCGCCAACACGCTCGTCTGCGTGCCCGGCCAGGGCGTCGTCCTCATGGAACCCTCCGTAGTGGCCGTCAAAACCGGCTCCAACCCGCCCGTCGTCCCCCTGGACGGCCGCGCCGTGGGCCACGAAGCCAAGCGCATGATCGAGCGCACCCCCGAAAACATCACGGCAATCCGGCCGCTGAAGGACGGCGTGATCGCCGACCTGGAGATAACGGAGATCATGCTGCGCTACTTCATCGAAAAGGTGCAGCGCCGCGCCTGGGGCGTCCGGCCCCGCATGGTGGTCAGCGTCCCCAGCGGCGTCACCGGGGTGCAGAAGAAGGCCGTCAAGAACAGCGCCATCAACGCCGGAGCCCGCCGCGTCTACACCGTGCCCGAGCCGAAAGCCGGCGCCATCGGAGCGGGGCTGAAGATCAGCGAGCCGGTCGGAGTCATGGTGATTGACATCGGCGGCGGCACCAGTGAGGTCGGAGTGCTGAGCCTCGGGGAGGTCGTCACTCTGGAAAGCCTGCCGGTGGCGGGCGACGAGATGGATGACGCCGTCATCACCTACGTGCGCGACATGTACGGTCTGGAGATCGGCCACCGCACCGCCGAGGAGGTCAAGATCGCCATCGGCTCCGCCTACCCGCTGGAGGAAGAGGTCAGCTACGAGATCCGGGGCAAGGACATCGCCGCCGGGCTGCCGCGCCGACTGGAAATCTCCAGCGCCGAGATTCGGGAGGCCATCAGCCGCCCCATCCACCAGATCATTGACGCCGCCAAGAACTGCCTGGACAAAACCCCGCCCGAACTGGCCAGCGACCTGCTGAACTCCGGCATCACGCTGGTGGGCGGCGGCGCGCTCATCCCCGGCATAAGGGAACTCGTGGCCGAGGAAACCGGCCTGGAGGTCCAGGTGGCGGACGATCCCATCACAGCGGTCGCCCGCGGCACGGCCATCCTGCTGGAGAAGCTGGACGAGTACGAAGAGGTCCTCGCGGACGAGTAGTCAGAGCTCCACCTCCAGGCCCTTTTCCCGCAGGTATTCCTTCAGTTCTCGAATGCCGATGTCGCCGAAGTGGAACACGCTGGCGGCCAGCAGCACGGACGCGCCGCCTTCGGTGGCCGCTTCGTAGAAGTGCTCCGGCTTCCCGGCCCCCCCGCTGGCAATCACCGGGACGCTGACCCGCTCCGTGATGCCCTTCAGCAGCGGGATGTCGTAGCCCTCGCGCGTCCCGTCGCAGCGTTTGCTGGTGGGCAATATGGTTCCGGCGCCCCGATCCTCGGCCTCGCCCGCAAATTCGAAGGCGTCCATGCGCGTGGGCGTCCGGCCGCCGTCAATGTACACCTCGTAGCCGCTGTCCAGCTCGTCCGAGGCGTCCACGTCAATGGCCACCACAATCCGGTCCGGCCCGAACTCCCGGGCTGCCTGCTCGATCAAGTCCGGCTCCCGGACGGCCGCGCTGCTCATGCTCACCCTGTCCGCGCCCGCGTCCAGGGCATCCTCGATGTCCGAAAGCGAACTGATTCCCCCGCCCAGCGTCAGCGGCAGGTCAACGGCGTCGGCAACGCGCCGAAACACATCCAGCATTGTCTTGCGTTTCTCCACCGTCGCCGTGATGTCCAGGAATGCCAGTTCGTCGGCGCCTCCCTCCTGGTATGCCTGTGCGCACTCGACCGGGTCGCCCGCGTCCCGCAGGTCCACGAAGTGCACGCCCTTCACCACACGCCCGTCCCTCATGTCCAGGCACGGCATGATCTTCACCGGTTCCGCCATTGTCGCACTCCCTCCGAAGCCGGGGCAAAGTCACGGTCAACACAGCGCATCAGGATAAAGGTGGCCCGCCCCCGATGCAACCGCCCTCAGCACAGCCAGTCGGCCACCAGCCGCCGCAACTCCTCGATCCGCGCCGGCGCGTTCGGGCCTGCCGCTGAGAGTCGGAACTCGCGCTCCTTGCTTCCGCTCACGAATATCTTCATCCACAGGTGCTCCGGCGGCAGGCACTCTGCCACATGGTCGGCCCACTCCACCACGCTCACCCCGCCCGCCTCGAATACCTCGGCGCAGCCGAGCGCCTCCATCTCGTCGGCGCCGGTCAGCCGATACGCGTCGAAATGATACAGCGTCAGCCGCCCGGAGTAGTGCCTGAGCAGGACGAACGTGGGGCTGGTGACTGCCTGATCCTCCGGAACACCCAGTCCCCGGGCCAGGCCCTTCACGAAGCACGTCTTGCCCGCCCCCAGCGTGCCCTCCAGGCCCAGCACGTCCCCCGCGCGGCAAATCTCGGCGAACGCCCCGGCCATCCGCATCGTCTCCTCGGGTGAATGCGTCCGCAGCATCAGGACCGGGCAATCCATCACAGCCTGTGCTCCCATCCTCCGGATACCAGCCGCTCACTTTCCCCGTCCGGACGGACAAGCCGGGAGCCGGAATCCTCGGTGACCTCCCCGATCAGGCTCACTCCCACGTCCTCCAGCCCGTCGGCGGCCAGCGATTGAGCGCGCGAGGGCCGCAGGCAGAACAGCAGCTCGTAATCCTCCCCGTCGTTCAGCGCGTGCCACAGCGGCTCCTTGCCCGTCTCCTCCGCCAGAGCCCGGGCGTCCTCAGAGACCGGAATATCCGCAGCGCGCAGCGACGCCCCCAATCCAGAGGCATCGGCGATGTGCAGGGCGTCCGTGCTCAGGCCGTCGCTGATGTCAATCATGGCGTGCACGTCGCACTGGCCGACCAGTTGCAGCGCCTCCTGCAGGCGCGGCGTGAAGGTCAGGTGGCGCCCGCGACGCGACCCGCCCAGCCGGCCGGTCACGCACAGGGCATCGCCGGGCTGCGCCCCGTCCCGCCGCACGACCCCGGCCGGCCCGGGCGTCCCCAACGCCGTCACGGTGATGGACAGCTTTTCCGCCCCGCCGGCCACGTCGCCCCCGATCAGCGGCGCCGACCATTCCCGGCCCCACTTCACCAGCGCCTCTGCCAGGCCCCTTTGCGCCTCCTCCCCATACCCGGGGCCGAACTGGACGGCGGCCAGGGTACAGAGCGGACGCGAGGCCATCGCGGCCAGGTCGCTCAGCCCGCGGCCCACCGCCTTCCGCCCCACGAGTTCCGGCGCCGTGCCGGTCTCGAAGTGCACGCCCTCCAGGAGCATATCGGTCGTGAGGACGAGGCGCCCTCCCGCCGGCGTCTCGACCAGCGCCGCGTCGTCGCCGGGGCCGATCTCCAACCAGTCCGGCCGGTCCTCGGCGGTCAGGCTTCGGATGTATTCGATCAGTTCGCGCTCAGCCATCGTATTTCTCGGCGGCCGCGAGCCATATGCGCATGACACGCTCTGCCGCCGCCTCCAGCAGTGATTCTCCCGCCTCCAACGCCTGCTCCAACCCGGTCGGCCCCTCAACGATGGGCACGATCGCGCTGAAACCGCAGCCGTAGAGACGCTCGTATCCCGGCCCCAGGCAGCCGGCCAGCCCGACGGCCGGCACTCCTGCCTCCCGGGCGATCGAGGCCACGTGTGCCGTGGCCTTTCCGAAAACGCTCTGTCCGTCCATTCTGCCCTCGGCGGTGAATACCAGGTTGCTGCCGGCCATCCGTTCGCGCAGCCCCACGGCCTGCGCAACGGTCCGCGCGCCCTCCTCGATCCGTGCGCCCAGAAAGGCCACCAGCCCCGCCCCCAGGCCGCCCGCGGCGCCCGCACCGGGCAGGCCGCGCACGTCCGTACCAAGGTCGCGCCGGATGACATCTGCCAGCGAACTCAGCCCCTCCTCCAGCATCTTCACCTGCTCGGGGGTGGCGCCCTTCTGCGGCCCGTAGGTGCGGGCGGCGCCATCGCGGCCGAGCAGCGGGTTCGTCACGTCCGACGCGACGGCGATGTCCACCTCCCGGATGCCGGGATGCAGCCCGGAAAGGTCCACGGATTTCACCTCGCGCAGCCGGCCGCCGGGGCAGTCCTCCAGGGGGCAGCCCTCCGCGTCCAGCAGCGTAGCGCCCAGGGCCACCGCCATGCCCGCCCCGCCGTCCACTGTGGCGCTTCCTCCGATACCCACGATAACTTTCTCGATCCCTGCTTCCAGCGCCGCCAGGATGAGTTCACCCGTTCCGTGAGTCGAGGTCCGTGCAGGATCACGCTCCGAGGGCCGGAGCCTTTCCAGACCGCTGGCCCGGGCCATCTCCACCACGGCGGTCTTCCCGTCGTCGCACAGCCCCCAGACCGCCTCGATCGGCCTGCCCAGGGGGTCACCGACCGTAGCCGTGCGATATTCGCCCCCGGCGGCCTCCACGATAGCTTCCGTGGTGCCTTCGCCGCCGTCGGCCATCGGCACGACAACCACCTCCGCCTCTGGCGCTGCGCGGGTCACCCCCCGCGCCATGGCACGCGCGGCCCGCGGTGCGGTCACTGATTCCTTCAGGCTGTCCGGCGCCACGGTGATTTTCATAATCGGTTTCCGAAGGGGGGAAGGAGTATTCTAACGCCCCCATTGCCGTTTTGCACGCGATTGACGCAGTACCGCAGACGGCCTCGCGCTCGACGGTCATTGCGAAGGGCCGAGAGGCCCCGCGGCAACCTCGTCGTTTTGTTCGGTCCGGCCCGAACATGGGTTTCCTGCAGCGCCTCTTTGCTTGACTTTGCCATACCGGTCTGGTTAGTCAATATTGTAGTAGAGTCGGGCCGGCTGCCTTTCGCAGAGGCACGGCAGAGCCGTGCCCGCCGGTCACGCAGCGAGGGGACTCTTTGAATGGGGAGGCACAATGAATCTTCTGGTAGCCTGGAAAACTCCGCACTGGATCGCGCTCGCCCTGGCGGTTGTCGTCCTGGTGGTTTTGATCGTTGTTCTCTCCGCCAAGAAGCCGGGACCGAAGGAGCCGCCCGGGGCGGAACCGCCGGAAGAACCGGAGGAACCGGTCATGCCGCCGGAGCAAGAGCAGGAAACCGAGTGAACCCGCAACACGCGGCGGATTCGGGAAGTTGACAGTCTCTCCGCGCCTTGACTATAATACGGCGTGGAGTTGCCTGGAGTGCATTCGCCACGTCTTGTGGCACAATCAGAGCCTTTTTGCGTGCGGCGTCTCTATGAATCATCACTGACGGGCGGCCGTCGCGGAGGAAAGCCGGATGGAAGATGAGCTTACCGAAGGCGCGCCCGAAGTCATCGGTCAATGCCGAATCGAAAAGAAGATCGGCGAGGGCGGGATGGGCAGTGTGTACCTGGGGCGGCACATCAACCTGGACCTGCTGCGCGCCGTCAAAATCCTGCCCAAGCATATTGACCTGAAGGACCCCGAATACAGCCAACGGTTCTTCCGGGAGGCAAGGATTGCCGCGCGGCTGAAACACCCAAACCTGGTCCAGGTCCACGAGTGTGGGGCCGAAGAGGGCTACTACTACCTGGTGATGGACTACGTGGAGGGACCCACGGCCCGAGAGCTGGTCGAGAAAAACGAGCGGCTCGACTGGCGGGAGGGCCTGAAGATAGTCCGCCAGGTGGCCGAGGGGCTGCGCTACGCCGCCTCAATGGGCATCATCCACCGCGACGTGACACCCGGCAACATCATCATAGACTCCGATGGCACCGCAAAGATAACCGACCTGGGCCTGGCCAAGGAGACCACGGCCGACACCACCGGCCTGACCCGCAGCGGTGCCAGCCTGGGCACGCCCTACTACATGAGCCCGGAGCAGATCAACAGCGCCCGGGACGTGGATTTTCGAACTGACATGTACTCCCTGGGCGCCACGCTTTACCACATCGTCTGCGGCACCGTGCCCTACACCGGCACCACCTTCGAGGTGATGACCAAGCAGGTGCGGGAGCCCCTGCCCTCCCCCACCGAACACGTGGACAACCTGCCGGACGCCTTCTGCGACGTGCTGCGCAAGATGATGGCCAAAGACCCGGATAACCGCTACTCCAGCTACGAAGACCTGATTCAGGACTTCGACAACCTGCTGGAAGGCGAAGAAGTATCCGCCGCCGGGTTCCGGGATCAGAGCATGATCACCGCCCAGGATATCCCGGCGGGGGCCGCAGAGGGAGACCTCGAGGAGACGCAGATCACCAACCCGCCCGGCAGCAACAAGCCCGTCATCGTGACCATCGTCGTGGCGGCTGTGCTGATCGCACTCGTGGTGGTCCTGCTGATGCTCCTGCGCGGGTAAGCCGCGCCCTTACCTGAAGACCATCCCCGCGTAACCCACCACGTACGAACCCCCTCCCTGCGGCGAGTCTGCGCTTGTAGCACGCGAGACCAGAATGCCTTCCGTGCCCCCGCGCGCCGCGACCGCCGCCAGCATGGCCACCGCCGGCAGCACCCCGCACATGGTTATGTTGTCCCTGCGGCAGGCGGTGTAGAGCCCCTCCGGGTCCAGCGCCTCCATCCTTTCGATGGCGACCGGGTCCTGGCTGTTAACCCGCTCCAGCGCGGACGCGCCGCTCTCGTGCGACATATCGCTGCTGGTAACGATCAGGGCGTCCTCCTCACCGATTTCCGCCAGCGTTTCGGCAAGCCCGGCACCGAACCGCTTCAGCGCATCCAGCCCCGCGGCAGCCGTGACGCAGACCGCCGCCAGCACGGCATCGGGGTTGTGATACTGGATGAAGGGCAGCACGACCTCCCCGGAATGCTCCGGCAGGTGCGGCCGGTCGTCACAGGTCACCCCGGCCAGGTTCCGCAGCGCCGCGGTCAGCTCCTCGTGCATGGCCGTGGTGCCCAGCGGGGTCTCCCACTTCCCGCCCGTCCAGAGCGCCAGGGCGGGCCGGGCGTAGCTGTGGCTCGGCGTCAGAAGCACCACGGTCTGGGGCACAACTGCGCGGGCGAAGGTGACCCCCATCACTCCGCCGCTGAAAGTGTAGCCGGCATGAGGCGACAGCAGCCCCAGCGCCGGCTCCGGCTGCTGCTCCTCCGGGGTGAAGGACTCGATGCTCTCCCGCAGGCGCCGCTCGCCCGCCGGATAGAACTGCCCCGCCACGACCGGTTCCCTCGTCATCTGCTCCCCTCCCCGCGATAGCTAAAGTGGTCCCGTCAACGCCGCGTTTCCACGCAACGGCGAGAGAATTCCGCGATCTTCGCCAGATACTCGTCCCCCCCCGTCTCCAGGGTATCGTTGTGCCCCGCCCGGGGCACGGTGTAGAACTCCTTGGGCTGCGGCGCCGCCTCGAAGACAGCGCGCCCCTGGGCCGGCGGCACAATGCCGTCGTGCTCCCCGTGAATCATCAGCAGCGGGACGCGCAACCCGTCCACCTTCGCCAGGTTGTCAAAATCGTAGCGTGTGGGGTACCAGGACGGGATCAGAGGTATCACGGCGTGCGCCATGGCGCCGATATTCTCGAAGGCGCCTTCCAGCACGAGACCGGCCACGGAGCGGTTCAACGCCAGTTCCAGCGCCACCGCCGCGCCCAGCGACCGGCCGAAAGCGACCACCCGTGCGGGGTCTATGCCCCGCTCCTCCACCAGGAAACCGTACGCCGCGGCGGCGTCCGCGTAAAGGCCCTCCTCCGACGGACGGCCCTCGCTCCGCCCGTAGCCCCGGTAGTCGAAAAGGAAGACCGCCAGCCCGTTTTCGGCCAGCGCGCGCATCCCCTCCCAGCGCCCGCTGATATTGCCGGCATTCCCGTGGCACCACAGGAGGACGGGGTTCTGCCCGGAACCGCCCGCTCCCGGATGCCACCACCCGAAGAGTTCCGTCCCGTCCGCCGCCGCAAACCGGCACACCTCCACGTCCTCGGACGGCCGCCACGTTGAAATCGGCTCCGCCGAGGGGTGGAACAGCATCCGCCGCTCGAGCACGCGGCCGTAGAGCCAGAGCACCGCCACGCCGGCACAGACGCCGACGGTCACCTTCAGCACCTTCCTCAGGCGCCCCCGCGCCTCGACCGCCCCCTCTCCCCCGGCGTCCGGGGGTGACCCGACCGTTTCGCCGCCGGCCATGAGCAGCAGAATCATCGTGGACACCACAAGCGCTTTCACGAACACTTTCCCCGGCGCAGAGCGCGTCACCGCCGGTGGGCGGAGGGCGGCACGTGATGGCGGAACGGCCTCATGCTCACCGGCGGGCGCAGAATCTCTGACCACACGACCGCCCGTTTCAGATTGAACTTGCCGGCCCGCGGCGCCTCGACGCGCTTCTCGGGCCGCCGTCCCGGCGCGGGAGCGGAGGGCGTCTCTTCGGCTTTTTGGGCCGCCTGCGCCTTTGCCGCCGCCTCCCGGCGGGTTCGGGCGATGCGCCGTTCGGCGCGCCGCATGCTGGGGCTGCGTCCGGACCGTTGACGGGCCGAGGGGCGTTCCGGCTGCCGCCGAAGCCGGGGCGGGGGCGATGGCGGCTCCCGGCGACCCGGGGCCCGGCCCTGCCCCTGCCGGTCGGCCTGCCGCCGGCCTGCAATGCTTTCCAGGAATTCCCGGACATCCTCCGGCGACGCCTCGAATTCCCTCTGCGCCTGCCCTCGATCGGCGCCCTCCCCCTGCTGCGCCGCCTCCAGGATCTTCTTGAGCGCCGGCAGCAGGAAAAGCGACAGAAAGACGAGCGCAATAATCACATCGGCCGCACCCATCAGACATCCCTCCCGATCGGCAGGGGCAGAAAGACTCCCGGTCTCACACGAACCGGCCCAGGTTCACGGTCTTGCATTGTAGCATCAGGGGAATCGTATCCAAAACTGCCTGCGCCATATGGGTAACCAGATCCGCCAGGGGCCGCCCGGACAGCGAGTTTGACATCTTCTGGAACCAGGAGATGCCGCCGGGATGCCCCTGCTGCACCTGCGCCCGCGCGCAGACCAGTTGCACCGAGTAAGGCACGTCCTGATCGCGCACGCTGGAGTAGACCAGCACGGCGGTCCAGACCCGAGCCAGGGCCAGATAGCCGGCACTGAGGTAACGCTTCTCGGCGTCGCCCTCCCTGAGCAGGTTCTTCAGCCTGTCCGCCGCCTCTGTTTCGTTGGCCATGGCCCGCAGGGCCAGCGCGGCACACGTTGCCTCGCAGGACCCGTCGGCTTCGGCGACCTCCACGTCGCTCAGCGACCCGCCCGCGCCCCGAACGGCCAGCGCCAGGCAGAGCCCGGCCAGTTCCGTGGCGCCGCCGTCCCGCAGTCGGCCCCTCAGCAGCGTCATGACCCGCTCCTCGTGCGCGGCGATCATCAGCGCCCTCGTCAGACGACCGCGTTCCGCAATGGACCCCGACTCCAGTGCCCCTTCCACGGCGGTCACGCCTTCGGCCCTGCTGGCTTTCAGCAATTCCAGAGCGGCCTCCCCCACGGGAGCGCAATACTCGCCCTCCTCCGCGTGCCGACCGCACAGGTCGGCCATCCGGTCGGAGTCCGCCTCCGGCCGGTCCAGCCGCGCCGCTGCGGCCAGCGCCGTCAGTTGCACCCACTCGTCGCCATCATTCACTGTCTCTGCCAGGGACGGGACGGCGGTGTCCTGCGCGAAAGCTGCTACGGCCGCCTCGGCCTCCATCCAGGCCCTCATCCGCACCCGGCGCAAGCGCCGCCGCCAGGGGGTGTCATCTTCCCACGGCAGAGACAGTTCGGAGGCGAGCTCGGAGGCCCAGCGGGGCAGTTCGTCCTCGAATCCCTCCTGGCCCACCGCGGCCAGGGCGCGCGCCGCATAGCCGAAGCAGTCCAGCGTGCTTCCCAGGTCGTGGGCCAGCATCTGGATCAGGGCGGAGGCCACGTCGGCGTCCAGCGCCTCGCCGCCGGAGGCCGCGCCGCGCAGCCCTTCCGTCTGCTCCTCCGAGAGGTCACACCGGTCCGCCCACCGCACGAGGGTCTCTCCATCCGGCGCGGCGGCAAACCGATAGGCACCGGCTTCCGAATCCCATTCCAGGCAGGATGCATCCTGCAGCAGCTCCGGCCACTCCTCCAGCAGGTCCGCCGCGCTGTCGCCGATCAGAGACGGATACTCGACCTCCTCGATCGTGTCGGCGGCGTGTTCCGCATCCTCCTGCAGCAGCACCGAGGTGCCGGGATCCTCAATCAGCCGCACCAGCTCCTCCAGCGTGCGTCGCACGGGCAGCAGGCTGACCCGCCGCGCGCACTCCCGCACGGCCTCACAGGCGTGCTGCTGAACGACCGGGTCGGGGTCGCCCAGCGCCTCCAGGAAGTGGCTGTAGAGCGTGACGCCGACGGTCCGCTCGCTGGTGAAGCTCAGCGACTGCCGCACGCGCCCCGCCCTGCTCGGCCCGCCGGGGTTGCCTATCAGCGTCTCCGCCGCGCTGCGCCGGACGTATGGGTCGCGGTGGTTGTGCATGACCTCGACCAGAAAAGCAGCGTCGTGGGTGTAGGCGAACGTGTCCGCCGCCCGGCTGCGCACGGACGAGGAGGGATCGTCCAGCGCCCTCTGCATGGACTCGGAGTCCCCGATGTCCACCAGGGACGAAAGCTCGTTCAGCGCGTGGACCTTCTCCGAACTCGCCCCCTCAGCCAGGACCTTCTCCAGCATGGCGGTGATGTCGGACGCGGCGGCCGCGCCATCCCCGGCCACGGTGGCCCGCGTCTCCTGCCCGATGTTTCCGGCCTCCCACACGGTGCGTGCCCGCTCGCCGCCGGTCTGGCGGTCCATCTCTCCGGCCAGCCAGTCCAGCCGCCCCTCCCCCATCTTGCGCAGCATCTCACCGGCCCGGCGGGACACCTCGAAATCATCGTCCTCGGCCGCCTCCCGTAACACGTCCAGCACCTCGGACGGCTCGTAGGCGCTCAGCATCAGCGCCGCGTGACGCCGCACCTCGGCCTGCGGATGATCCAGCGCCCGGCGGACGTGCTCCAGAAACGCGCTCGAGGCGCTCCCCAGGGAGGCAGCCAGCATGTCCAGCACGGAGGATGCGACGCGGTAGCTGTCGTCGTCGAGGCGTCCGGCCATAACCTCCAGGGCGGCATCGGTGCCCAGAGCAGCCAGGGACAGCACCGTCTCCTGGCGCACCTCGTCGTCCGGGTCCTCGCAGAAGCGGTCCAGGGTGGGCAGCACCTCATCCGTGTCCATAAAGGCCAGAGACTGCGCCATCTGGCGGCGGACCTGGATGTCCTCGTTCTCCACCATGGCCAGCGCCAGGGGGCTGTCCGGCCGGCCCAGTTCCTCCCGGATACGCTCCCGTAGCGCGTGGGAGGGGGTGCCGATGATGATGCCGAGGGTTCCGGTGGCGCTGCGGCGCACTATGTCGGCATCGTCCAGCAGCGCCTCGGCCAGCACGGGCACGAGCTGCGGCTGCGAGAAGCTCTCCAGCGCCTCCACCGCGCGGCGGCGGATGTCGGAGTCCTCGTCGCGGGCGCACTCCCGGAGCAGCTCGACGCCGGCGTCGGACTCGCTCAGGTCGGGGATAAGCTCGGCGGCGATGCGCGCCACGCGCTCCTCGCCGCTCTCCAGAGCGGCGCGGAGGATGGCGGCGGTCACATCCTCGGCCTCGCTGGTAGCGCCCTCGACGATGGCCTGGCGCACGCGGGGCTCCTCGGCGGCCCGCAGCGCCTCCGAAGCCGCCTTCTGCAGGTCGTCGGCTCCCTCCACGCCGTCAATGGCCTCGCGTGCGAGGGCCCGTATCTCCTGCTCTCCCAGTTGCCTGCGCCGTGCCATGGTGCGATCGGCCCCCTTGCCTGCGGCGTGCCCTTATTGCTCGGGTTTGGGCTCCTGGCCCTCGCCACCGATGGAACGCCGCATGTTGGTGTCCGCCTGGATGTTCTTCATGGAGTAGTAGTCCATGATGCCCAGGTTGCCCTCGTGGAATGCCTCTGCGATGGCCTTGGGCACCTCGGCCTCGGCCAATACGACCTTGGCGCGGTTCTCGGCCACGAGCGCCGACATCTCCTGCTCGCGCGCCACGGCCATCGCGCGGCGCCTCTCGGCCAGGGCCTGGGCCACACGCTTGTCGGCCTCGGCCTGATCGCCCTGCAGCTTGGCGCCGATGTTCTCGCCCACGTCCACGTCCGCGATGTCAATCGAGACGATCTCGAAGGCGGTTCCGGCGTCGAGACCCTTCTCCAGCACGCGCCGGGAGATGATGTCCGGGTTCTCCAGCACCACCTTGTAGGTCTCGGACGAACCGATGGTCGTCACTATGCCCTCGCCCACGCGCGCGATGATGGTCTCCTCGGTGGCTCCGCCGACCAGCCGCTCCAGGTTAGCGCGCACCGTCACGCGGGCCTTGGCCTGGAGCTGGATGCCGTCCTTGGCCACCGCCGCCACCGTCTCGCGCCCCTTGGTGGGGTCCGGACAGTCTATGACTTTGGGGTTCACGCTGGTGCGCACGGCCTCCAGCACGTCACGCCCCGCCAGGTCAATGGCGCACGCCTGATTGAACGTCAGCGGTATCCGCGCCTTGCTGGCCGCGATCAGCGCACGGATGACGTTCAGCACGTTGCCGCCCGCCAGGTAGTGGGTTTCCAGCGCCACGGTCTCCACCGGAAGGCCGGCTTTCATGCCCATGATCCGGCTGTCCACGATCACCGAGGGCCGCACCCCGCGCAGCCGCATGCCCACGATCTCCAGAATGCCCACGTGGGCCCCGGCCAGCAGGGCCTTGATGTAGAGGAATCCGTAACTGAAGAAGAACAGCAGGAAACCCAGGAACAGAACGACCAGCACCAGTATGACCGCGATCCAGACCGGCTCCATCCCCTGTTGCGCCAGCAAGCCAAACATAATCCCCGCTCCTCCGCTTGGGTTCACGTCGCGTTCCGTTTTCGCCGCCCACGGCGATTACAGACTCGTCACCACAACTCGATTGCCGGAGACCTCGACGACCTTGATCGGGGTCCCCTTCTCGATCAACTCTCCCCGCGAGACCACATCATACCGCCGCTCGTCCAGCCGTGCAATGCCGGTCGGCCTCAGATGGGTGACCGCCACGCCCTCCATGCCGACCAGTTCCTCGTTGACGGTGGTGGAGGGGCTGAAGTCGCGTTCCTCCCCCTTCATGGCGAACAGCCGCCCGACCACGTTCTTCCACAGCATGAAGAAAACCGGCAGCAGCGCCAGCGTGCAGCCGATCAGCACCAGGGCCGTGACCTGATGCCCCGTGGCAAGCGCATATATCACGCTGCCCAGCACCGCCAGGAACCCGATGGTGCCGATCACCGCGCCGGGTATGAACATCTCGACCACCATTGCCACCAGGCCGCATACGTAGATGCCGATGATTAAGGTCAACTGGCCGTCCACGGTCTCTGGCCTCCGCCCGCAAAAGCCTATGTGGGTCGGTAAGGAGTCACCACGATCCGGTTGCCGTGTATCTCCTGCACCTGGACCTCCTGGTCCCTGTCCACGTAATCCCCCACCGTCACCACGTCGAATGGCTCGCCGTGGAACTCCGCCCGCCCCGCCGGCCGGAGCGGCGTCAGGGCGCGTCCCACCTCACCCACCATGCCGGACAGCTCCGGCGACCGCGTCTCCAGCGCCTCGCTGGCGGTCGCGCGCGACAGGTCCGCCCGGTGCACGATGCGCCCGAACAGCGGCATAGAGGGCAGCATCCTGACCAGTATGGCAATACCCACGGCGGACACCATCAGAGCCCCCAGCGTCTTCAGCACACTGAACTGGAAGGCCCGGAACTCCAGCGGCGTGTGCGGTATGGTAAACTGCTGGAACGCCAGCACCAGGCTGATGATCAGCAGTGCAATGCCGGAAATGCCCGCCACCCCGAACCCCGGGATCACGAAGACCTCCAGCAACAGCAGCACCACGCCCGCCAGAAACAGCAGGACCTCCAGCATGTGGGCATAGTTCAGCGACCACTTGATGAAGAAAAAGGCCACGAAGCAGCCGATGGCCAGTATGCCGGGCAGCCCGAATCCGGGATGGCTTATCTCCATCCACAGCAGGATGAAGCCGCCCACGATCAGCAGGGGGCTGAACATGTCCAGAACGCTCAGCAGCCGCTCGGAGGCGGTCAAATAGAGCCGCTGCACGTTCTTCGGCTCCAACTCCAGCGTGTCGTAGAGTTCTGCCGGACTGCGGACCGCCTTGCGGGCAAAACCGTAGTCCACCGCCTCCTCGGCGTGCATGGCCAGCAGCTGGCCGGCCGGCACGATGAGCTCCTTCTCCTGGATGGCAGCCCGTTCCTCGGCGGTCCAGTCGTGGAGCTGGTTTCCGGTCAGATACTGCCACGCGGGGTCGTCGTGCGTCTTCAGCCGGTACGCCTCGATTTCCGGCGTGACCATGGCCTTCACCAGGGCCTCCGGATAGCCGCGGGCCCGGGCGTAGTTCAACATGGTGGTGCGGATGGGGGCCTGGATTTTCTCGCCCATCATCTCTCCCCCGGCGCTCACCGGGGCCACGTCCCCCATCTTGCCCGTGGCGGCGTCTATGTACATCTCGTCGCACGCCAGGGCCACCATGGTGCCGCCGCTGTATGCCTGGTCGTTGATGTAGGCGATGACGCGCACGTCGTCCATGCGAAAGATAAAATCGCCCAATTCGATACACGCACCGACCTCGCCCCCCGGCGTGTCAAGCTCCAGTATGACGGTCCCCACTCCGTCCTCACGCGCCTTCTCCAGGCGTCGCTCGACGGCCTTTGCGGAGGCCCCGCTGATCGGCCCGGCCAGGCGCACCAGGTAGGCTTCCGGCTGCGGCCGGGCCGCCGCAGCGGAATGGAGCAGAAAGAGCAACGCCGCCGCGAAGAGCGGGCTCTTTGCCCATCGGCCGATGTGAACGGAACGCCTGCCAGGCACGGTGCGACCTCCCAAAAAGCAGTGTCACCGTGATTATACGGAGAGCAGCGCGGCATGGCAAGAAGGCTGTGCCGCCCGACCGGGCGTCAGAGGGACGCCTGCCCCAGTTCCACCACCACGTCCAGGGCGCGGATATCTTGCAACGTCGCCTCGTCCGCTCGGGAGTCCAGGTTCAGGGCCAGCAGCGCGTCTCCGCCCTTCTCGCGGCGGCCGAAGCCCATGCGGGCCACGTTGACGCCCGCCTCGCCCAGAATGGCGCCTACCCGCCCGATCAGCCCCGGCACATCCCGCCCCAGGACCACCAGAAGGTCGCCCTCCGGGATAACCTCGACGTAGAACTCTCCGATGCTCACCACCCGCGGCAGGGAGTGCCCGAAGACCGTGCCCGCCACCGCCATCTCGCGCCGCTCCGTCGTCAGCTTGATCTCGATCAGGTCGGTGAAGCCCGTCTCGCGCCCGACCGTGGAGCTGCTGGTGACGCGAATGCCGCGTTCCTCGGCCAGATGGGGGGCGCTGACGATGTTCGCCACGTCGCCCACCATGTGCCGAAGCACCCCCATCAGCCCGTAGTTCACGATGGGCTGCATGCTGTGCTCGGCCACGTCGCCTTCGCAGGAAATTGCCACGGACTCAGGTCGGCCGTCGTTGAGTTGCGCCACGATCTTGCCCAGGCTGGCCGCCAGGTCGCAGTAGGGCTGGAGCACCTTCATCTCCTCCGGCGGCACGGGCGTGACGTTCAGCGCATTGCGGTACTGCTGGTAGAGCAGCGCATCCACCATCTGCTCCGCAGCTTCCGTGGCAACCGCTATCTGGGCCTCTTCCGTGGACGCTCCCAGGTGGGGTGTGGCCAGTATGTTGTCGCTCTGCGCAAACTCGTAGCTCTCGGGCGGCTCCTGCGTGTATACGTCGAACGTCGCCCCGCCCAGCCGGCCCTCCCGAACGGCCTCCACGACGGCATCATGGTCCACCACCGAACCCCTGGCGCAGTTGATTATCCGGGCCTGCGGCTGCATCTCGGCGATCTCCTCGGGCCCGATCATGCCCTTCGTCTGGTCGTTCTCGGGCACATGGACCGTCAGGTAATCGCAGCGCCCGAGCACCTCCGCCAGGTCGTCCACGAGTTCTACGCCCAGACGGCGCGCGGTTTCGCTGCTCAGGTACGGATCGTGGGCGAGCACGTTCATCTCGAACGCGAAGGCGCGTCTGGCCATGGCCTGGCCGATGCGCCCCAGCCCGATGATGCCCAGCGTGCTGCCGGCGAGCTGTGAGCCCAGGAACTGCTTTTTTGCCCAGCGCTCCTCGCGCATCGAGATATAGGCCGGGCCGATGTTGCGGGCGAGAGCCAGCATCAGCGCAAAGGCGTGCTCCGCAGTGCTCAGGGTGTTCGCGCCGGGCGTGTTCATCACCACCGCGCCTTTGCGCGAGGCGGCGGGGATGTCAATGTTGTTCACCCCGACGCCGGCCCGGCAGATGGCCTCCAGTGCGTCCGCCTGTTCGATAACTTCCTCGGTCAGCTTCGCGCCCGAACGGCAGATGATGCCGCTCTTGCCCCGCACGGCTTCCTTCAACTCCTCGTTGGAAAGCCCGGGACGCTCCACCACCTCCAGGTCGGCGTTGCGCAGGATTTCCGTGCAGGCATCGGGAAGAACATCGGCTATGAGCACCGTTTTCATGGGTTTCTCCGGCGAAAAATGTGTCGCATTGAAAGCGCCGGATTATAGGCGAGTGTGAGAGAACTTTCAAAGCGCGGCCCCGCCTCCGGTCTTCTCCTCAGGCCCCTTTCGCACGCTCGAACAGCCGCAGCAGCCACTGCGTGCGCCCCTCCACCGTGTCCCGGTCGGTACACTCCACCACCACGCGGGCGATGGGCTCAGTGCCGGAGGGCCTCACGCAGAACCACCAGTCGGGATAGTCTATGCGCACACTGTCGGCGGTCTCGAAGTCGTCCGCGCTGCAGTTCCGCAGCACCTTGCCCTGGCGTTCGCAGGTGATCTCCAGCGGCTTCGACGCATCTTCCAGGACCTCACGGGCGACCCGGCGGCAGACCTCGAGGGCCACGTCCTGCCGGTCAAACTCCACGGAGGTGCCGCCCGGCGACCGATGCCATGCGTCCCGGAACTCGTCCACCAGTGCAGTCAGCCCGTCGCCGACCAGGTGCAGCAGATGGAGCGTTGTGATCATCGCGCTGTCGCAGCAGAAGAAGTCGCGATAGTAGTAGTGACCGGCGTGCTCGCCCGCGAAAGCCATGCGCGGTTCGCCGCGCAGGACGCGCTTGATCTTTGCATGGCCGACCGGCACGATCACGGGCTCCACGCCCTGCTTCCGGAAGAAGTCCCACACCTTGCGGCTGGTTGTCTGCCCCAGCCCGAAGACGCAGCCAGGGTCGCGCTCCAGCAGCCGCCGCGCGATGCAGGCGGACATCTCGCTGCCGTCCACCACGTGGCCGTCCTCCAGCACCACAACCGCGCGGTCGGCGTCCCCGTCGTAGCTGAATCCCAGCTTCGCCCCCCTCTCGCCCACGGTGCCAATCAACGGCTGCAGGTTCTCCATCCGCGTAGGGTCCGGATGATGCGCCGGGAAGCGGCCGTCCGGTTCGAAGTTGAGCCGGTGGGGTTCCAGCCCGAGCCGGTCGGTAATCTGCTCCCACAGGCACCCGCCCATTCCGTTCCCGGCATCCACCACAAGCTCCGGTTTCCCCGGCTCGGGGCGGCCCACGAGGCCCAGCGCGAAGTCCATGTAATCCGTCGCCGGAGAGGACATCGCGGGCGGCGGCTCAGGCGCAGCGGGCAGGTGGGCCTCCATCTGCTTCATCAGTTCGCACGCATCCTTCAGCCCCGTGGCGCCCGTCACGGGCTCGCCGCCCTGCTTCACCACCTTGAACCCGTTGTAGTCGGGCGGGTTGTGGCTGGCGGTGATCATGACCCCGAGGTCGAACTCCGGGCCCGAACCCATCACGTAATACAGCAATTCCGTCGGGCACTGCCCCAGGCCCTTCACGGTCGAACCGGCGTGTCGGAAACCGTCCGCTAAAACGGCATAGAGGGCGGGCGAACTCAGCCGGGCATCGTGCGCGATCGCCACACTCTCCGCCCTCAGAACACGCGGCAGCGCTGCCCCCAGCAGCCAAGCAAACTCCTCGTCCACCTGGTCAGGGTAGATACCCCGGATGTCGTAGGACTTCACCGTGCTTTCGTCTATGGTTGCCACGTTCGCTTCCCCCGCTTGCGCACAGAATTCCCCTGCAGGATATCTTGCGGAGCCCGCCGGGTCAACGTGCCCGGCGGCAAGGAGGGGTCAAAGTTCGGCGTCGAAGAGGCCGGACAGCCTGCTCGCAGCGGACTCGATCTGCTCCTCGGTCAGACCGGGGTCGGCAACCTTCACCGCCTCCCCGGAAGATGCCCACTCCAGCAGCAGGAAATCGCCCTCGGACCCGTGCGTGGTCTGCCGGAGCTTGAGCACCTTGCGGCGCAGCAGGTAAAGGGCCAGCACAAAGCGAAACGCCTGTTTCTCGGGGGTGTCGGCGGATGAGAGACGCCGGAAGAACTCCACCAGCAGATCGGTGTCCACGCGCGGCTTCGCGTCCGCCTTCTCCCGGCGGGTGCGCCAGTAACAGAAGAGCCCGTTTCGGTCGGCGTCCTCCCAGCAGTCGCGGCAGAAATCGCACCGGGCAAGGCCTTCCTCACCATCGCGGAGACCGGAGTAGAAGATGCCGCCCTCGGGAAACTCTATGTCGCAGGCCGAGCATGCGCCCCCGCTCGACTGGATCTTCCATTGCTCGAAGACGCTCACGCGCGCTATCCCTCCAGGTGGTCGTAAACGCGGGCGCTCACGCGTTCGCGGCACTCACCGGTCACGCCGCAAAGCCCGTCCATCTCCGCCCTGGTCTCGCGGCACAGGTCGGGCGCGTCCAGAAACTTCAGGTTTATCTCCACGTTCAGCCGCGCGGCGACGCACGCGGCGTCGGCAAGGATCGCGCTGACGCCCACGTCGGTGATTAGGTTGGGATTGCCGATCTCCACCAGCTCGTCCGCCACAGCCGCCACGCCGGCGCAATGACGCATTATGTCCAGCGGCACCTCCATGGCGCCTCGCAGCGCCGCGTCTATGGCCGGCCCGCGCGCCTCCTTCTCCTCCTGCGTCTCGCGCGCCATCCCGTATGCCTCGTTGACCGCCGTATAGGCTTCTACGTCCCGGTCCACCAGTTTCAGCAAGGCCTCCCGATGCTGCGCCAGCTCGGTCAACATGCCCCGGATCGTGCCTTCCACCTCGGCGAACTTCTTCTTGCCGGCGGTGAAGTTGGCGGTCATCTCACTCATCGCGGAGGCCAGTGCCCCGGCCAGTGCGCTGACGCTTCCGCCGCCGGGCGCCGGCTTCTTGGCCGCCGCGTCCTCCAGGTAGCCCTCAATGGCTCTCCCTCGATACACGGCTCACTCCTCGATGATCACCAGCGTGCCGGGCACGGCGAAGTCGTAGAGTTCCATCACGTCCTCGTTGGCCATGCGGATGCACCCGTTGGAGCATTTCTCGCCTATCCCCTCCCGGTTGGGCGTGCCGTGGATGCCCAGCCCCGTGGCTCCCGGCTCGTCCTTGAACCCGATCCAGCGCTCCCCCAGCAGATGCCCTTCCTCTCCATACTCGATGATGCCGCCGCCGGGCTTGTACCACCGTGGCCTGACCAGCATGGTGTCCACCACGAAGCTGCGCGCCGGCGTGCGATCGTCCTTGCCGATGCCGATCTCGTATTCCTTCACGTACAGCCCGTCCATAAGCAGCGTCAGGCGGAACTCTTCCTTCACCGCCACGATGCTCGGGGGACCGCTGACTATCTTCAGCGTCTGCCCCACGCTCAGGTTGCCGGGATCGCTTATGCCGTTCAGCCGGGCGATCATCCGCCAGTGCAGGCCGTATTCCTTGGCGATCTTCACCAGCGTCTCGCCGGAGGAGACCGTGTGCAGCTTCGCGCCCTCGGTGCAGCGCGGGTTGAACACCAGCCGGCTGCTTGCCGCCTCCAGCAACTCGCGGTACTTTTTGGCCTTCTCGCCCCGCGCCTTCAGGTAGGGCCCGGTCAGAAGCTCTCTCACCTCACAGAGCTTCCCTTCCTCGTAGAGTCTGCGGGCGCGGGCGAGGTGATCGGACACCGCCGATACGTTCTCCGATCGCTCAGTGTCCGGGGCCGGCGCGGTGGTATCGGCGGGGGCCATCGCGGAAAGGGGAATCGGAGACCGCGCGGGCGTTGACTCCATGGACTCCTCGGCAACCACGTCGGGCGCCGGGCGCGGCGGGAGCTCCGTCTCTTCGATCGGCGGGGGCGCGGGTTCCCGATCCCGGGCGGGCTCGGAGACCGGGTCATCGGGCTCGCCTTCAATCTCTGCCGCAGGGCTGCCGGATTGCGGGCTCCCCCCCGGCTGCCCCGCAGAAGTCGGCTCTTTCCTGGCAATAATTGCCCCTGCAACACCCGCAATCACCAGAAGGACAAGCAGCTTTTTCATCCCTTTACCCGCAGAGCGAAAACATGGAAGTCCCGGTTCTCTCCCCACGATACCTGAGCGTAAAAGCCGGTTTCAAGGCAGGGGACATCGAAAGGGAACAGAAACGGACGAGCGCCACTCTATCCCTCTTCATGTCAAATACTTATGGAGACAAGATGGGGGAAAATGATGCACCGAAAACGCCGGTGGAATCCACACACCGCGCGTCACGCCTCGGAGGCGGCTTCGTCCGGGTCCGTCCGCCGCCCGAAGATGGCCCGCAACACGCACACGATGAGGCCCACCACGCCCAGGGCCGCCAGAGCCGCACCGCTCCAGATCAGCACCTGCTCGAATACGATCAGGTCGAATCCGGCTGCCATTCGTCACTCCCTACCAATCCGATCCCCCGCCGCCCATCCACTTCATGTCCT
Organism: uncultured candidatus Brocadiaceae bacterium; assembly: GCA_964448935.1. Taxonomy (GTDB): domain Bacteria; phylum Planctomycetota; class Brocadiia; order SM23-32; family SM23-32; genus CAYVBE01. The sequence goes on from CAYVBE010000016.1 coordinate 35,551, forward strand.
GCACGGGCCAGAAGACGAAGAATGCCCTGCCGATGATGTTGCCGCGCGGGATTCCGGCATGGGACCAACGGCGGCTGTCACTGCTGGCCGGGCTGTTGTCGCCCAGGACGAAATACTCCCCTTCGCCGAGTTCCCACTCCGGCTCGGCGGGTCCGTGGTTAGACACGTTCACGTAATGAACGTCCCGCTCGATGACCACGCGCTCCCAGCGAAGCCTGGCGTCGCGGGCGCCCAGCCACAGCCCGCGGCTGCTCACGGGCCTGCCTTCGTAATCGTACGTGAGCACCGGCTTGCCGTCCACACGCGCCACCACCCTGTCGTCGTAGTTCTCCAGGCATATCCACCGCGCATCCGAGCCACCCAGGGCCGCGCACTCCGACTGCCGTACGACCTCTCCCGAGTCCTCCAGAACGACCGACTGCGACGTGAAAAAACAGTCGAACCGGTGGCCCGCATCCTCGATGGACAGGACCGCGGCCCCGGCCGCTCCAAACTCCTCCGCGCGGACCGACGCGCGGACCCGGCAATCGCCCACGGAATGCTGCCCGGTTGATCGGAGTCGGCTCGGAGCCACACGCACGCTGGGCCCATCGTAGGGGTAGAAATCCGTGATGGCCCGCGCGAAGCCCGCCATGACGGGCTCATCGGTACCCCCGGCATCCACCGAGAGGCTCCCGCGTTCCGCGTCGCGGGTCCAGCGCTCCGCGTCCTGACCCATGTTCCAGGTGGGCACCACCTGCCTGCGGGGCACGAATCGCGAATCGAACACATGGAACCATAGTCCCTTCTGCGCCGCCATGGGCTTGCGGCGTAGCTCGCCGTTGATGTACACGTCGCCGTCACGCAGACGCACCCGCTCTCCGGGCAGTCCCACGATGCGTTTGATGTAATTCTTGGAGCTCACCTGAAGCTCCTCCGAGCCGCACTCCGGGCACTTCTCCCCGTTGACCGACAGCACGTGCCCCACCCAGCCGCAGTCGGGGCAGCGCGCGTCGAACACCGGATACAGGAAGACCACTACCTCCCATCGGCGGGGGGCCCGCAGCCGGTAGATGAATTTGTTGACGAATATGCGCGCGGAGCCGCGCCAGATGCGGTTTGCGGCCTCGGTGCCCCGGATAACCTCGCCCGCCTCCGTCTGCGCCTTGTGCCATAGCCACTCGGGTTTGCGGAACCGCAGCGGCATGCCGCGCGGCCCCAGCCGGGACGCACCCGCCCAGTGGTAGCGGCAGTTGGGGCATTCGACGCCGCCGTCCTGCCCGGCGTTGCCCCGGCCTACCTCGAACGCCCATCCGCAATTCGGGCAGCGCAACTCGCGGTGCTCCCCCACCAGGGTGGGCGCCATACTGCCGTGCCGGATGCGGAATGCCTCCGCCACCACCTGCCGAACGCACAGCACCAGCACGATGGCGATGGCGATGGACTCCAGGTTATCCCGCAGGGGCGTGCGCTCTCGCGGCGGGCCGGCCCGGAACGGGCTGTCCCGGAACCGGCCTTTCTTTTCCTTGTCGCTCATCCGTCTCTCCTCAGGGTCAGTCCTCGCCCTCGAGCACGGCCAGAAACGCCTCCTGCGGGATGAAGACCTGCCCCACGGACTTCATGCGCTTCTTGCCCTCTTTCTGCTTCTCCCGCAGCTTGCGCTTGCGGGTGATGTCGCCGCCGTAGCACTTGGCGGTCACGTCCTTCCGCAGCGGGCTGATGGTCTCGCGGGCGATCACGCGGCTGCCGATGGCCGCCTGGACGGGGATGGCGAACAGGTGCCGGTCTATGTGCCGGCGCAGGTCCTTCACGATGCGCCGCCCGCGCCGTTCGGCCTGGTCGCGGTGGCAGATAATCGAGAGCGCGTCCACCGCGCGCCCGTTTACCAACACGTCCACCTTCACCAGCTCCGTCGCGCGGTAGCCCAGCAGTTCGTAGTCCATGGTGCCGTAGCCGCGGGTCAGAGATTTCAGCCGGTCAAAGAAATCATACACCACCTCCGCCAGCGGCAGTTCATAGACCAGCATCGTCCGCTGGTCGCTGAAGAAGGTGTTCTTCACCTGCCGGCCGCGCCGGTTCTCGGCCAGGCGGGTCACGTTGCCCAGGTACTGCACCGGCAAGATGATGTTCATCTGCACCCAGGGCTCGCGTATCTCCTCCGTGTCCCCCGGTTCCGGCATCCGGGCCGGGCGGTCAATCTCCACAGTCTCGCCGTCCTTCAGCACCACCTCGTAAGTCACGTTGGGCGCGGTCTGGATTATGGCTATGTCGTTATCGCGCTCCAGGCGCTCCTTCACAATGTCCATGTGCAACAGCCCCAGGAAACCGCACCGAAACCCGAACCCCAACGCATCGGAAACCTCGGGCTCGTGGACGAACGAAGAATCGTTCAGCGACAGCCGCTCCAGCGCGCTGCGGAGCGTGGGCAGGTCGTCGTTGTCCTGCGGGAACAGACCGCAGAAGACCATGGGCCGGGGCTCCTGGTAGCCGGCCAGCAGTTCCTCGGCCGGGTCGGCGGCCAGCGTCACGGTGTCCCCCACGCGCACGTCACGGATGTTCTTGATGCCGGCCATGGCATAGCCCACGTCGCCGCAGCCCAGCCGGTCGCGGGGCGTCAGGCCGGGGCCGAAAACCCCCAGGCCGGTCACCTCGTAGCACAGGCCGGAGCCCATCATCTTGATCTTCTGGCCACACTCCAGCTCCCCGTCCACCACGCGCAGCAGCGTGACCACCCCCTGGTACTCGTCGTAGAACGAATCGAAGACCAGCGCGCGTAGCGGCCCGTCCGGGTCGCCCGCCGGCGGCGGCACCCGCCTGATCACCTCCTGCAGAAGCTCCTCCACGCCCTTGCCCGTCTTGCCGCTGACGGCCAGCATGTAATCCGGGTCAATCCGGAAGGTCTGCTCCATCTCCGCCATGGCCTCGATAGGCCGGCTGTCTGGCAGGTCAATCTTGGTGACCGCCGGCACGATGGTCAGCCCCTGCTGGCGGGCCTGATGCAGGTTAGCCACCGTCTGGGCCTCCACGCCCTGGTTCGCGTCCACCAGCAGGATGGCCCCCTCGCACGCCCGCAGGCTGCGCGACACCTCGTAGCTGAAGTCCACGTGCCCCGGCGTGTCAATCAGATTCAGCCGGTAGTCGGTGCCGTCCATCTCGTAGTGCATGGTCACGCAGCTCGCCTTGATGGTGATGCCGCGCTCCCGCTCCAGGTCCATATCGTCCAGCATCAGGTCATGGAACTCCCGCTCCGGCACCGCCTTCGTGAGCTGCAGAAAACGGTCCGCCAGCGTGGACTTCCCATGATCAATGTGGGCTATTATGCAGAAGTTCCGTATCTTGTCGAGCATATCGAAAGGGACCAGCGGGCAGAGTTAACGGCAAAACCAGGCAGAATCAAGGTTAGCAGAGACGGCCCGCTTCTGCAACCAGCAGCCCGCCGGCGAAGCGCCGAATACGGCCGTTCTGTTTGACACCAAAAGCCGGCCGGGGTATAAGAAATGGGCGTACGCACAGCCATCCCCGAGCACGGTACCCCCTTAGCTCAGCCGGCAGAGCAGCGGATTCTTAATCCGCGAGTCCGGGGTTCGAATCCCCGAGGGGGTACCATTCTTCTGCCTCCCCGCAAACCATTCTTTGCGTGCCCCTTACGCTTTATCCTTGACGTTATATCCCCCGACCATTAGTATCCGTTGATAGCAAGATTCTGATAGCAAACTGATAGCAGAGGGGGTTTGCGGGTATGGCTGTTGACATCTGGTGGTATGAAGCAAGAAGCCAGTGGTGCGCGGATGTTCCCTCCGAAAACGGGCGCAAACGGCTGTATCTCGGCCCGAATGAAGCAAAAGCCCGGGCGAAACTCCACGGCTATCTGGCCAAATACTATGAGGAGGCGGAGGAGGAGCCGCCGGATAGCAGACCCATCCCCCGGACCAGAGGCAACAGCATCTCGCTGGTTGAACTGGCCGTACGCTTTCTCGGCTGGAACAAGAACAACCGCAGTCATGGCACCTGGCGTAACTATCGGGATGGCCTGAAGCATGTCACCCGCCGTTTCCGCGATAAGCTGGCCATCGAGCTCACGCCTTCCGACATCGAGCAGGTCAAGGCGGACATGATTGACGACGACTACGCGGCACGCACCATCAACATCATGGTGACCGCGGTCAAGCGCCTTTTCAACTGGGCCGTGAAGCAAGACCTGCTCGAAGAAAACCAGTTGGACGGCGTAGAGCGAGTGAGCAAGCACGTCAACGCGCCTGAACATCCCCCCGAGAAATACTTGCCGCTGGACAGGGCCCGGGAGTGCATCGAGCTGTGCAGGAAGTCCCCTCCCCTGGGAGATATCTGTGAGTTACTGCTTCTGACCGGCATGCGAATCGGCGAACTGGTCAGGCTTGCCTGGGGGGATGTGGATTTCAGCCAAAGGATGCTGACACTCGAGCGGCATAAGACCAGTGGCCGGCCCAACGCCCGTCCCCGCCAGATCCCTCTCTGCGACCGGGCGCTGGAGATCATCCGGGCCCAGGCACCGGAAGAACCCGCGCCGAGCGACCCCATCTTCGTCGGCGAAAATGACCAGCAGTTCACCGGAAGCGCTCTACACTGCCGACTGAGGAGACTACGTCGCAAGTATCCCGAACTCGAAGGCTTCAGCTTTCACAAGCTTCGCCACACCTGCGCAACCTACCTGGCCCGACTGGACGTTCCGGAGCGCGTGGCTCAGGCCATACTCGGACACAGCTCGACGCTCATGACCCGCTACTACACGGCAACCGGGCGCGAGGAGATGCTGGAAGCGGTCGAAAAATTGTCGGAACGGGCAGAGGGCGACGAATAGCCGGTTCCGGGCGGCTTGGTGCCGCAGAAAAGAAGCCAACTCGCTCCCCATTCCTCGCAGAGAAGACTTCGCCTTGGACCAAAGGCAGGGGGAAAGGCGGCACGTCGGGGCCAGCCCAATGACATTGCCATGATCCATGCAGGGGGCTCAGCATTAACCCAGGACATCCCTTGAATTCCCAAAAAGCGGGATGCCTGGGTTGATGCTGACCCGGGGGAGGTGGTCGGGAGGCTGGTTC
>CAYVBE010000017.1:0-37671 GCA_964448935.1 uncultured candidatus Brocadiaceae bacterium
TCTAGCTGTCTCGTCAGCCGCAAGAATGACCTTGCCTCCAGGACTGACAAACAGGCCGGTGACAAACGTTCCAAGATTTCGCTGCCACAGAAGGGAACCATCTCTGAAACAGCGCAAAACACCCTCCCGGTCAACCGAGCACACAAGCTGGAGGTCCCGGGCACAATCGCAGTGCAGCACCTCGCCTCCCAGAGAAAAGGACTTCCTACTCGGGCCTTCGGGCTCGAGCAAGACGACCTCTTTTCCGGCCCACAGCCCGAAAGAGCGGCGGGGCATGGACGGCATTGCATGCAGAGGAGCATCCAGCTCCGCCTCCAAAACCTGGTTGCCACCACCGTCGTAGATCGTCGCTCTGCCGGAAACGTAGGCCACAAGAGCGTATTCGCCTCCTTCCCCCAACAACATTCGCACCCGTCCACGACCCTTGGGGGCTGGCCGGCGCCACAGAACTCTGTCCTGGCCGCCCGACGGCTCTTCCGCAGCCGAAACGTTTGCCTCGGTCTGTGCCACACGCCCCGGTTCCTCAGGTGGAGGAGTGGGTTGCCTCGTCTCTTGCCCGGCAGAAGGCATGCGGTGGGCCTCCAGGGTCCGGCCGCCCCTGGCCAGCACCAGCAGGCGGCCCTCATCTCCCAGCGCCCAATCCACCGGCGACCTGGCAAGCTGCTTCCGCCAGAGTGTCTGCGCATCCGCCGTGGCAAGGATCAACTCGGCGCCGGCGGTCTCTACCGCGAACCGTTGCCCGTCCGGGGTGGGCTCGACGCGCCGCACGGCCCCTCCGAACCCCATGCCGGCGACCTCGGCTCCGCCCAGGTCGAATACCCGGACGCCGTCGGCGAGCGCAGGCAGCAGCAGTTTCTTCCCGGCCATGTCCAGACGGACCGGCCCGGTGCTGCCTCCCGTGGACTTCTGCCAGCGGACGTTAGCCTCCCCGTCCAGCAGCGCAACGTGGCCCTCCCCGTCGGCCACCGCGATCACGGGCGGCTCTGTCTGCCCCACGCTGACCGATTGGACGGACCACTCGATCTGGCCGACAACCGACTGGTGCGTCTGCCAATCGTGCAGGTGTATGCCGCCGCCATTGCTGACGGCCACCAGTCTGTGCAGAAAGGGCAGCAGCGCGATATCGGTGATCCGGTCGCCGAACTCGACGCGCCACCGCAGGTCGCCCTCGCGGTCAAAGGCGTAGACGATGCCATCCCCGGCCAGGCCGGCGAACAGCGAGCCGTCCTCCATGGCACGCAGCAGGCGCACGCGCTGTCCGGCCCTCAGCGTACCGGTCAGCCGGCCCTCTGCGTCCACGATGGAGATGTTGCGGGCGCCGTCGGCGACCGCCGCACAGGGCGCCCCGGCCGCGGCGGTCGCGCACTCCAGAGGACCATCCGCCTGAAAGTCCCACTCCGGTTCCTGCTCGCCGAGCATACGTGGGGAACTCATCCGCCACCTCCTGCGTGAACTCAGTCCTTCGCCGGAATGCCCAGCAGCCGCGCCGCCGTGAGGCCCATCACGGCATCAATCTCCTCGCGGCTGACGCCGAGGCTCCGGAATATCCGCTGGTAATCGCGCTCGACGGCAACGATCTCCTCGTGGTGCACCCCGCTGCCGAAGACCACCTGCTCCCACAAGCTTCCGCTGACCTCTTCGTGCCACAGGGTTGCCTGCGCCGGGCGGAGCACCTCGGCCAGGAAGTCCGCCCCCCTGCGGCGCAGCACCTCGCCGGAAAGGTCGAAGCACACGTTCCGGTTGTGCCGCAATGTCTCCGCCGCCTCGGCGCACCAGGGGCTGCCCAGGCCGATTCCGACGATGTTCAGTTCCGGCACGAACCGGGCCACGGTGTCCAGATAGACGGGCCGCATGTTGGCCGCCCGCATCCGGCGCGCCCGGTCGAGGGGCGTCACCGGCAGGTAGCCCGTGTGGAACAGCACCGGCATCTGCAGCGCCGCCGCCGCTTCGTACACGGGCATGAAGGAGGGATCATCGTAGGGAGCGGGAGGCGCCGAGACGCGGATCCCCGCGAAACCGACCCGAGCCAGCCGCTCCACCGTCCGGGCATCGTCATCGCCCAGCGAGACGTGCGCAAAGGGGCTGAACAGCTCGGGGTAGGCATCGGCCAGCCGCCGCGCCTCGGCGTTGGCCGCCAGCCCGTAGCACGACTCCCCGCCGATTATGCACAACCTGTCCAGGCCCATGCTGCGGGCCGTCTCCGCGATGGCTTCCCCGTATCCGGGCTGGTCGTAGAGCGGCACGTGGAAATCAATCAGCATGAAACTCCTCCGGTGATACCTGTTCTGGTCACGGGGTGTCCGTTACTTTACCAGAAACGCCCGCTTTCGCAATGCAATTTCCGCAGCGAGGGCGCACTGCCAGGGGCAAAAAAAGAGAGCGGCCGGAGCCGCCCTCCGTTGGGTCTGGCTGTGCCTGGGGAGAAACTCTATTTTTCCTCTTCCTCCTCCTCTTCTGTCTCTTCTTCCTTTCCTTCGCCTTCTTCGTCTTGCTCTTCCTCTGCTTCGTCCTGGTCCTCTTCCTGCTCTTCCCGTTCGGGCTCCTCCTCGGGTTCCTCAGGCTCCTGTTCCGGCTCTTCCTGCTCGGACTCAGGCGCCGGGGCTTGCTCGTCGGCGGGCTCCTCTTCGGTCAGGCCGGGCTCGCCCATTTCTTCCTCCAGCGGAAACTCCGCCTCTTCCTCGGCTTCCTCGTAGATCTCCTCAATGTCAATGTTGTCCACCCGCTTGCGCAGCAGGAAGAACATCAACGTGTTGCCGGTGAAGAAGTAGGAGATCACGTAGGCCACCGGCAGCGCCTTCACAACAACGGTCATGACAGCCACCAGGGAACTGACCACCAGCACCAGACCCCCGTGGCCGGAGACCGCACCGACGCGTCCGGCCGCGTTGTAGGGCAGGACGCCGGCGAACCATGCCAGGTCTATCCCCTGGTACTGAATCCAGTCCACGCTACTGACGAAGCCGAGCTGCGTGGCCTGGAAAGTGATCCACACGAAAAGTTCCACCAGCCAGTGCGCCGCAAAGGCCGCCAGCATGCCGATGGCGCCCAGCAGCACCGTGTAGCAAAGGTAGCGCCCGAACTGCCACAGCACGTAGGCGTAGGGGGTGCTCCAGGCGTCAAAGGCGTCCTTGCCGCCCACGCTGAGGGCGGGCATCATCATGCCGAAACCGAACACCCAGCCCAACCCGAACAGCAGCGCCACCATGCCGAACAGCAGTACCAGCAGGTAAAGCGGCACCATGAGCACGCGGCCCACGAAGGGGATGGAGCAGAACAGACCGATCACCGCGCAGCCGATCAGGGGCACCACCACGAACAGGAACGGCCACAACGGCGCCAGGAAGTAGGCCGTGCGCTTGGACTTAACCATAGAGCGGGCGTCGCGGAGCGTGGGAAAGTCCTGCCGGGCGTACTCCAGCGCCGTCAGGCGGGAGATGACGCCGCCGTTGCCCGTCACGGCCACGAAGAATAACAGGTAGAAGAACAGCGAGACGACGAGGTGGCCGAGCGAGTGGCCGTAGAACGGGTTGAGCAGGGGCAGGAATCGAAGGATGATCTCCAGGCCCCGGCCCTGCCAGATGAGGTCAATCAGGGAGGCGTGCCCACCGATATGTCCCAGCGCGACCAGGCCCTCCGTCCGCGCAAGGTCGGGGACCAGCCCCCAGTCCGCGAACCTGGTATAGATGATCGAGGCCGCCACCATGGCCAGCAGAACGTAGATCAGGGTGAGGAACCCCACCCATATCTTGTTGCCCTTCAGCGCCAGATGGTAAGCCGACAGCAGGTCTCGCCAGTCGCCCTTCCGCTCACTCATGGTCTCTCCCCAAACCTCGTTTCGGCAACGCCGGTTGTCTCAAGGAGTCTTGATGCTGTCAAGTTATATCCACTTCGCCGGTTTGTCAACCGCCGGAAGCGCTTTCAGGAACCGTCCTCTTCGGCCGCCCTCCTGCCCGGACCATCGGGCAGGGGCTCGGATATGCGGTGCTCCCCGTCGAACCATTTGCCCAGGTCAATCAGCTTGCACCGCCGGGAGCAGAACGGGAAATGCGGCGCGTCCTCGGGGGCGGAGCGCACGACCCGCTTTCCGCAGTGGGGACAGTCCACCCGAAGCACCTCTGCGCACATAAATCTCCCCCCTCTCCCGCGTTCTGGTCGCGGCAGCTCAGTCGGACGCCTTCTCGGACGTTTCCGAAGAGGACCCGGAGTCCGAGGAGGCCTTCTCGGAAGTCGGTTTGGAAGAACTGCCGCGGTAGTCGGTCGTGTAGAAGCCCTGGCCCTTGAAGATAACGCCCACCCCGGCACCGATCAGCCTTTCCAGGCCGTTCTTCCCGCACTCGGGGCATATGCTGAGGGGTTCGGCCGTTATGCTCTGGAGTTCCTCAAACCTGTGACCACAGTGCTTGCACTTGTATTCGTAGGTAGGCATTTCGGACTTTCGGGGGATGGAGAAAGGGATGTCAGAGGCCCGCACCTTATGAACGCCTTCGTAGGAGCTTACACCAGAATGTTTTAGGATTCAACGTCCGCCGCGTCCGGCTCGTCCGCCTCTTCGGCCGGCCCTGCCACGATGACCTGGCTGGGCCGCAGCACCTGGTCGCCCACCGCGAACCCTTTTTTCAACTCCCGCATCACGGTGTTGACGGGGAATTCGTCCGTGGGGGCCTGCATCACCGCCTCGTGGTAGTGGGGATCGAACGGCTGGCCGACGGCCTCGATCGGGTGGATGTCCAGCTTCTCCAGAGCGCCGTAGAATTCCTTCTCCACGAGACGCAGTCCGGCGGCGATGGTTTCGCCGCCCTCGGTCTGCTCGGCCGCCTCCAGGGCGCGGCTCAGACTGTCGGCCACGGGCAGTATGGCCTCTCCCAGCGTGCGGAGGGCGTCGTGCCTGGCGGTCTCGCGGAACCGGTCAATGCGTTTCTGCAAGTTCTGGTAATCCGCCACGGCGCGCTGGAGGCGCTTCAGGTACTCGTCCCGCTCGCGCGCCAGGGTTTTCAACTCCTCGTATTCCGCGTAGGACAGCACCAGCCGCTCCCCCGTCTCTTCCCGCTGCGGGTCAGCCGCCGGGTCTTCCACGGTCGGGTCCTGCCCGGCCTCGGGTTTCTGAGCTTCAGCCATCGTCCACACCTCTCCCTCTCAACCGTCCGGTCAGTCCCGGCCGGCGTCGGTTTTCTCTTTGCCGTATATGTAGTCTTTGACTTTCTCCAGGAAACTCCTCCGGCGCTCGCTGACGTTGACCTTCTCTATCTCCGCCAGTTCCCGCAGCAGCTCCTCCTGGCGGTCGGTCAGGTCCTGCGGCGTTTCCACGAAGACCTGCACGACCAGGTCGCCCCGGCCGCCCGTGCGCACGTCCGGCAGGCCCAGTCCTCGCAGCCGCAGCAACTCACCGTTCTGCGTGCCCCGGGGTATCTTCAGGTCGTAGGGCTCCCCGTTCAAGGTCGGCACCTCCACCTGCCCGCCCAGAACGGCCGTGGGGTAGCTCAACGGCACCTCGCAGAACAGGTTGGGCCCGTCTCGCTCGAACACGGGATGTTCACGCACGCGGACATCGCAGTAGAGGTCGCCCCGCACGCCGCCGGGGGCTGCCTCGCCCTCGCCGCGAAGCTGCAGGCGGGCGCCGGTCTCCACGCCGGCCGGTATCTGGACGGTGATCTCGGCGTCCTCCTGCACCTGACCGGTGCCGTCGCACTGCTGGCAGGGCTCAACAATCCGTTTGCCGCTTCCCCCACACCGGGGGCAGGTGCGACGCACGGCGAAGAACCCCTGCCTGCTCTCCACCTGGCCGTGTCCGCGACAGGTGCTGCAGGTGCGCACCCCGTCCGGCGCGGCACCTCGGCCGTCGCACTCCGGGCAGGGCTCCGAGCGCCGCAGCGAGATTGTCCGCTCGGTTCCGGTCAGGGCTTCCTCCAGGTCTATCTCCACGGCCACCCGCAGGCTTCTGCCCTTCCGCCTGCCCCGCCGGGTGCGGCCCCCGAAGAAGTCCTCGAACATGCCGCCGCCGAAGATGTCGCTGAAGGCGCTAAATACCTCGTCGAAGCTGCCAAAATCGTGGACGCCGGCACCTTTCAGCCCCGCCTCGCCGTAGCGGTCGTAGCGCTCCCTTTTCTCGGGGTCGCTGAGGACCTCGTACGCTCGGGCGGCCTTCTTGAACTTCTCCGCCGCCTCGGGATCGTCGGGGTTTCGATCGGGGTGGTACTCGAGGGCGAGCTTGCGGTATGCCTTCTTGACCTCCGCCGTAGAGGCATCCTGGCCGACGCCCAGTATTTGGTAGTAGTCGCGGTCTGCCATGTGCAAACCGACCCTTTCCTCCGCCCATGAGGGGGAAGCAGTTCACGCTCTCCAAAACCGAGGGCTGCCCTGTGTGGCGGCAGCCCTCTGTTCTCGATTAGCCAAAGGGAGGCACTCTGTCGGCACGTCCCGGCCGGGTTGCGGCCTCAGCGCACGGCGCCTTCGGGCGCCCGCTGGTCTTCGTCGTCCTCCCCGATTTCGGTGACCATGGTCTCCGTCGTGAGCATCAGCGAGCCGATGCTCGCGGCGTTCTCCAGGGCCGTGCGCGTGACTTTCACCGGGTCAATGATGCCGGTTGCCATCATGTCCACGTACTCGCCGGTGTTGGCATCAAGGCCGATGCCGTCGTCCCTCTCCAGCACTTCGGCCACCACCACGGCGCCGTTCAGGCCCGTGTTGGCAGCAATGGTGGAAAGGGGCGCCTCGAGGGCCTTCGCCACGATGTCGGCGCCGATCTTCTCGTCGCCGCGCAGCCGGTCCCGCTTCTTGTCAATCACGCCCTTGCAGCGCACCAGGGTGCAGCCACCGCCGGGAATAATGCCCTCTTCGACGGCCGCCCGGGTGGCGTGCAGGGCGTCCTCGACACGGGCCTTCTTCTCGGTCATTTCCGCCTCGGTGGCGGCACCGACTTTGACGACCGCGACGCCTCCGGACAGCTTGGCCAGCCGCTCCTGGAGCTTTTCGCGGTCGTAGTCGCTGGTGCTCTCGTCTATCTGATGGCGGATCTGCTGGATGCGCGCCTTCACGTCCGACGCCTCGCCGGCGCCTTCAATGATGGTGCAGGCGTCCTGGGTGATGACGATGCGTCCGGCCTGCCCCAGGTCGCTGAGCTCGACGCCCTCCAGGTCCAGGCCCAGGTCCTCGCTGATGAAACGCCCGCCGGTCAGCACCGCCAGGTCGCCCAGCATGGCCTTCCTGCGGTCGCCGAACCCGGGCGCCTTGACCGCGCAGCACGGCAGCACGCCGCGCAGCTTGTTGACCACCAGCACCGCCAGGGCCTCGCCCTCGACGTCTTCCGCGATGACCAGCAGCGGCTTGCCCGCCTGCGCCACCTTCTCCAGCACGGGCAACAGGTCGCGCGCGTTGCCGATCTTGCCCTGGTGGATCAGGATGTAGGCTTCCTCCAGTTCGCACTCCATGTCCTCCGGATTGGTCACGAAGTACGGCGAGAGGTAGCCCTTGTCTATCTGCATTCCCTCGACGAGGTCGAGTTGCGTTTCGAGGGCGTTGCCCTCTTCCACGGTAATCACGCCGTCATTGCCGACCTTCTCCACGGCGTCGGCCAGCAGGGCACCGATCTGGGCGTCGTTGTTGGCACTGATGGCACCGACGTGCGCGATGTCGTCCTTGCTTTCGATCGGATGGGCCCGGCTCTCCAGTTCCTTCACCACGGCCTCCACGGCGCCCTGTATGCCGCGCTTGACGGCCATGGGGTTGGCGCCGGAGGCCACTGCGCGCAGGCCCTCGCGGTAGATCAGTTCGGCCAGCACTGTGGCGGTGGTGGTGCCGTCGCCGGCGTCATCGCTGGTCTTGGATGCCACCTCGTTGACCATCTTGGCGCCCATGTTCTCGAACTTGTCCTCCAGCTCGATCTCCTTGGCCACGGTCACGCCGTCCTTGGTCACCTTGGGACCGCCGTAGCTCTTCTGCAGCACCACGGTGTGCCCGGTGGGACCCATGGTAACGCGGACGGCATCGGCCAGCTTCTGGACGCCTTTGAGTATCTTGGCGCGCGCGTCGTCGCCATACATCAGTTGTTTTGCAGCCATGTGTTGTCTCTCCTTTTAGTCGGTTGCCTGGCGGAGCGGTCCGCAGCCGCACGGGCCGTCCTCAGTCCTCGATGACGGCCAGCAGGTCGCTTTCCCGCATGACGAGCAGCTCCTTGCCGTCCACTTCGACTTCCGTGCCGCTGTATTTGGCGAACAGCACCTGATCGCCCTTTTTGACGTTCAGGGACGCGCGTTCCCCCTCATCGGTGAGCTTACCGGGACCCAGCGCGACCACTTTGCCACGCTGCGGTTTTTCTTTGGCGGTCTCCGGCAGGAAGATGCCGCCCGCCGTCTGCTCGCTCTCCTCCATGACTTCGATCACAACACGGTCGTCCAGCGGTTTGACTTTGGCCATCTGTGCGCAACCTCCGGATGCAAATCGAGTGTATTTCAGTTCAATCGGGGATGGGTTACATCATGCCGCCCATGCCACCCATTCCGCCCATTCCTCCCATGCCGCCCATGCCGCCCATGCCGCCGCCACCCATTCCACCGGGGCCGCCGGGGGGCATTTCTTCGTCCTCTTCTTCTTCCACCTCGTGGATCAGACACTCGCTCATCAGGACGATGCCGGCCACGCTGACGGCGTTCTGCAGAGCGATGCGGATGACCTTGGTGGGGTCTATGACACCCGCCTCCATCAGGTCGCAATACTGCTCCGCATCGGCGTCGTAGCCGAAGGCGTAACCGTCGCCGGACTCGACGCGGCGGGCGACCATGGCCCCCTCCAGGCCCGCGTTCTGGGCGATGGTCATCAGGGGCATGGCCAGCACGTCCTTCAGGACGTCGGCGCCGACGGCCTCATCACCTTCCAGCTTGAGCCCGTCCAGGGCCGAGACGGCGCGGAACAGCGCAACGCCACCGCCGGGCAGGATGCCCTCCTCGACAGCCGCCCGGGTGGCGTTCAGCGCGTCTTCCACGCGGGCTTTACGCTCTTTCATCTCCGTCTCGGTGGCGGCGCCCACGTTGATCTGGGCCACTCCGCCGCTGAGCTTGGCCAGCCGCTCCTGCAGCTTCTCGCGGTCGTAGTCGCTGGTGGTGGACTCGATCTCGTGCTCGATCTGCCGCACGCGCGCCTGGATGTCTTCTTCGGAGCCGGCGCCCTCCACGATGGTCGTGTGATTGTTGCTGACGGTGACCTTCCGGGCGCGGCCCAGGTCGCTCAGGGAGACGTTCTCCAGCTGCACGCCCAGGTCCTCGAAGATGGGCCTGGCGCCGGCCAGGGTCGCCATGTCCTCCATCATCGCCTTGCGGCGGTCGCCGTAGCCGGGCGCCTTCACCGCGCAGCAGTCCAGCACGCCGCGCAGGTTGTTGACGACCAGCGTGGCCAGCGCCTCGGATTCCACGTCCTCGCTGAGGATCAGCAGAGGCTTGCCCTGCCCGGCCACCTTCTCCAGCAACGGCGCGATGGAACGGGGCGCGGAGATCTTCTTCTCGAAGATCAGCACGTAGCAGTCCTCCAGGACGCACTCCATGGCGTCCTCGTCGGTCACGAAGTGCGGAGACAGGTAGCCGCGATCGAACTGCATACCCTCTACCACGTCAACCGTGGTCGCCAGCCCGCGTCCTTCCTCGACGGTGATGACGCCGTTGCGCCCGACTTTGTCCATGGCATCGGCGATCATGCGGCCCAGTTCTTTGTCGTTGTTCGCCGCAATGGAGGCCACCGCCGCGATGTCGTCGGATTCCTCGATCGGCTTGCTCTGCTCCTTCAGTTCCTCGACCACGCAGGCGAGCGCCTTCTCCATACCTCGGCGCACGTCCACCGCGCTGCTGCCGGCCACCACGCGCTTGATGCCCTCGCTGCACAGGGCTTCGCCCAGCACCGTGGCGGTGGTGGTGCCGTCCCCGGCGTCGTCATTGGTCTTGGAAGCTGCTTCCTTCAGAAGCTGGGCTCCCAGATTCTCAAAGCGGTCTTCCAGCTCGATGTCTTCGGCGACGGTCACTCCGTCCTTGGTGACTTTGGGGCCGCCCCAGCTTTTGTCCAGCACGGCATTGCGTCCCCGCGGGCCCAGGGTCTGCTTGACGGCGCGGGCCAGCTTGGAAACGCCGTCCATAAGCTTCTCCTGCGCTTCGAAACCAAAGCTCAGCTCTTTGGCCGGCATGTGTTCTTCCTCCTGCGAAGTGGAAAGCCTGAGTCGAACGAACAGTCAACGCCACGTTAGTCTGCGCGCAAACCTCGTGCCAACCGCTGCGAGTGCCGTTCTCCCCGCAGCGCGCCAGCCCCCGCTAACGCTCTCGGGGCGCACAACAGCCGCCCCGGCAATCTCTTGACTACATCCGTCAGCCCGACCGACGCCCACCGGGGCGCTCATTCGCACCGCGCACGCCCTGTCATTCCGACAGCGCTCGTTTGGGAGGCCCCGCTGACCTGTCATATTGGCAGCGGGGCGGATCGGTAACACGGCAAGGCAACCTGCAGCGCCCTACTCGGGCTTAACGGCCATTTTGGGCCGCCTGAGTATCGAGCGGAAAGCCCGCACGCGCGCCAGGTGGCGCCGGAGGGAGAAATGACGGGGGAAGCTGCCGTGGCCTTTCTGCCACTGCCACAGCGATTGCATGAAGCGGCCGTTCGCCTGCCGCCAGCCGCGCAGGATGCGGCGCCCGGCGTGCCGCAGGAGCGCGGTGCCGAACCGGAAGCACGAGAGGGAACGCACGACGCTGTTGACCGAGTAGAAACGGCGGTTCGCACGCAGCGTGCCCAGTTGCAGTTCCAGTGGGCTCATCCGGGCGGGCTCGAACACTACGTGGTGCCCGTCGTAGAGGCTCCAGTCGTAGGTGAACACGCGCCCCTCGGCGTCCATCTTCCTGAACAACTCGGAGCCGGGCACGGGCGTGAGGATGAGGAACTGCACCGTGTCCAGCCGCTTGTCCAGCGCGAAGTTGGCGGTGCGCTGGAACACGGACTGGTCGTCGTCGTCAGCGCCGAACATGAACATCCCGTGCACGGGGATGTTGTGCTCGTGGAAGCCCTGGATCGCCGTCTCGATATCCTCCAGGGTCTGGTGCTTGCCGTAGCTGTCCAGCGTGTTCTGATTGATGGACTCGAACCCGACGAACACCCGCCGGCAGTTGGTGCGCCGCATCAGGTCCAGCATCTCCGGGTCGCTGTGTATCTCCGCCCGCACCTGGGCGTACCACCGGCGCGGCACCACATCCTCACTGATCATGCGGCGCAGCAGCTCTTTGGTCCTGGTGGGCGAGACGGTGAAGTTGTCGTCGCAGAAGAATACGTTCCGCTTCTTGCCCACCCGGCGCAGTTCCTCGATCACGCGGTCCACGCTCTTCATCCGGTAGCGGCAGCCGAACATGGGCGAGACACAGCAGAACGTGCAGTTATGCGGGCAGCCGCGGGTGGTCATCAGCGGCACGATGCGCATGTCCTCGTAACCGTGAATCAGCGACAGGTCGGGGATGGGAATGTCGTCCAGCCCCATGGGCAGTCCGCGCTTCTCGTTGGCGATGGTCTGCCCGTCGGCCCTGTAGCGCAGGTTTGGCACGTCCGAGAGGTCGCCCCCGTTCTCCAGCGCCTCCACAAGGTGTGGCATGGCCTCTTCCGCCTCGCCGCACACCACGTAATCCGCATGCTTCAGGGGTTCGTCGGGCATGAAGGTGGGGTGCACGCCGCCGAAGACGACCGGCACACCCTTCAGGCGCAGCAGGCGCGCAATGGCGTACCCGCGCGGCGCCGTGGCGGAGGTGCAGGAGATGCCCACCAGATCGCTGTCCAGAACTTCCAGCGCCTCGGCGGTGCCGATGCTCCGCAGGTCCTCGACGTAGACATCTACGTCGTGGCCGGCTTCGTGCAGGATCGTGCCCAGAATGGGCAGACCCAGCCTCGGGAAGGCCAGGTGACTGTAGACATGGTAATCCGGCGATTTGGGTTCGATCAGGGATATCTTCATCGGACTTCCTTGGCTTTTGATGCCCCCCGTAGTTGCCCCTCTGCACGATGCAGAGGGTGGTAGCGGAGGAGGGATTTGAACCCCCGACCCGAGGCTTATGAGTCCCCTGCTCTGCCACTGAGCTACTCCGCCACCGCGTTTTGATTGTAGCCTCTCAGGGCACAAATTGTCAAGCGTCGCTCAGAGCAACTCAGGCATCCCGCGCTCAGAGCAACTCCTCGTCTTCCAGCGGCTCCCCCAGGACCGGGCGCGCCGGGCAGCCCTGGCACTTCGGGGTAGGCCGGCAGCGGCGTTTGCCCAGCTCCACCAGTTGGGCGTGGTAGTCCCTGTAAAGGTCCAGTTCCTGCGGCAGATGGGCCTCGAACAGGTCCTTCAACTCATAGTAGCCGGCGGCCGGGTCCAGCAACCCGTGCCGCACGACGATGCGTGTGGTGTAGGTGTCCACCACGAAGGTGAGCCGGTCCAGCGCGTAGAGCAGCATGCTGTCCGCCGTCTCCGGCCCGATGCCGCGTATGGCGAGCAGCTCTTCGCGAAGCTCATCCGTGGGAACGCGCTCCAGCTCGGCCACCCGGCCCCCGCAGCGGTCCAGCAGCCACCGGCAGAGCCTCTGCAGGCGGGCACTCTTCTGGCGATAGTACCCCGCCGGGCGCACCAGGTCCTGCAGGTCCTCCGGGGCCATCCGGGCTATGCGCTCCGGATTCAGCGCGTCCTTCTCCTTCAACGCGTCCAGAGCCTTCTCCACATTGCCCCAGTTGGTGCGCTGGGTCAGTATGGCGCCCGCCATCACCTCGAAGGGCCCGTCCCCGGGCCACCAGTTGCGGTATCCGTAGGCGCGCCGCAGCGCCTCGTAAAGGTCCACCAGGGTTTCCGTCAGGTCCATGGCATCAGGGCAGTTTGTCGAGTGCGTAGATGGTCCACCGGGTGCCCTTCCACTGGCAGGGCATGGTCTCCCGCAGGCGGCTCAGGCCCACCAGGCCCGCCGCGTTCTCCAGCAGATCCCCGTGCTGCACCAGCCACACCGATATGCCGCCGTATTCCAGCACGCGCAGGCATTCGGCCATCAGCTCCGCGAACTCCTCCAGTTCCCACGGGCGCCCGTCGGCCGGGTTGCCCTGGGGTGGCGCGGTGGCGATGCGGGTGAAGGCGCGGTTCTCGAACGGCAGCACGCGGGCGTCCCATTGGGCGAGTTCGACGGGCGCCCCGGCCGCCTCGATGTTCGCCTGAGCCCAGCCGATGCGGCGTGGGTTGATGTCGCCGGCCACCACGGCCTCCGCCGGCCCCAGCAGCGCCCTCTCGATGGCAATGGTCCCCACCCCGCAGAACGGGTCCAGGAACCGGCCGTCACGGGTCGGCTCCGCCACGCGCACCATGGCCGCCGCCAGAGTGGGGTCGGTGGCGCACCGGGCGTAGCGCACGCGGTAGGGCCGGCGGGAAAGCGGCTGCGGGCAGAGACGGCCGCGCAGAACGCAGCGCTCCTGGTTGATGCGGATGCGCAGCTCCAGCGGCCGGGAGTCCAGCCCCACCTTCCGCCCGAAAGCGCCGGCCAGCGCCTCACAGGCCCGCTCTTCCACGTCCTTGTAGGTGTAATTGTGCTCACCGCTGCGCTTTACGCTGACCGAGATATCTTCCGACTCCGGCGGCTCGCCGTTGAACTGGTCCCAGAGCTCCTCCCAGCGATCCAGCGGCAACTCGCTCAGGCGGTCCGCCAGGCCGTCCAGCGCCTCGGCCGTGGCCCCGATCATGAAGGAGTCGAACTCTATGAACACGTTCCTGGCCAGCCGCAGGTCGTGGAGCCTCAGAACCGGAAGGGGTGTGCTGAAAACCACTTCGCACCAGCCGTGCGCGCAGTCCGCGCCCAGACGCTCCTCCACCTCGGCCATCAACTCCTCTTCCAGGCCGTAGAGGCACTTCGCCACGTATGTCTCTGCCGATGATGTCATGGGATGAGCGTCCGGGTGAGGGGATTAAGCAAGAACGGATGAGGGGTCCGCCGAAACGGTATTCTACCACCGCACGCCCGGCTTTGCACTCGAACGGAGCGGTTTGTTGACCCGTGAGGTCGTTCGGGATATGGTTGCGGGGGATGGGATATGAGGAAACAAACGTCATCGTGATCGGCGCCGGGCCGGCGGGGTGCTCCGCTGCGTGTCACCTTGCACGTACAGGGGTGGAGGTGACCCTTGTGGACGGAGCCGGCTTCCCCCGTGACAAGGTCTGCGGCGACGCCCTGAGCCCGGAAGCGGTGGCGGCACTCCGCGGTCTGGGGATGAACGATGCTCTCGAACGGGCACACTTCGTTGACGGCAGCTATGCCTTCGCCCCGGACGGGAACTGGATGGTCACGCGCTGCGACGAGCGCGGCGCGCTGCTGCCGCGCAGGGAGCTGGATGCCCTGCTCGCGGAACAGACGCGCGCGCTGGGCGTGCGGTTTCTCCCCGGCCGACGTTTCACAGGGCTGGACCGGACTCAGAATGCGCTGATCGTGCGCACGGACGGGGGTGACGGGGTCCGCGGACGATGCGCGGTGCTGGCGACGGGCTGCAACGCCGCGGCGCTGAAGGCAGCCGGCGTCCTGCGCGGCTCGGGCGCGCCGGCGGCCTTCGGGATGCGCGCCTACTTCGAGGGCGTGGACTGCCGGCCGGACAAGATCGTTCATGCTTTCGACGGCTTCCTGCTGCCGGGTTTTGGGTGGATTTTCACCCTCGGCGGAGGGCGGGCCAACGTGGGCGTGGCGGCCCACTGCCGGCCCGGCGGCCGCCTGAGGCTGCGGGAGAAATTCGAGCGTTTCACGCAGGACTCGCCCTCCGCCCGCCGGTTCCTGCGAGGAGCGCGGCAGGTCTCCCCCGCCGGTACTGCGCCGTTGCGCCTGGGGCTGACGGGCGCCGACCTGGTGGCGGACCGCTTGCTCGTGGTGGGCGACGCCGCCGGGGCGGGCACCCCGTCCAACGGCGAGGGCATCGCGCCGGCGCTCGTGACCGGTCGTCTGGCAGCGCAGACCATCTGCGACGCGCTGCAGCGAGAAGACCTCTCTCGCCACGGTCTGCGGGCGTACGCCATCGCAGTGCGCCGCGCCTATGGACTCCGCTACCGACGCGCGCATTGGATCAGGCGCCTGCTCGCCTGTCCCACTGTGGTGAATCTGATCGCTCGATGGGGCGGGGCCGATCCCGCCCTGGCCGACCGACTGGCCTGGGTGTTGACGGGAAGGCACAGCGCACGGGCCCTCCCGTGGCGGGAACTCATCCTCGGTTGGCCTGCGCGGCGGCCCCGCTTAGAATGGCCAGGGAAAGGGGTAAGGGAATGGACGTGAATCAGGCGAAAGTTCACATAGGCCCGGCGGGATGGTCCTATGACGACTGGAAGGGAATCGTCTATCCGGAATCGAGGCCGAAGGGGTTCCGGGCGCCGACTTTTCTGGCGCGGTATTTCAACACCATCGAGCTGAACAACACCTTCTATCGCCCGCCGAAGCCGGGCTACTGCCACCGCTGGGTGCAGGACATCAGCGACAATCCGGACTTCCTCTACACCGCCAAGCTCTGGCGCCGCTTCACCCACGAGCGCGAGGACCACTGGGGTGCCGAAGACATGCGCGTCTTCCGCGACGGCATGGCTCCCCTGGTCGAGGCCGACCGGCTGGGCGCCCTGCTGGTGCAGTTCCCCTGGTCCTTCCGCTTTAACCCTCGCAGCCAGAACTACCTCGGGGAGTTGTGCGACGAGTTCGCCGACCTGCCGCTGGTGGTCGAGCTGCGCAGCAGGGCGTGGGTGCAGGATCAGGCGCTGAAGTTCCTGGAATCGCTGGACGTGGGCTTCTGCAACATAGACCAGCCGGCCTTCCGAAACAACATTCCCTTGACCACGCACGCTTTCGGACGGGTGGGCTACCTGCGCCTGCACGGGCGCAACTACGATGCCTGGTTCGATAAAGAATCCGGCCGCGACGAGCGCTACGATTACCTGTATGACGAACAGGAGCTGGACGACATAGAAGCCGCTCTGCGGAAGATCGCCGAGAAGGTCAAGCGCATGTTCGTGATCGCCAACAACCATTACCGCGGCCAGGCCGTGGCCACCGGGGTATCGCTGATGCGTCGCCTGACGCGTGAGGGCATGGAAGCCCCCGGCCGCGTCGGCGAACTCTACGGCCTCTCCTGAGCGGCCTTTTGAAGGCGTCCGTGCCACGGCCTATAATGCGGTTCGGTCACTTTTTGCGGGGGAAACGATGCCGGTGAGGGATATCAGTGTGGATCTGTGCGGGATCGCCCTGCGCAATCCCACCATTCTGGCGTCCGGCATACTGGGCGTCTCCCGCGACCTCGTGGCGCGCGTCGCCGAGTGCGGCGCCGGGGCGGTCACCATCAAAAGCGTCACCGTACAGCCCCGCGAAGGGCACAACAACCCCACCGTCATCGCCTACGAAGCCGGGATGCTCAACGCCGTCGGCTACTCCAACCCCGGCGCGGAGGCGGCGGCCGAGGAATTCGAGGGCATAGACGAGATCGGCATACCGGTCATCGCCAGCGCGGTGGGGAGCGAGCCGGAAGACTTCGCACGGGTGGCCGAGGCGCTCGTGCCCTGTGGCTTCGCGGCGTTGGAGATTCCGCTGTCCTGTCCACACACCCCTGGCTACGGCACGCTGGCCGGACACGGCACGCCGGAGGCCACCGAGCGCATTACCCGCGCCGTGCGTCAGGTGACCGACAGGCCGCTGTTCGTGAAGTTGTCCCCCAACGTTCCGGGCATCGGCGAGCTGGCATTGGCTGCCGTCGAGGGCGGTGCGGACGGAATCACGGCGGTCAACACGCTGGGCCCGGGGATGATCATCAACGTCGAGGCGCAGGAGCCGGTGCTGGATTTCAAGATGGGCGGCGTGTCCGGACCGGCGCTGCGCCCGGTGGCCGTCCGGTGCGTCTATGACGTGGTCACCGCCCTGCGACAGGAAAGCCTCGAGGCCGCCGTCATCGGGACGGGCGGGGTGGAGACGGGCCGGCACGCGCTGGAGATGATCATGGCCGGCGCCACGGCCGTGGGACTGGGAACCGCGGTGTATTCCCGCGGCATGGAGGTCTTCGGCGCCATCGCCGACGAGCTGCGCGACCTGTGCGCCCGTCTCGACATAGAATCACTGGAAGACGTTCGCGGCGCAGCGCTCGCCTGACGGAAGGAGATATCGTGACCATGGAGGCCCAGAAAGGACCGCTCACTCCGGCCGTGCCCGCCGTGCTTCCGGTCATTGACGTGAAGCGCGAGAACGCCGGTGCGGTAACCGTCTGGCTCTCCCTGGAAGAGCTGGGCGATCAGCCGGGCCTGGACCTGGGGGCTTTCGTCCCCGGCCAGTTCTTCATGGTCTGGATACCGCGGATGAACGAAAAGCCCTACGCGGTTGCCTATCTCGATGAAGATCGGATCGGCATCACCGTGCAGAAACGGGGTCCCTTTTCCACCCGCATGTGCGAGATGAAGCCCGGCGAACCGGTGGGCATCCGCGGACCGTACGGTCGCGGCTACTGGGCGGTGGAGGAGCACAGTCCGGGCGAAGACGTGGTAATCCTGGGCGGCGGCTGCGGCATGGCGGTGCTGGCACACCTGGCGGAGCGGCTGCCGGAGGCGACCGTCGTGCAGGGAGCCCGGCGCGCCGAGGCCCTTTTCTTCCGCGACCGTTTCCCCGATCAGGTGCTGTTCACCGACGACGGATCGGCCGGCTCGCGGGGCTTCCCCACGGAATGGCTGCGGGAACGCGTGGACGCCGGGAAGGTCAAGGCGGTCTACTCCTGCGGCCCGGAGCAGATGATGCTGCGTCTGGTCGAGATATGCCGCGAGGCCGGCGTGCCCGGGCAGATGAGCCTGGAGCGCTACATGAAGTGCGGCATCGGCGTCTGCGGCCAGTGCGACTGCGACGGCCGGCGCGTCTGCGTGGAGGGACCGACCTTCAGTTTGGAGGAGCTGGCCGAGATGCCCAGCTTCGGCCACCGGAGGCGCGACAAGACCGGCCGCGCGGTCCGGACCGGCCCCGCCGACGCCTGCCCGTCCGGGCCAACCGTGGTCTGACAGCCGTGGGAATTTGCCTGCAACCGTCTCCATGCAGTAAGGTGGTTCTGTCAGGGTCCTGCCGAAGGCGCCGCTTCCCTGACCGATCAACCGGCGCCTGCTCAGCGAGTCTCGGAGATTGGCTGTGAGCGGTCTGGAAAGCATCTTAGCATTTGCATACAGCGCAGCGGGTGTTACGCTCCCGCAGATCATCGCGTCGGCCGAGCGGACCGCCCGCGATCTCAGCGGGCTGCCCGGCTGGCTTTACCGCACGTGGCAGAACCATCACGTGCTCTACGCGCTGGGCATGGTGGCCTTTCTGCTGGCTCTGGGCGCAACCATCGGGATTGTGTCGGAGACCGTTCTGACCGCCCTGGGCCTGGAGACCGAGGAGTCCGACAACACCGAGTAAGCCGGCCACAAGGACCGTTCCCATGGACTTCTTCCACATGTATCTGCCCTTCGTGAACCAGCAGTTCAACGTGCTGTTGCTGCTGGGCCTGGGATTCGCCGTGGGGGTGCTGGCGGGCTTTTTCGGCATGGGCGGCGGCTGGGTCGTCGCGCCCGCGCTCTACAGCCTTGGCTTTCCCATGCACTACGCCATCGGCACCGGGCTGGCCAACATCACCGCCCAGAGCGCCCTGGCCACCGTCAAGCACCGTAAGATGGGCAACGTAGACTACACGCTGGGCATCGCCACCGGGCTGCCCATGATGGGCGGCGTGGAGCTGGGCAAGCGGCTGGTGGCATGGCTGGCGGCACAGGGCCTCAGCGGCGCCGTCATCGGATGGGTGTACGTGGCCCTGCTGGTCAGCCTGGCGGCTTTCGTGATCCACGACTACGTTGTGGAGCGCCGGAATAGCAAAAACGGGGGAGATGAACTCGATACGGAGGACAGCCGGCCCGCCCTGCTGAGAATCCCGCCCGTCATCCGGCTGAAGAGCTGCGACGTCGAAGTCTCCTTCTGGGCTCTCCTGGCCCTGGGGTTGTTCATCGGCTTTCTGGCCGGCATGTTGGGCAGCGGCGGCGGGTTCGCGCTGGTGCCCGCCTTCGTCTATCTGGTGGGCACGCCCACCATGATCGCCGTCGGCACCAGCCTGGTCTGCGTGATGATCTCCGGCTCCTACGGGGCGTTCACCTACGGGCTCAACGGATTTGTGGAGCTGACCGCCGCCCTGTGGCTGGTGGGGGGCGCCATCGTGGGGGCGCAACTGGGCGCAGCGGCCACCACGCATGTGCGCGGTTACGGCATCCGGCTGCTCTACGCCGTGATGCTCCTGTTCGCCTCCAGCGGGCTGGTGCTCAAGCAGCTCGCTGTCATGCCGAACGCCGAGGGCGACTCCCGCATCGCGCCCGTGATCATCCTCGGCGGCGCGCTGCTCATGTGCACACTTATCGTCGGCAACATGGTGATCTCCTGGCTGGCGAAGCGCAGGGCCGCCTGACGGCCTACCAGGATTCCTGCAACATCTCCCGTGCCCGCCGCGTGGCGCGGAACAGCGCATTCCGCAGCTCCGAGCAGAAGGCCACGACCTCCTCGTATTCTGCGTATCGCAGCCGCTCCCCCACCACGAAGGCCACCCGGCTGAAAGGCTTCGGCATCACGAAACGGTCCCAGCTATCGAACTCCCAGGCCCGCTCCGCCGCCACGCCAACGGGCCGGACGGGCAGGCCGGAGCGCCTGGCCAGCAGAGCCACGCCCTGCTGCACGGTGAAACGCGGCCCCCGCGGTCCGTCCGGGGTGATGGCCAGCGTGTAGCCCTCCTCCGCCCTGGCCATCAGATCCTTCACCGCACCGATCCCCCCCCTGCTGCTGGAGCCGCGCACGGAGCTGAAGCCAAACCTGGCCATGATGTGTGCCGCGTATTCGCCGTCCTCGCTGCGGCTCACCGGCACGCAGACCCGGCGGCCCCTGTAGTGCGCGCACATGCTCAGGATATGTCGGTGCCAGAATGCAGCGATGATCTGGCGCGAAGCATCGCTCCCGCCACCCGTCGTAACGTCACGCTCCCGCGAGTGCCAGGTGGCGGACAACCCCCGCGCCAACGCGGCGCCCAGCCGGCCGGCCAGGCGGAAACGGAGGTCATCTCTCAAAGTCGGCACGGGGCGCGGTCCTCCCTGGACAGTAACGGGGTCTGCTAAGACAAGGCTGCACCGGCGGCGCCGTCAATACCGGCATCCGTGGACACGATGCGCAGCGTGGAAGGCCGGTCGGCCATGTGGTCCCTACTCCCGGTCGGCGGAGTCGAACAGCAAGCCGCGCAGGTAGCCCGCCCCCGCGCAGAGCGACCAGGCCATCCGTGCCAGGCCGACGGGCACGGCGTAGAGAAGGCCACCGGCCTGCCCGCAGGCGCTCAGAGCGCTCCGCAGGCCGGCCTTACCCAGCAAAACCAGGTACGTGAGCACCACCGCGCCTATCCAGAACCACTGCCGCAGGATGGCGGGATGGACGGACCGGCCGAACATCTCCGGCCGCCACCCGTCGCGCAGCCAGATCACCGGCACGGCCCAGAGAACGAAATTCAGCACCGCCACCGGGTAGTCCCACCGCACCACCGGCAGACGCAGGGAAAGGAACCCGCTCCAGGCCAGGATGGCCAGGCTCACGAGGACCGCCCAGGGCAGGCGAATGATCGAGAGCGGCACCAGAAGCAGCGCAAACAACCCGGCGGCGTAGATGCCCGCGTTGAGCCAGCGCAGGTCGTGGAGCTTGTAGAGCAGCGCGTCGGCCCGGCCGAAATCCACCGCCCGTTTCAAGGCGTGACCCAACCCCTCGCTCCGTCCGGGTCGGTGGGCTACGAGCGCCTCACCGTTCATCAGGATGGAGTAGCCGGCGTCGGCGACGCGCAGGGAGGTCTCGACCGCACCGCCCGGGTCGGGCAGGCTCTCATTGAAGTAGCCGATGTCCGCCAGAAGACTGGCGCGGTAGGCATCGCAGCAGTGGCTCACCATCTCTCGCTCCTGCAAGCCCGCCTCGCCCGACCCCCAGGTCGGCCAGACGGTCTCGGTCAGACGCGCTCCCAGGCCGGGCTGCCCCTCCTGGAAGGGCGAGCACCGGCTGACCACCACACCCACGTCCTCGTCCTCGAAGGGCTGGACCATGGCCTCCATCCAGCGGTCCCCGGCCGGCACGCACTCCGGCATCAGCAGAATCTTCACATGCCCCCGCGAGGCCCTCATGCCGTCGTTGATCAGGTGCGCCAGGGCGCGGTGCTTCTGCTTTCTTATCACCCGCACGTCTTCCGAGCCCGCCGGCACGGAGGCGTCGGCGGCGGCCCCCCTGTCGCATACGATGATAATCTCCTTATCCTCGTAGCGCTGCCGGCTGACGGCCTCCAGGCACTGGCCCAGGGGGTCGCCGGCCTGCACGGGTATGACCACGGAAACGACCATGTCCTTCATCTGCACGCACCAGATAGAGCCAACCGAAGAAGATATTGTGGGCGAAACCGTGTGGCTGTCAAATGCAGTCCCGTCAATCGGGCTCTTTCCGAGGGGGTCCGAGACCGTCCGCCTCGGGGCGGGAGCGGTAAAAGGGGTCCAGCGGATAGCAGCCGGACACCAGGCCTTTGCGCGGCGCCGTGGTGCAGAGGCTGAAAGTGCGGCAGACGCGGTTTTTCTTCAGCCTCTCTCCGCCCAGTATGTCGGCCGGCATCTCCGGATAGGACAGCAGCGCCCGGCCCAGGCCCACGAAATCCGTCCAACCCTCCGCCACCGCGCCCTCCGCCACGGCGGGCAACCACTCCTGCAGGTAGGTGTAGGCCGATCCCACAATCGCCAGGCCGGGGAATCCTCGCCTGAGTTCGGCAGTCAGCCGCATCTGCCGCGCTACGCCCATCAGCGGGTCCTCAGGCGGCGTGTAGCCGTCCGAAGGCGGATAGAGGGCCGGCCGCTGCATGTGCGGGTTGTAATACGGGCTGCCGACGGTGACGTTCACCAGCCCGACCTCCAGCATCTCCAGGAGCTCGAGCAGCTTCAGGGGCTCCTTCGGGTCCGGCCGCAAGGGATCATCCGGATCGGCGCCGAAAGCATGGACGTAAGGCGTCGAAAACGCTTCCGGCACGCCCACGCCGTCCCGTCCCGACTCAAAGGGCGGCGTATCGAAAACGCTCACTCGCACGCCCACCCGCAGGTCCGGCACCCGCTCGCGGATACCCTCCATCACCCGGCGCAGGAAGCGGGTGCGGTTCTCGAATCTGCCGCCGTAAGGGCCGGACCGCGTGACCGCGCTGAGGAATTCATGCCCCAGGTAACCGTGGCAGTGCTTGACGTCCACGAAATCGAAGCCGATCTCGTGGGCCATGGCGGCGGCTTCAACGAACCGCTCGATCAGCCGCTCGATCTCGGCGTCGGACAGCAGCGCGTCGTCGGATTCCGCCCCCACGCGGCGGTCCAGCAGCGGATGGTGGTAGAGAATGCGCGGCTCCCTGCGCCCGTCCTCGTTGGGGCAGGAGAATCGGCCGGAATGGGTGAGCTGCAGGCCCACAAGCAGGTTGCCGGTGGTGCCGAACCGCTCCCTGTGGGCGACGACCAGTTCCTCCCTCAACTCGCGGAGGGCGGGCAGGTTCTCTTCCCGGATGCAGAGCTGGTGCGGATTGGCCCTGCCCTCGTGGGTGACGGCCACGGCCTCGCCGCCCCAGATGAGTTTGGCCCCGCTGCGGCCGAAGTTGCGCCATCGCCGGCGGGTCAGCTCCGTGGGCTTGCCGTCCGGCGTGCCGTCCCAGCCCTCCATGGGCTGCGCGCAGAAACGGTTGCCCACCACAAATCCCGTCGGCAGTGCGTACGGCTCCGCCAGCGCCGTCGGCCCGTCGGCGCCCGATTCGGCCAGAGGAAGCTTCAGACCCCGCGCCCCGGCGTAGGCCCGGAACTCCTCCGACGTCTTCAGGCTTGCGATGCGTTGGAAACGAGCCACCGTGACCTCCGGAAGATCAGGAATGGACAAAGGTGCTACAGCCGCCGCAGGTGAAAACCGCCGTCCACGTTGATCACCTCGCCGGTCGAGAAAGGCAGCGCCCCCTCCGCCAGGGCAACCACGGCCCGCGCCACGTCCGCCGGCCGGCCCCATCGGCGGATGGGCGTCAGCCCCTCTTCGATCAGCCGGTCGTACTTCTCCTTCACGCCACTGGTCATGTCGGTCTCGACGATGCCCGGCCGCACCTCGTAGACGCGGATGCCGTGCTCCGCCAGGCGGTCGGCATAGAGGGCGGTCATCATGGCCATCCCGGCCTTGGACAGGCAGTATTCGGGCCGATTCGTGCTGCTGGCGTAGGCGCTGACCGAGCCCACGTTGACGACCGCAGGGGTTCTTCCGGCGCCGGCTTCGACCTGCCGGATCATCTCGCCCGCGACGGCCTGGGTCAGGAAAAACGGCCCTTTCAGGTTGACGCCCATCACGCGGTCGTAGCTCTCCTCGCTGGTCTCCAGGATGTCCGCCCGTTCCCGCGGCGCGACTCCGGCGTTGTTGACCAGCAGGTCTATCCGCCCCGCCTCGTCCAGCGTGGTTCGCAGCAACCGCTCCCGGTCGTCGGCAGACGCCAGGTCGGCCTGCACCACGACGCCGTGCCCGCCGGCCTCCTCGACCTGCCGCAGGGCCTCCCGGGCCGCGTCCGTGTTGCGCACATAGTTGACCGCCAGGGTCCAGCCGGCCGCCGCCAGCCCCGTGCAGATGCCGCGCCCGATGCCCCGCCCGCCACCGGTGACCAGGGCCACTTTTCGGTCGTCCTCAGTCACGCTCATCTTGAAGCACCCCCGTCACCGCTTTCAGGAAGAAATAGTCGCCCCACATTACGCTCTCGTCCACGCCCAGGCCCTTGCGCAGGTGGTAGATGCCGTGCTTCAGGATTCCCTCCCGGCCCTCCGTGGTGTCCGCCAGGAAATCGGAACCGGTCAGCGTCCTCAGGATGCGCTCCGCATAGCTGCGGTAGGCCCCCCTGGCCGCCGCGTCCTCAACCAGCGCTGCCAGTTTCAACAGACCGTCGGCCGCGATGGCCGCCGCGGAACTCTCGTAGGGCACCTCCGGCTCGGGCCGGTCCAGGTCGTTGGGCGGCACGCCGTGCTCAGGCGCCCGGTCCATATAGTAATCGGCGCAGCGCCGGGCTGTGTCCAGAAACCTCTCGTCCCCGGTGTAGCGGTAAACCGTGGCGAAGCCGGACAGCGCCCATGCCTGCCCGCGGGACCAACAGGAATCCCCCCGCCAGCCCTGGTGCGTGCTCTGGCGGAGAAACTCGCCCGTCTCGGTATCGAACAGGCCCTCGTGTGCGGTGCTGCCGTCCCCGCGCACCAGGCAACGCCTGGTGGTCAGGCAGTGGCGGGTGGTGACATCCCACAGTTTCTCGTCGTCCGTCTCGCGGGCAGCGTAGAAGATAATGCCCACGTTCATCATGATGTCAATGAACAGGCTCTCCGGCCCCACAAAGGAAGACAGGTATTCGCCCTTCTGCCGGAAGCGTTTCGCCAGGGTCCGCCCCGCCTCTATCACCACTTCCTTAACTCGGGCGTCGCCGGTCAGGTCATACCACTTCCGCCAGGTCGGCATGAACAGGAAGCCCAGGTCGTGGACATCGCGGTCCGTCTTGCGGTGCTCGATGAGGCGGCTGTAGTGCTCGGCCTTCCGCCGCCACCACTCGGCCCCGGTCCGCTCGTACATCAGCCAGAGCTGTCCGCCCAGGAAGCCCTCGCACCAGTTGGTCCACTTCTTTCCCCCATGCTCCCACCGACCGTCCAGGGTGTACATGGGGAAGTAATCCGGATGTTCTTCGACCAGCCGGCGCAACTGCTGGCCGGCAAATTCCACGGCGCGCTCACAACTCTGTAAAACCGTTCTTTCCACCTGGAGCTCCGTCGGAATTGTCGTTCAGCGGGTTCCGCCTCCGCACCCAAAGATACCCGCCGGCGCCCGCCCGTGCAATCCGAAAGCCCCGCGTTTCCCGTTTGCAACGCGGTTGGCTTGTGGCCGACGCGGGAGTTGACTACAATCAGTGTTCACCTTTGGGGAGTCATCGCCTTGCTGTACGCCGTCTTAGGCGACATACATGGAAATAAGCACGCCCTCGATGCGGTCCTGGAAGAGGTCGAAGCGGTCGGAGCCGACGAGGTGGTGTGTACGGGGGATATCGTCGGCTACGGCGCCTACCCCGCCGAGTGCGTGCGCACTATGCAGTCTCTCGACTCGCTGGTTGTGGCCGGCAACCACGACTGGGCCACGCTTGGGAAGATCGGCATAGACTACTTCAACGCCGACGCGCGGGATTCTATCCTCTGGACACGCCGGCACCTGGGGGACCGCGAGTTGGAATTCCTGGCGGAACTGCCGCTGGTAGCCACCGTGGAGGATGCCACGCTGGTGCACAGCACGCTGTTCTCCCCCGAGTATTTCGACTACATGCAGACGCTCTACGACGTGCGACTCTCCTTCGACCGCCTGGACAACCGCGTCTGCTTCTGCGGCCACTCTCACGTGCCCGTAATGTTCCTCGACACACAGCCGGTGGAGTGCTTCCTGCAGCCCGATCTGGAACTGGGCAAGGAAAAGGCGATCATCAACGTGGGAAGCGTAGGCCAGCCGCGCGACCTCGACCCCAAGGCCGCCTACGTCCTGTACGATCCCGACGAGGAAGCGGTGCACTACCGCCGGGTTGAATACGACGTGTCAGCCGCCAGCGAGGCCATCGAGAAAGCCGGCCTGCCGGCCACCAACGCCGCCCGCATAAAACTCGGCCGTTAGGCGGTTTCACGTTAATGCGTTCCGCTTTGTAGCACTTTCGGAGCTTCGTGGACCGGAAAGAGCGTCCTGAAAACCGCCGCAGGGTTGCACAGTGCACGTAACGGTTGAATCGCCCGCCATACGGCGGGCTCCGGGTTGGTTGGCCGCCCGGTACCCAGGGCTCCCTGCGGTCGCCCTGGGCTAACACTGAAACGCCCGCCCCACGGCGGGCTAACGGCAGAGAGGGCCGGCGAAGGCCCGCTACCACTGTGGACCCGACGTTGCGTATAACCGCACCGTCGGGCCGTCAGGGCCGGAGGCCCGTCTCAACGTTAGCCCAGGGCGCAGGCGCCGAAAGGCGCCATAGTCCTGGGTTAGAGGACCAAACCCAAAAAAGAGCCCCGCAGGGACGATTCAACCGCTTACGGACTTTCGCGGACGGGAAACAGCTCTCTGAAGACCGCTTAGCCCTCCAGACGTCGCCGGAGGGTCTCCGCCATTACCTCGCGCGGGGCATCCGTGCCCGTCCAGAGTTCGAACTGGGCGGCGGCCTGGTTGACGAACCATTCCACGCCGGAGGCGGTGACGGCGCCCGCCTTCTCCGCCTCCCGCAAAAGACGTGTGTGGATGGGGTTGTACACCGAATCGAAGACGACCATGCCCAGGCCCAGCATGTCGGCGGGCACGGGGCTGTCCTCCACCCGCGGCCACATGCCCACGGAGGTGGAGTTGATGATGATGTCGGGTGAGAGGGCCTCCATCCGGTCCAGCCCGCAGAACTCCGCTCCGACCTCCGCCGCCAGCTTCTCCGCCCGGCTTACCGTGCGGTTGGCGATGGTCAGTTCCACGCCCTTCTCCCGCAGACCGTATGCGATGGCGCGCCCCGCCCCACCGGCGCCCACCAGCAGCACGTGCCGCTCCGACAGCGGCTCCAGGCCCGCCCTCTCCACGGCGTCCTCCACGGACTCGACCGCCGCGCTGACGTCCGTGTTGCAGCCGTAGCGGTAGCCCTCGTCAATCCGCACCGTGTTGACCGCCCCCACCCGCCGGGCCAGCGGCTCCACCTCGTCCATCAGCCCCAGCATGGCCTCCTTGTGCGGGATGGTCACGCTGAGACCCGCCAGGTCGTACGGCTCGAAATCCTGCAGGAAGATAGCCGGGTCGGTCACCTTGAACGGCAGATACACCGCGTTGATGCCCAGCGCCTCGAAAGCGGCGTTGTGCACGGGCGGGCTCATACTGTGCGCAACCGGGTCGGCCACCACGCCGTAGACCACGGTACCCGCGTTGAGCCTGTGGAAGCGGTACATCTCCACCATCCGGCGGACCGACACCTGGCCGGGCGCCGCCTCCCGTCCCTCATCGAGGGCGGCAAAGCTCAAGAAAGCTCCGAGTTTAGGCGCCAGCAGCCGGGTAACGACGCCGGGCTCGCCCATGCTCAGGCCGATCAGCGGCGTCGTGCCCGCGTGCCGGCGCAGCAGGTCCAGCATCGGCGGTACATCGCGCATGTCGTTTGCCGTGACGCACAGTTTGGCCGCGTCGGGTCCAGCGTCCAGAATGCGCTTCAGCAGCGCCTCCAGGTCCGCCGGGGTGCCGTCGAAATCGTGGTGGCTCACGATCCTGGCCGTCTCGCCGGGGAGCTTTCCCAGCCGGGCAACCGAATCCAGCTCCACGTCCACGTACTCCGCGCCGAGCCGCGCGGCTTCCACCAGCGCCTCCAGCCGTTCCGCCTCCGGCTCGGCGGCCCGGCCGCCCTCGCGGACGGGGCGGTTGGTCACGATGACCGGCCGGTCCCGCGCCTCCAGCAGCCGCCGCGGGTCGCGTTCTTCCATCAGGTCAAGGCGTAGCTCCACCAGGTCCACCTCCGGCGGCAGCGAGCGCATGGCGGCCAGCACGGATTCGGTATCCTTCTCGGCAATTGTTACGCAGAGTTTTGTCAGGGTCTTCCTCCCGCTATGAGTCCGTCGGGCATTATAGCGGCGGCCGGACGGCCTTTCACCCGCAGGCGAATCGTTTGAGTTGAGTCGGTTGACGTGGTATGATTCGGCATTGCGTTGGAATGCCGGGCGGCGTCTGTCAACCCCCCGTTTCCGGGTACCCGGCGTCCCTCCGATCCAGTGGCGGATAACCCATTCTTGCAGCGATAAGAGGCTGTCTTACATGTCCGGCCGACTGAGCAGATGGATTTTTCTGGTTGCTCTTCCGCTCCTCATTGCGCTCTACGCGAGCTATCCCCCGGCGGGGGTGACCGTCAACAAAGAGCGCCTGGTCAAGCAAAGAGCCCAAACCGCCGAAGAGGCGGAAGAACACGGCGTGGAGCCCGGTGACGAGTACGTCGTCGAGGCCGAGACGCTGGAGAAGAAGTGGCTGCCCCTGGCGCTGGGAAACCGGGATACCGAGACCGAGCTGATCGAACGCCGGGAAGACGGTTCCTACGTGGTCGAGCAGACCACCTCGGTGCGTGGGCAGATCAAGCTGGGACTCGACCTGGCCGGCGGCACGGAGCTGCTCTACGAGATGAAACCCCAGGAGGGCCAGCGCCTGGAGGAATCCACCGGGCAGACCATTGACATCCTGAAGCAGCGTATTGACCCCGGCAACGTCAAGGAATACCGCATCCAGCCGCTGGAGAACCACCGCATCCTGCTACAGGTCCCGCGGGCCACCACCGCCGAGGTCGAGCAGCTCAAAAGCCGCCTGCAGCGGATGGGTAAGCTGGAGTTCAAGCTGGCCGTCCCCCGCGTCACCGATCAGGAGCGCTTCCGCAAGCTCTATGAGCAGGCCGAGCAGGGCAGCGTCCCCGAGGGGTACGTGCGGATGCACATTGAGGACGATCCCGAACAGCCCTTCTACCTGGTGGAGAAGGGGGAACCGGAGATCACCGGCCGTTACCTGGCCA
The DNA here is from genome assembly GCA_964448935.1 of uncultured candidatus Brocadiaceae bacterium. Taxonomy (GTDB): domain Bacteria; phylum Planctomycetota; class Brocadiia; order SM23-32; family SM23-32; genus CAYVBE01. The sequence goes on from CAYVBE010000017.1 coordinate 28,588, forward strand.
GCGTCCAGCCCTCCACCGACGACACCGGGCGGCCGGCCGTAGGCTTCAGATTCGACGCCCGCGGCTCGCGTATCTTTGCCCGTGTCACCGAGAACAACGTGGGGCGGCTCCTGGCCATCACCCTGGACGGCGTGCTTAAGAGCGCCCCCAGGATCAGGACCCGCATCGCCGGAGCCGGCGTCATCGAGGGCGATTTCACCGAACAGGACGTCGCCGACATGGTCAACATCCTGCGGGCCGGCAGTCTGCCGATGGACATCCAGCTACTGCAGGAGAGCACCGTGGGACCCGAACTGGGCCGCGACAGCATCCGGCAGGGCCTCCGCGCGCTGGCCGTGGCGGGGCTGCTGGTGCTGGTCTTCATCGGCATCTACTACATGGCCTGTGGACTGGTGGCCGACGGCGCGCTGATCATGAACCTGCTGCTGCTGATCGGAGCGCTCTCCCTGCTGGGGGCGGCGCTCACGCTTCCCGGCATGGCGGGTATCCTGCTGACCGTGGGTATGGCGGTGGACGCCAACGTCCTGATCTTCGAGCGCATCCGCGAGGAATCGGCGTCCGGAAAGGGCCTCCGCGCTGCGCTCAGGAATGGCTACGACCGGGCCTTCACGACCATTGTGGACGCCAACATCACCACCCTGCTGACCGCCGTCATCCTCTACCTGGTGGGCACGGGCCCGGTCCGGGGCTTCGCCATCACGCTCTCGTTCGGCATCCTGCTCAGCATGTTCACCGCACTGGTGGTAACGCGCCTGGCGCTGGAAACCTTCATCGAGAACGACTGGATGAAGCAGTTCAAGATGATGTCGGCGGTGGGCACGCCGGAGATAGACTTCTCGCGCATCCGAAAGCCAGCCTACATCGTCTCCACGCTGGTGGTGGTGCTGGGGCTGGCGGTCTTTGCGGCACGCAGCGGCGGGCTTTACGACATAGACTTCACCGGCGGCTCTCTGGTCAGGCTCTCGCTGGCAAAACCCACGTCGGTCAGCGAGATGCGCTCCCGGCTGATTGAGGGTGGCTTCCCGGAAGCACAGGTGCAGGCGTTCAGAAGCGGCGAGGTCTCCGGAAACCGGTTCACCGACTTCGGCGTCCGGCTGCGCGGCGCGGGCCGGAGCAAGCTGGAGGAGACCATGGTGCCGACCGTCCGGCAGAAGCTTACCGAAGCCGGCCTGATCGCCGGTGAGGAAAAGTCCGTGGAAGTCACCCCGGACGGCCGGGCGCTGAGTGTGAGACTGCTGGAGCCCAAGGGCGAGACCGCCGTGCGTCAGGCGCTGGCCGGCGAGGGCGGCCCCTACGCCCTGGAAGACGTCAGCACGGTTGTCTGCTCCGAGGAGGACGCACTCACAAACCGAGTGATAATCCACTTTGCCGAGATGCCCGCGCTGGTGGACCGCATGGAGTTGTGGGCGCGGGCGCTGGGCGCCCTGGACTGGGCCGGCCTGGAGACCCGCGACTACACCGTGCAGAAGATCGAGCCGCTCCAGGAAGACTCCGGGCTCAGGTTCGTGCTGGACCAGCCCATTGACGCCCCCGCGCTGGCCGCCGAACTGCGGCGGCGGGACTTCGCCGACATCGGCGTGAAGGCGGCCTATCCGGAAGCCTCCGCGCCGTCCGACTTCATCCTGACCGGGGAGGACGAGCGGCTCCAGCAACTGCGGAACGAGCTGCCCGAGGGCGCCGAGCTGCGCGCGGTGCCCGTGGCACAGATCGAGCAGGACACCATCACGGCCGACCTGACGGAGGGCTTCAGCGAGGGTGACATCCGGCTGCAGTTCGAAAAGCGGGACCTGCCCCAGGTCCACATTGTGCCCCTGGACCTGCAGTCCACCCGTTGGCGGTTGAACCTGAGCGACCGGCCCCTGCGACAGCGCCTGCAGACCATCTTTGCCGAACTGGCGCCCCGTGGCGGCGGAGTGACGTTCGGTGAGAAGACGGTGACCGACGACCGGGTCGTGATTCCCATGGTCCTGGCCGAGCCGATGCCCTTCGCCGACGTGCGTCACTACATCCGGGCGTCCGACCTGGGCACCTACACCGAAGGGCTGATCGTCAACGAGGAGCGCTACTCACCGGAGACCGTCGTCTCCGAGGTGAAGCTGCAGATGCCGGCCGGAAAGGCCGACCAGATCATGGGACAGATTGAGTCCTCCTTCGGCGAGGCCCGGCCGATCGAGCAGATCGTGAGTATCGGCGCCCAGGTGGCCGAGGAGCTGCAGGCGCGCGCCGCCCTGGCGGTGCTGTTCGCCTCCGTCATCATCGTGCTCTACGTTGCGGCGCGGTTCCACGCCTTCCGGTTCGGCGTGGCCGCCGTCATCGCCCTGCTGCACGACGTGCTGATCACCGCCGGGCTGATCGCCCTGGCCGACTGGGCGGGGGTCTTCGGCGACGTAAAGATCAACCTGGCCATGCTGGCGGCCTTCCTGACCATCCTGGGCTACAGCCTGAACGACACCATTGTCGTGTTCGACCGCATCCGCGAGAACATGGGCATCCTGGGGCGCAAACGCGTCAGCGCCGACCTGATCAACCTGAGCATCAACCAGACGCTCAGCCGCACCGTGCTGACGTCGCTGACCACGTTGATGGTGGTGGTGGTGCTCTACGTTCTGGGCGGCTCGGTGCTGCGGGGGCTGGCCCTCACGCTCATCTTCGGCGTCGTGGTGGGCACCTACTCCAGCATGTTCATCGCCAGCCCGGTCCTGCTGGACTGGGAGCAGTTGGGCGGCGGCATCCGGGGGTTCTTACGCATCCTGTTCTTCCCCGTGCGGCTGCCCTTCAAGCTGGTGAGTGCCGTCAGAAGCGGAATCAGTTGACTCGCCGACCTCGCTAAGCCACAAGGGGGCTCGCCTTGAAACCGGAAGACTGCGCCGCCGTTTTCGACATGGACGGCGTTCTCGCCGACACCGAGCAGGCCCACTACGAGAGCTGGCAGGTGATCGCCCGCCGATACGGGATCGAGATATCCTGGGAGAAATTCCACGAGACCTTCGGGCAGCCGAACCGCCAGATCATCCCGCAGTTCTTTGAAGAGGACATCTCCACCGAAGACGTTGACCGCATAGACCGGGAGAAAGAGGCCGCCTTTCGCGCGATCGTGGGAGACGCCGTCAGACCCCTGCCGGGCGCCCGCGAGCTGGTCCTCGGCCTGGACAAGGAGGGATTCCGACTGGCCATCGGCAGCTCCGGACCCATCGAGAATATCGAGGCCATCGCGAAGGCTCTGGGGCTGCGGGAGCGGTTCGAGGCGATCGTGGGGGCGCAGGACGTGGAGAACGGTAAGCCCGCCCCGGATGTCTTCCTGAAGGCCGCCGACAGACTGGGCGTCCCGCCCGAACGCTGCGTGGTGATCGAGGACGTGCCGGCGGGAGTGCAGGCGGCCCTGGCAGCGGGCATGAAGTGCATCGCGGTGACCAACACCCACGACGCCGAAGCCTTACATGCCGCCGACGGCGTGGTGGAAAGCCTGGAGGAGATAGACCCGGCCGATCTTCGGAAGGTGCTGGGAACGGCCTCAGGCGAGGGCGCCTGAACTACGCGGGATTTGGAAAGCGTGTCTTTCCCTCAGTCGGAGCCCGCCTCTTCCACGGCGGGTTCGGGAGCCTCCCGGTAAACCCCCAGGTCGCGGTAGCGCTGATACCGTTCTTCCAGCAGGCGGTCTATCGGCTCGCCCGTCAGTTCGTCGAGGGTATCGCTCAGCCAGCTCTCGACCTCCCGTGCGGTGCGCTGAGGATCGCGATGTGCGCCGCCGAGCGGCTCGGGGATGATGGTCTCGATGATGCCGGCTTCCAGCATATACTCGGCGGTCAGCTTGAGGGCTTCGGCGGCCTCGGGGGCCTTGTCGCCGTCGCGCCACAGGATGGCGGCGCACCCCTCGGGGCTTATGACGCTGTAGTAGGCGTTCTCCAGCATGGCGAAGCGGTCCCCCACGCCGATCCCCAGGGCGCCGCCGCTGCAGCCCTCGCCCGTCACCACCAGAAGGATGGGCACCTCCAGGCCGGACATCACGAAGATGTTCTCGGCTATGGCCATGGCCTGTCCGCGCTCCTCCGCGCCGACGCTGGGAGCGGCGCCGGGCGTGTCTATCAGGCAGACGACGGGCAGGCCGAACTTCTCGGCCAGCCTCATCTTCTGCAGCGCCCTGCGATAGCCTTCCGGCCGGGGCATCCCGAAGTTGGCCTCCATCTTCTCCTTCGTCTCGCGGCCCTTGTGCTGGGCCAGGATCATCACGTCGTAATCGTCCAGCCGGCCCAGCCCCGTCACCAGCGCCGCGTCGTCGCCGAAACGGCGGTCGCCGTGCAGCTCGATGAAATCGGTGAAGATCATCCGCACGTAATCCATCGGATGGGGCCGCTGCGGATGGCGCGCCAGGCAGACCCGCTGGTAGGCGGTCAGATTGCCGAAGGTCTGCTCCAGCAGTTCGTCCCGTTGCCGTTCGAGCTGCTCGATTCTGTCGCTCAGGTCCTGGTGCTCGGAGGCAGCCTGCTCGGCCAGGGTCCTGATTTCTTTCTCGATCTCCAGGATGGGCCGCTCGAAATCGTATGCGAACCGCTCCCGGTCGTTATTGCTCAGCATTAGGCATTCCTCTGGAAAGCGTTTTCAACGCACCGGCATTGTAGCCACACGCAGTTTTTGAATCAAGCGTTGGACCGCTGTATAATTCGGTCTCGCAGGCTGATATGACACCCCTCCGTTCACAGGGAAACCACCATGACGTTCAGTCCGCACGACCGGCGCTGGATGGGGCAGGCGATCGAGCTGGGCCGGGAGGCCCGTGGTCTGGCCGAACCCAATCCCCCCGTCGGGGCCGTCCTCGTGCGCGACGGCCGGATCGTGGGGAGCGGCCACACCCAGCCCTACGGCGGCCCTCACGCCGAGGCGATGGCCCTGGAAGATGCCGGGGAACGCGCCCGGGGCGCCACCATGTACGTCACCCTGGAGCCCTGTGCGCACCAGGGCAAGACGCCGCCCTGCGCGCCGCGGGTGGTCGAGGCGGGCGTGCAACGCGTCGCGATCGCGGTCCTCGACCCCACCCCGAAGACCCACCGGAAGGGAGTCGAACTCCTGCGCAAAGCCGGCGTCGAGGTCCAGGTCGGGCTCTGCCGGGAGAAGGCCGTGCGCGGGAACGCGGCCTTCTTCAAGCTGGCCGCCGTGGGCAAGCCGCTGGTGATCGCCAAGTGGGCCATGACGGCGGACGGCAAAATCGCCACGCGCACGGGCGATTCCCGGTGGATCAGCGGTCCGGAGTCCCGCCGGCGCGTCCATGAGGTACGGGGCATCGTGGACTGCATCATCGTGGGCGGCCGCACCGCCCGGCAGGACGACCCGCTGCTGACCTGCCGCGACGCCGAGAAGCGCCGCACCGCGGCCCGTCTGGTGCTCTGCGGACGGGGTGTCCCGAGCCACGACAGCCGGCTTGTGCAGACGGCTGACGAGGCCCCCGTGCTGCTGGCCTGCCCGAAAGAGAACCCGCCGGAGGGGCTGGACCCGCTGCTGAAGGCCGGGTGCACCGCCCTTCCGCTCCCCACCCTCACCGATCAACCCACGCGGGTGGACCCCGGCGCCCTGCTGGGAGAGCTGGGAAAGCGCGAGATGTCGAACGTCCTGGTCGAGGGCGGCAGCGAGGTGCTGGGCAGCTTCCTGGACGCGGGCGAGGTGGATCGGGTGATGGCGTTCATCGCGCCGGCGATCGTGGGCGGTCGAGAGGCCCCGAGCGCCGTGGCCGGCGTAGGGTTGGGGGAGATGAGCGAGGCGCGCCGGCTGCGGAACGTCGCAATCTCCCGCTCCGGAGACGACGTCCTCCTGGAAGGCTGGCTGACCGACCCGGTGAACTGGGCGCCTTGAAGAGACCGAAGGCGCCGATCTCCCGAGATTTCCTCCCTCCCTTGACCCGCTGCCTGATACCGTGTATAGTCCCATATAGACTATACCCGTGTTTCAGGGCGGCGCCATGGACTTCACACATCTCCACGTCCATTCCAACTACAGCCTGCTGCAGGGCGCCGCAACCATCGGCCAACTGGTCGAGGCGGCCGCCGGGGCCGGCCTGCCCGCGCTGGCCCTGACCGACACCAACGGGCTATACGGCGCGGTCTCCTTCTACCGGACCGCGCGGGCGGCCGGCGTCAAGCCCATCCTGGGGGCGGAGATCGTGCACGGCGGGCAGCAGTGCGTCTGCCTGGCCGCCGACCGACGGGGCTACGCCAACCTCTGTCGCATCATCACCGAAAGGCGGCTCCACTACACCGAACACCGGCGGCCGGAGACCGGTGAGGAGGATGATTCCGGATACGATATCGCGCGCAGCATCGCAACGGCGCCGGAGGGGCTGTTCGTGCTCTCGGCCACGGCCTCCCTGCTGCGGCGGCTGCACGGCAGGCTGCCGGAGGGCCGCCTGTACGCCGAGGCGCGGGCCGACACGCCCCACTCCTTCGAGACCCGCTGCCCCGCCCTTCGGGCCACCGCCCCCCACCGACGCAGTGCGGAGGACCGCCGACCCGTGGCCGACGTGGCGGACCGCCTGGGCATACCCCCGGTTGCCACGGTCAACGTGAACTGCCTGCGGCCCGAGGACCGCCACACCCACGCCGTGGTCAGCGCCATCCGAGAGAACGTAAGCCTGAAAAACCTGCTCAAAAAAGAGAAGATGCTGGCCGGGAAGCGGAGTTTCTTCCAGCCGGCGGAGCAGGTGGCGGCGCGGCTGCCGGCCGCCGTACGGCAGGAGGCAATGCGCAACACCCTCCGCATCGCCGAGGCGTGCGCTCTGGAGCTGGACCTGGAAACACCCCATTTCCCGCAGGCCGACCTGGAACCGGGCCGGACCCCTGCCGGCCAACTGCGCGAGGTGGCCATGGAGGGCGCCCGGCGCCGCTACGGCCGCCTGAATCCGACCGTGAGGGAGAGGATCAACCGTGAGCTGGGCGTCATCGAGATGCTCAATTTCTGCGAGTATTTCCTGGTGGTACGTGAGATCGTGCAGTTCTCCGAACGCGAGGGCATCCCGCACGTGGGGCGTGGTTCGGCGGCCAACAGCGTCGTGTCCTACTGCCTGGGCATCTCCGCAGTGGACCCGATCAAGTTCGACCTACCCTTCGAACGCTTCCTGAACGAGTTCCGCACCGACGTTCCGGACATTGACATAGACTTCTGCTGGCGCCGGCGGGACGAGGTGATTGACTTCGTCTATCGCCGTTTCGGAGCGGACAGGGTGGCCATGGTCTCCACCCACTGCACGTTCCGCGCGCGGTCGGCCTTCCGCGACGTGGCCCGGGTGATGGGACTGCCGCAGGACGAGATAGACGCCCACAGCAAGAAACTGCCCCACTACGGCGCCCGGTCCATCGAGGAGGCGATGGAGACCTTTCCCGAAATGGCCGATTTCCCCGTTGACCGGGAGCCCTGGAAAACGGTGGTCCGCACGGCGCTCAGCATAGACGGCTACACGCGGCACCCGGGCATCCACCTGGGCGGGCTGGTCATCGGCGACCGGCCGCTGACCTGGTACACCCCGCTGGAGAACAGCACCAAGGGCATCGTGGTGACACAATATGAGATGGACGCCATCGAGGAGATAGGGCTGGTCAAGATGGACCTGCTGGGCCAGCGATCGCTGTCCATCGTGGCGGAGGCAGCGGAGGCGGTGGAGAAAAACCGCGGGGTGCGGGTGCCACTGGACGACCTGCCGGACCCCGACCCCCGCACCTCCGCCGTGCTGCGCAGCGGGCGCACGATGGGCTGCTTTCAGATCGAATCACCCGGCATGCGGCAGCTCCTGCAGATGCTGCGGGCCGAGACTATCATGGACCTCATCCAGGGGCTCTCGCTCATCCGGCCCGGACCCTCCAGCAGCGGCATGAAACACGCCTTCATCCGCCGCCGGCGCGGCGAGGAGCCCGTCCGCCACCCCACCCCGCTCCTGGAAGAGGCCCTGGGAGGGACCCACGGCGTGATGCTCTATCAGGAGGACATCCTGCGGGTTGCCCGGGCGGTGGCGGGTTTCTCCCTGGCCGAGGGCGACGAGCTGCGCAAGCACATCTCCAAGGACCGCAGCCTGGAGAAGCTGCGCCGCCTGCGGGAGCAGTTCGTCCGGGGCGCCGTGGAGCGGGGCGTGGACAGGGAGGTGGCCGGGCAGATATGGAAGCGCGTGGAGGACTTCGCCTCCTACTCCTACTGCAAGGCCCACGCCACCACCTACGGGCACATCTCCTACCAGGCCGCCTACCTGAAAGCCCACTATCCGGCGGAGTTCCTGGCCTCCGTCATCGCCAACAAGGCCGGCTTCTACGACCCGCGCGCCTACCTGGAGGACGCCCGGCGTTTCAACGTCCGGATACTGGCGCCCTGCGTGAACCGCAGCGACGTGGAGTGCCGGGCGGAGGAGGGCGCCGTGCGGCCGGGACTGGAGTTCGTCCGCTCCCTGACCCGCAAGACCGTCGAGCGCACGCTTCGGGAGCGGCTGGAAGGCGAGTTCCGCTCGCTGGAGGACTTCTGCGCGCGGGTCGCCCCCGAGCGGGGGGAACTGGAGAACCTGATCCTGAGCGGCGCCTTCGATTCCTTCGGCCTCGCCCGTCCCACGCTGCTGCTGAAGATGGAGCGCATCCCGGACCGGAAGAACCGGACCGGTACGGAGCCGGGTGCGCTGTTCACCATCCGCGACGCGGCGCCGGTGCCGCCGATCCCGGTGCCGCGGCAGCCGGCCTACTCGTTGCGACAGCGCGTGCTGTGGGAGCTGAAGACGCTGGGGTTCAGCCACTCCGGCCACCCGCTGGAGGCGTGGAACGGGCGGCTGCGGCGGCTCAACGCCGTGCCGAGTTTCGACCTGCCCAAATACGTCGACCGGACCGTGACCTGCCTGGGCTGGCTGGTCACCACGCGGCGCGCGGTCACCAAAAACGGGGAATACATGAAGTTCCTAACCCTGGAGGACCGCCACGGCGTGGTGGAGATAGTGCTGTTCCCGGAAACGTATCGGCGGTGCGGGGCGTGCATAGCCGGCCCCGGCTGCTACCGCGTCGAGGGGCAGGTGGAGCAGCAGCACGGGGCGGTCAACGTGGTGGCGCAGGAGGTCTGGCCCATCCCGCTGGAGTA
>CAYVBE010000018.1:0-35162 GCA_964448935.1 uncultured candidatus Brocadiaceae bacterium
GGCGTCCGGACGGCCATCACGCCCGCCTCGCCGTCAATGAGCAGCTCGCCCGTCTCGCTCTCGAACCGGCCCGCCTCCGGGTCGGTGCGGTTGCCGGCCAGCCAGCCGCGCGTGCGCATAGCCTCCATGAGCTTGGGGCCGGCGCCGTCGTCGTAGGGCGCGGCGGAGAGTACGTCGCCGCCCCGCCAGCCGCTCGCGTCGCCGAGGGGCAGGATCAGGTCGGCCGGGACGCGGCCGGGGCGGTCGCCCACGAACGTGCCCACGCCGGTGATCAGCGCCAGTTGCTGCCACGGCGGCGTTATGTCGTGGTAGGTCTCCAGCGATTCCAGCAATTGGTCGCGCGTGGCGGCAACGGCCACGGTGTGCGGCGCGGGCCGCATGTCACCGCGCAGGTGCAGGCAGAGGGCGGCGCGGTCGCTTGCCTGGTTCAGCGCGTCGGAGGACAGATTGAAATACGCCGCGCGGACCGGTCCCGCGACGGCCTCCCGGCTGTGGCTGTAGCTGAAGCGCCAGATGGTGTCCCAGCCCTGCAGCGCGGCCAGGGCACCCGTCAACAGGCCCCCGGCGGCGCGGTGCTTGCTCGGGAAGGCGTAGTTGTATTCGCTGACGGTCAACGGCTGGTCCAGCGGATTGCTGAAGCAGTCATCGAGGCCGCCCACTCTACCGGTCCTCACCGGATTGGTGTTCCCGCAGCGGGCGGGCAGGCGCCAGCGGCGCTCGATGAAGTGCGGATGGTCCACGTAGAAATGCTCGTCGGCGTAGTCAAACTCTCGCCGCAATGCCTGCATCGGCAGCGGGTAGGTCCAGCCGTTCATGTTGGTCAGCAGCGCCCGGCAGCCGAGTTCCTCGCGCAGGAAGCGCTTCATGTGGAGGAAGAAGTCGAGTTCCGTGTGGGCGAGGAACATCGCGAAATCGTGCCCGCGCTGTGAGTCTTCCCGGTAACTCGGCGGCAGCGGGACAGTGCCGGCCGTCGGGTCGCCCTCGGGCTCGCTGCCCCAGGCGTCTCGCAGCCTCTCCCGGCTTCCGTAGCGGTCGGCCAGGTAGCGGTTCCAGGCGCGGCGCCAGTCATCGGCCAGCCGGCCGCTCACCCCGGCGATGAAGTTCGCCGAATTGCCCTCGTTGACCAGGCTGATCCACCCCAGGGCGGGGTCCTCGGCCCAGGTCACGCCGGTGTAAGGATTGCGGTGCCCGAGCAGCCGGCGGGTGAACTCCTGCAGGTTCGCCCGCGCGCGGTCGTTGACCAGGACGGCCATCTTGTAGTCGTTCATCTCCATGGCGCCTTCGGCTCCCGGCCAGACCTCGCGGGCGAAGACGGGGCGGGAGACGAACAGGTCGGTCGTCATGTAGAGGCCGCGCTCCTTCAGTGCGGCGAAGAGGTAGTCGAGTTGATCCAGTTCTTTCCCCTTCAGGTCGAGCGAGTTGCCGCCGGAGCGGTCCACCAGATCGCGCTCGTAATGATGGAAGCGGACCGTGTTGTAGCCCAGGCGCATCAACCGTTCCGCCAGCCGGTCGGCCTCCGCGTGCGGCAGGTAATGGGCGCCGAAGCAGAGGTTGACCCCGTAGAAGCGCTGCGGCCGGTCCGGGCGCTCCGCGAAGGCGAACGTGCCGTCGTCGCGCGCGATCACCCGCCCGTGCTTGCCCGCCGGCGGGTCGAGCTGGCCCATCCCGGAGAAATCCGGGGCGGAGCCGGGTTCGATGTCCATCTCCAGGTCGAGGGGTATCCAGTCCTCCCCGGCCTGCAGCGTAACGGGGAGGTCGAATTCCACGTCCATCCCCTCCGGTGTGCTGAGTGAGAACGAGATGTCCAGAGATTTGCCCGCGGGCCAGCGCTCCGGGCTGCCCCACGACGGCCCGATGCGCACGACCAGGCTGGGCCCCCACCGGCGGTTGTCCTGCACCAGCACGCGTTGCGGTGGGTCCACGGCCAGCCGCAGCTCGCGGCCGCCTCGGAGCCGCAGTGCCACGTCCCGCGTCTGCCCGCTGTAGAGCCCGGTCTCGTTGAAATCGGTTGGTATTTCATGGGCTTCCCCGTCCACCGCAAAGCCCTCTCCCGCGGCCAGGTGCATGGGCAGGTTTAAGGCAACGAAAAGCGCGTTGAGCTGCAGCGAGGAGCGCGGCGTCAGCCGATAGGCCAGCCGCATGCCACCGGGTACCTCCTGCACGCGGAGTTCCGTGTCTACGACCGCACCGCTCCGCGCGTTAATCCTGCCCCGCAAGGGCTGATCGGTCTCGCCAGGGGAACCGGGTGAGAACCCGCCGCCCTGCCAGCCTGCCTCATAGAGCCCGGGTTCGATCTCAGCCACTCTGTGCCCTTTGAGGGATAGTCTGACGCGTCCTGCCGGCGAGACCAACGCCCGCCAGCGCGGCGCCTCGGCCCCCGTCACACTGCAAACGCGGGGGAAGAACGCTCCGGCGAGAATCGCCCATGCCACCACCATCACGACACGCTGCACGAGACCGTCGGCCATGGTCATTCCTCCACCTCATTCTTGAGATATGGCAGTGTCCCGCACATGAGCATAAGGCGTTACGCCCCGGTGTCAAACGTCCAAAACGGGCGGCAGACGCGTGTGACGCGTTGGCCATGGCCCCGTTCTTCCGGGCTAACGTTGCACCACGTCACCCTCCGACAAGGCAGTAGAAACGTGCGAGCACGGGGGTACATTTGGAGTGCGGCGTCAAGCCGCCGTACGCGTTTAGCCCGGTCAACCGAAAAGGTTCGTAGGGCACTCCGCCCCTCATATCCGACCCGGATGCCTTCGAAGCACCGCTTTCGCCCTGCAAGGGCGGGACATAAGAGCCCAGGGCAAGCCCAACGGGCGCAGCCCTGGGTCATGAGGCACCACCAACCCATGAGCCCTATAGGGGCGGAACAAAGCTACGCCGCTACGCCCCGCCCGACCTCCCTGACCGAGCATATCGTGACATGACGGCGTCGGTTGGCCCGTGGCTCGTGGCGAATTGGCTTCTGAACGCTATGTCAAGCCCCTGCAGGGCTTTATGGGTTTCTACGCCCTGCTCCCAGGGCGGCACCCTGCGGGCTTGCCCCGGGCTGATAGGTGCGGCTCTTACAGAGCCGTGGTGGGCATGCTTCCACGTAGTTCCTCAGGGGAGTCGACGCTAAACGCGTACAAGCCGCCGCACTCCTTATAACGGCCTGCCCGTGCCTCTCGCCCCGGTTAGCATTACGTCCCGCTGGCCCGCCGGGGACGTGGTGCGGCAACCGTCTTTACACGCGCGTGGGTTTTCTCTATATTGATATGCGTCGGCTTCCGTCGAGTTCCGGGGACTCACGATGCGCCTGTGGCTCTACATACTGCCCCTGTTTGCCTACCTTTACGGGGCCGTGCCCTTCTCCTTTATGCTGCCCCGGCTGCTGCGAGGGGTGGACATCCGGGAGGTGGGCAGCGGCAACGTAGGTGCCACCAACGCCGCACGGGTGCTGGGGTTCAAGTTCTTCCCGCTCATCTTCCTGCTGGACGTCTCCAAGGGCTTCCTGCCCACGCTGGCTGCCGTGTCGCTGGCCGGGCATCTGTTCCCGGAGACCGCTTTCGCGCCGCATCCCTGGGTGGTCGGCGCCGCGCTGGCGGCCATTCTGGGGCACGTTTTCCCGGTCTATCTGCGCTTCAAGGGCGGCAAGGCGGTGGCCACCAGCACGGGCGTCTTCCTGGTGCTGGCGCCGTGGTCGCTGCTGATCGCCGCCGGCGTCTGGGGCGCGGTGTTCCTGTTCACCCACTACGTATCGCTGGCCTCCATCGCCGCCGCCGCCGCGCTGCCGCTGGCGGTCTGGCTCTTGAACATGGACCGGTGGCCGGCGCCGATTTACCTCATGGCGCTCACCACCTTCGGCGGCCTGTTCGTAATATGGCTCCACCGCAGCAACATCCGCCGCTTGCTAAGCGGCGATGAGGACAAGATCGGTGCCGGCGAATCGGACGAGGAGGAATGAAAGGGCCGCCGACCGCCGCAGGATATTCCGCTGCCGTCCGTTAAATCCCGTGAACTGAGTATTCTTGAGAACGGGAGGCCGCGATGAAGAAGTTCCTGGTCGTGCTGACGCTTTTGTTCCCCGCCGTCGCCTGGGCCGGCGGCCAGGCAGGAGGGCGGCTGGAGGAGCACTTCCGGCGGATGGACCGGGACGGCGACGGCCGCCTGACCGCCGGGGAGGTCCGCCGGCCGGAGATCATCGAGCGGGCCGACGCCGACGGTGACGGCGCGGTGACGCTCGAAGAGCTGCGCGAGTCCATGGCTTCGCGCATGCGCGAACGCGCCAGGCCGGACGCCCTGCCGCCTACCCACGCGGACGTCTCCTACGGCCCCCACGAGCGCAACGTGCTGGACCTCTACCCGGCCGATTCGGAGGAGCCGACGCCGCTGCTGATCTACATCCACGGCGGCGGTTTCGTGGGTGGGGACAAGCGGAGCGTCTCGCCGGGCCTCATCCGCGCCATGCACGCCAACGGCATCTCGGTCGCGGCGATCCACTACCGGTTCATCACCAGCAATCCCATGCCGGCGCCCTTCCACGACGGCGCGCGGGCGGTGCAGTGGCTGCGCCACAACGCGGAGCGCTACAACCTCGATCCGGAGAAGTTCGCGGCGACCGGCGGCAGCGCGGGGGCGGGCATCAGCCTGTGGCTGGCCTTCCATGACGACCTGGCGGACCCGAAGGCGAAGGACCCCGTTCTCAGGCAGTCCACCCGCCTGACCTGCGCGCAGGTGGGCGGCGCTCAGGTCTCCTACGACCCTCGATTCTGGCGCGAGATCGGCCTGACGCGCGGCCTGGAGCACCGCAGCTTCCCGCTGATGTACGGCGAGAGGGAGGAAGGCCCGCCCTCGCCGGAACTGATTGCGCTCTTCGAGGAGTGCGCCCCGATCGAGCACGCCACGGCCGACGACCCGCCGGTGTATCTGGTCTACAACGTCGGCAAGCAGGTCACACCCGATACCCCCATGGGCGCGATAATCCACCACCCGCTGCACGGCCTGACGCTGCAGGAGAAGCTGGAACCTTTGGGCGTGGAATGCACCGTGGTCTACAGGGACGGCCCGGAGCCGCCGATGTCGCCCATCGAGTTCCTGGTCCGCAACCTGACGGGCCGCGAGGAGGTCGAGTTGCCCGAGGGGCGCCGCCCTCCTCGCAGACCGGCCCGGGGCGACCGGCCCCGACGGCCACGGCGACGCGATGAGGCGCCCGAGTCCGACTGACCGGACCTCGCCGTGTGCGTCCGTCTGCGCGGGTCTCTCACCGAAACGGCGGGATTGCCGCGCCCGCAGACGGCGCGGGCTCGCAATGACAGAGGTGGCCCACGGGCCGGCACCCCCTGCAGGGACTCCGACTGACCAGCCCCAGATGCACCGCGCCTGGTTCGCTTAACGGCTGCACCTGCGCGTGCTATACTGTGCTGCTGGTTCCAGGGGTTTCCGTCCGATGTTTGCTTCAGGGGACATTCATGCAGCGCGCACAGGATTCACCTCCTCAGTTCGACCGATCCGTGTTTCCGTTCGAGACCGCCACCGTGACCGGCGGCACGGGGACCGTGGGCAGCCAGTTCGTCAAGGTGCTGCCGGCGCAGTTTCCGGACGTGCGGCGCGTCAACACCACCTGCCGACCCGACAGCCCCCGCGCTTACCGGATTCCGGAGGCCGACCGCGTAAACGTGGTCAAGGGCAGCATCAATGACCTGGAGGTCCTGGAGGCCATGGTGGAGGGGGGCGGAGGTCATGTATCACATGACCGCATGTATGTTTAACACGCCGCTGCCCGAGCAGGAAAACCAGCTCGAGCAATACAAGACGGAGCGAGAGGAATACCGCAAAAAGGTAAGCGCCGTGGCGGCCGAAGGCGGGGGCTGAGGGCCGAAGCACTTTTGGGAAGCGCATAACGGAACGACCGGTTATGTACGCCGAGGGCAAAAACTGGGCCGAGTATATCCGGAAAAAGCACCATACCGAGGTCCGCCAGCGGCTGGGTGACGTGGATGTCCGGTCCCTGTGGGCAACGCAGTCGGAGATTGAACTGGTCAAATACCGGCTCGTTCGCGAGGAAGGCTTTCGACGGGACGACCCCATCGTGGTCTATCGCGGGCGGATGGGCAGGCCATACGTCATTGACGGTCACACGCGGGCGCGAGTCTGCCTCGACGAGGGGCGGGAGACGATATCGGCCGTGGTGTATTCCACGCGCGAGGTGCAGGTGGACCTGGAGGTCGAGGCCATGGCCGCCCGCGCCGGCGGCGGCACCGCCCGCCGCGTGAAGGACATGCCTATCACCGACCGGCTGGGCGAGGGGACCGAGGAGTGGAGACAACGCCGCCGGGAAGTGCTGGATCAGTGACTGTGCCGGTTTGCCACGGAAGGGGACTCCCGGTAGTTTATACCTAAGGTCCCTGGGGCAGGGCCTGAATGTGGGGTTCGCAGCGGGGGCGGCCATGCCTGAGTTGCCGGATGTTGCGGCGATGAAACGTTACCTGGACGCCACCTCCCTGCACCAGCACGTCGCGGACGTCCGGGTGGGGCGTGACTATGTCCTTAAGGGCGTCTCGCCGGGGCGGCTGCGGGAGGCGCTGAGCGGGCGGGCGTTCGAGTCCAGCACGCGGCACGGGAAAAACCTGCTGGTCGAGACGGACGGCGAGCCGTGGCTGCGGCTGCACTTCGGCATGACCGGCAACCTGAAGTATTTCAAGCAGCTCGAAGACGAGCCCGGCCACGTGCGCGTGCGGTTCGACTTCGAGAACGGGTATCACCTGGCCTACGACTGCCAGCGGATGCTCGGCCGCGTCTCGCTGGAGGACGGGCCGGCGGAGTTCGTGGAGGCCCACGCCCTGGGGCCGGACGCGCTGTCGGTCTGGCGAGACGAGTTCGAGCGGATCATGGCCGGACGGCGCGGCGGGCTGAAGAGAACCCTGATGAACCAGCACATCATCGCCGGGCTGGGCAACGTTTACGTGGACGAGGTGCTCTTCCAGGCCCGGCTGCACCCGGAGACGACGATAGACCGGTTGAGCGACGAGGAGTTGAAAGGGCTTTACGAAGCCATCGGGCGGGTTCTGAAGACCTCCATCGAGCGGGGGTCCGACGCGCGGGACCTGCCGTCCGATTACCTGATCCACCACCGCGGCGAGGGCGAGGCCTGCCCCCGGTGCTCCGCCGAGATACGCCGCATCAAGACCGGGCAGCGCACCACTTACTTCTGCCCGGAGTGCCAGCCAGAACGCGAGTGAACGAAGATTCCCAATCAGAAAACAGGGAGACGCAGAGGAGATGGGCAACGAACCGCCGGAAATGGAATCGCCCGTGGAGGAACTGCCCGAGGAGCAGCCGCTGGACGAACTGCTGAACCGCCTGGAGCGAGAGAACAGCACGATCATGCGGGAGAAGCTGCCCCGGCTGCGGGCGCTGCTGGACAAGGAGCTGACCGCGCAGCGCACCGAGCACGAGGTGCGCCTGGCCGACCTGGGGCGCCAGCTCACCGCGTTGCGGAACGAGCTGGAGGAGCATCTGACCGTGGAGGAACAGGAGGTCTTTCCCCATGTGCGCGATCTGCTACGCGCGGAGGAGGAAGGCACGGAGAAACCCGAAGCACGCGGGGCGGAGATCCAGGAGCTGCACGAGGAGCACCAGACCGCCCTGCAGGCCATAGACGAGATCCGCCGGCTGGGAGCAGAGTACGACCTGCCCGAGGACGCGGGTGAGGGCCTGCGGGAGTTCTACGATGAGCTGGCGGACCTCGAGGACCTCCTGGTGCGGCACCTGGAGACAGAGGAGGAAGCTCTGTTCCCCCGCATCGCGGAGATGGAACGCGGGGAGTGACACTTCGGGGGGATCGGGGCGTGAGCAAGAACGCGGCCGAGGAGCTTGAGAAGCTGCACAGCCGCATCCGGCGGTGCCCGGCCTGCCCGCTGCACCGCACCCGCATTCACGCGGTGCCGGGCGAAGGACCGGCCGACGCGCAGGTCTTTTTCATCGGCGAGGGGCCGGGCGAGCAGGAGGATGTCGAGGGACGGCCGTTCTGCGGCCGGTCGGGGGCCTTCTTCGACGAGAGGCCGGCCGAGGCGGGGCTGGAGCGGGGCGAGGTGTTCGTGACCAGCACCGTGAAGTGCCGGCCGCCGGAGAACCGGAATCCCACCCGGGAAGAGTGGACCACCTGCCGCGACCTCTGGCTGGAGCGGCAGGTCGAGATTGTTGATCCGGAGCTGATCGTGCTGCTGGGCAAGGTGGCGATGGAGTGCGTGCTGGGGCTGACGGGCAAGCTCGGGGACTTGCACGGCGAACTGCGCGAGTGGAACGGGCGCCGGTGCCTGGTCACCTATCACCCGGCCGCCGGCATGCGGTTTCCCGGGCCGAAGGCGGGCAGCCGGGCCGACTTCCGCAAACTGGGAGAGTTGTGCCGTGGCCGGTGAAGCGGGAAACTTCCGCGTGGGCACGTCCGGCTGGCAATACGACCACTGGGAGGGCGTCTTCTACCCCGAGGGCCTGCCGCGCGACCGGTGGTTCGAACACTTCTCGCAGCACTTCGACACCGTCGAAGTCAACAACACCTTTTACCACCTGCCCGACGCCGAGACCTTTGACAAGTGGCGCGAGCAGGCGCCCGAGGACTTCCTCTACGTGCTGAAGTTCAGCCGCTATGGCACCCACCTGAAGCACCTGAAGGACCCGGAGGACACCATCGGCCTGTTCATGGAGCGTGCGCGGCGGCTGGTGGAGACGCTGGGCCCCATACTGGTGCAGCTCCGGCCCAACTGGCACGTCAACGCGGAGCGGCTGCGGGGCTTCCTGGAAGCCGCGCCCTCGGGCCGGCGCTGGGCGCTGGAGTTCCGCGATGAGACCTGGCTCTGCGACGAGGTCTTCGACCTGCTGCGCGAGCACGGCGCGGCGCTGTGCATCCACGACATGATCGAAGACCATCCGCACGAGATCACGGCGGACTGGGTGTATCTGCGGTTCCACGGCGCCGACACGTGGGGCTGCTACAGCGAGAAGCAGCTCGGCGCCCACGCCCGCTGGGTGCGCGAATACCTGGAGCAGGGGCTGGACGTCTACGCCTACTTCAACAACGACGCGCAGGGGTGGTCGGTGCAGAATGCGCTGACGTTGAGGGAGTACGTGGAGGGCAGCGGGTAGCGCCGTTCGGAACGACCGCAGGCGCGGGCGCCTGCGCCACACCGGCCTCAGGCTTGCCACGGTCCCTGCCCTTCATGCCGCCGTAGGCGGCCCGTCGTCAAAAGACCGTCATGATCGCCAGGCCGAAGATGTTCACCACCACCAGCGCCGGCCAGAGCAGCCACATCAGCATGGCGGGGTAGGTCATCTGCAGGCAGAAGGCCGCGAAAGTGCGGTCCACCCAGTAGAGCAGCAGGAGCAGCAGCGACACCCCCAGCGTGAACGCCAGCAACGCCCCGGTAAAGGCGGCGTTCCACTCCCCGAAGATCAGCACTGCCGCGCCCCCGGCTGCCGGCACGAACAGCGCGCCGCAGGCATAGAGCACCGCCTTCTCCTGGCGCGTGAAGGCCAGCGCCGCCGCCACCAGAAGCAGCAGCGACAGGGTGTTCAGGGCAAACGCTGAGATGGACGTGTCCCTCCGTAGAACTCCAGGCACAGGGCATATTCTACCCGGCACAGGGGCCGGGACAAAGCGAATTCGCCCCCGGCCTCAGCTTGCAAGAAGCGGGCCTTCGTATTAGAATTCGACGGTACTTCCGGGGGCTTTGGATTACTCAGAGGACGGTTATTCGATGGCACGTTTTTCACTGCACAAATCGCCGCCGCCCAACATCGTGTTGCTGACCGATTTCGGGTTTCGGGACAGCTACGTCGGCGTTATGAAGGGCGTTATCCGCAACATCAGCCGCGATGCGGACATCATTGACCTGTCCCACAACGTGGTGCCGCAGGACGTGGCCGAGGCGGCCTTCGTGCTGGCGGCCTCCTATCGCTACTTCCCGGGCCAGAGCATCTTCACCTGCGTGGTGGACCCCGGCGTGGGCACCGACCGCGACATCCTGTGCATGGTCACCAACGAACAGATCTTCCTGGCGCCGGACAACGGTCTGCTGAGCGTCATCGCCGACGAGTGCGGCCGGGGCGAGGTGCGGCGGGTCACCAACGACGATTACTTCCTGGCCGACCCCAGCAGCACCTTCCACGGGCGGGACATCTTCGCCCCCGTGGCCGCGCACCTGGCCGAGGGCGTCGAGCCCGCGCAACTCGGCCCGCCCGCGCGGCACATCCACCAGCTCAAGCTGCCCAAACCCGTCCGCGCCGCCGACGGCAGCCTGCGGGGCCAGATCATCTACATTGACCAGTTCGGCAACCTGATCACTAACATCCGCCGCGCCACCATCCAGCGCACCTTCGACGTGCCGAAGGATGAGCTGGAGGTCAGCGTCAAGCGGCGCCACATGAAGGGCCTGGCCAACTCCTACGCCGACCGCCCCGAGGGCGAGCTGTTGGCCCTGATCGGCAGCAGCGGCTACCTGGAGGTGGCCGTAAACCAGAGCTCCGCCGCTCGCCTCCTCGGCTGCGAAAAGGGCGATTCCGTAACCCTCAACGCCGGCTCTCCCGACGGGGAGTGAGCGCGGTGGCTCAATCCCCGCCGCGCAGGCCCCGTTTGAGCAGAGAGTCGAGGCCGTCGGCCTCGCGGTTGCCTATCAGGCGGGGGCGGCACCTCAGGATCTGCCAGCGACCCTGTGCCTTCTCCAGAATTATCATCCATTCGCTGGTGATGCGCCGGATGTTGTTGCTGCTGTGGACGACCACGATGACGAGGGCCTCGTGGCCGCTGACGTCCTGCTCGACCACGCGCAGCACGATCCGCGTCGGCAGCGCTTCCGGGGGAATCCCATGGAGGGCAGCGTTCAGGTCGTCCCGATCCACGCCGTCGGTGTAGAACCGCTTCGAGACGTGCTCCAGGGCGGCGTCGAAGTCCCGCTCCACGATGGCGGTGCGGGTTGAACGAATCACCTTCAGCACGCGCCGGCTCTGGCCGGGGAAGAAATACATGATCGCGAACCAGCCCCCGATGCCGGCGGCCAGGATGACGGCCAGCGTGAGCACGGGATTGTCCCGCGCGGCCGCCACAAGCCGAGTGCCCAGGCTTTCTCGGGCATTGCCCATCTGATGCCTCCGCGCATTTGTGGCTCCGGCCTCAGTCCGCCACGTAGCAGACCTCCAGGGCCGCCTGCACTATCTCCTCGACGCCGGGCAGGTAACGGTCTTCCAGCACCTTCGATTGCGGCGATATGGCGTCCGCCGACCCGATCCGCTGCACCGGCGCGTCCAGGTAGTCGAACGCCTGCCGCTGGATGCGCGAGGCGATCTCGGCGGTGAAGCTGCCCGTCTTCACCGCCTGGCAGGCCACCACGCAGCGGCCGGTCTTGCGCACCGAGGCCAGCACGGTCTCCATGTCGGTCGGGATCAGCGTCCGCAGGTCAATCAGCTCCGCGTCCACGTCGTGCTCCTCGGCCAGCACCTCGCCCGCTTCGATCATGCGGTGGGCCATCAGGCTCCAGGCGACGATGGTGACGTCGGCGCCCTCGCGGCGGACGGCCGCCTTGCCGATCGGCTCCAGGTAGTCCCCCTCCGGCACTTCGCCGCGGATGTTGTAGAGCGCCTGCGACTCGACGAACAGCACCGGGTTATCGTCCCGGATGGCGCTCTTGAGCAGTCCCTTGGCGTCGCGCGGGGTCGCGGGGCAGACCACCACCATGCCCGGGGTGTGGGTGGCGTGGGCCTCCAGGGCCTGGCTGTGCTGCCCACCATAGCCCTTGCCGGCGCCGACCGAGCTGCGCACCACCATGGGCACAGTGGTCTGGCCACCGCTCATGTAGTGCCACTTGGCGGCCTGGTTGAAGAGCTGGTCGCCGGCCTGGAACTCGAAGTCGCTGTACATCAGCTCCACCACGGGTCTCAGCCCGGTCATGGCCGCGCCGACGCCGCTGCCGATGATCGTCGCCTCGCTGATGGCGGTGTTGAAGACGCGCCGCCGGCCGAAGGTCTCCAGCAGGCCCTTTGTCACCTTGAAGGCGCCGCCGTAGTCGGCCACGTCCTCGCCGTAGACCACCACGCGCTCGTCGCGGGTCATTTCCTCGACAAATGCCTCGAAGAGCGCCTGCTTGAAGGTTACGGTGCCCTCTTTGCGCTCCGGCAGGGACGGCTCCTCCAACGTCTCCGCATCGGCGAACTCCTCCGGCACCTCGTCGCAGAAGGAGTCGGTGAAGACGAAACGGGTCACCTCGCTCGGATCGGGGTCGGCGGCCTCGGCGGCGCGGATGGCGGCCCTTGCGTGGCGCTGGTCCACGGCCTTCCGGAGTTCGTCCACCGTTTCCTGACCGGCGACGCCCGCCTCCACGACTTCGTGGGAGAAATTGCTCACCGGGTCCAGCGCGCGCCACGCCTGCTCCTCCTCCTTGGCGCGGTACTCCGTGCGGGGATCGCTCAGGCTGTGGCCCTGGTAGCGGTAGCAGAGCATCTCGCGCAGGACCGGCCCGCCGCCCTCGCGGGCCTGCTCGGCGGCGCGCGCTATGCTGTCCCGCACCGCCAGCACGTTCATGCCGTCCACGACCTCGGCGTGCATGCTCTCCATGCCGAAGCCGGCGCCGCGCCGGGCCAGGTAGTCCACCCCGGTCACCTCGCCCTGCTGCTGGCCGGTCATGCCGTACTGGTTGTTGACGATCACGTAGATGACCGGCAGGCCGAAGGGCTTCTCCGCCAACTCGTTGGCGAACTGGTCCATGGACGCGAAGTTGAGCGACTCCAGCACCACGCCGTTGCTGTAGGCGCCGTCGCCGGCGAAGCAGACCACCACGCCGCCGTCGTCGAAGTAGCGCCGGCTCAATCCCGCCCCGGTGGCGATGCCCAGCGAGCCGCCCACGATGGCGTTGGCGCCCAGGTGGCCGCTGGTAAAGTCGGCGATGTGCATGCCGCCGCCGCGCCCGCGGCAGTAGCCGTCGTCCTTGCCGAACAGCTCGGCGACGGTGCGATAGACGTGCTCGTCTTTGGCGGCCTCGCGGAGTTCGTCCCCGGAGAGGTCGGCTGCCTCGTCCGTGCCGATCCACTCCCGCAGCTCATCCTCGGTGCGGCCGGCGATGGCCACGTAGCCCTTCGCGATGGCGTCGCCGTGTCCGCGGTGGGTGCTGGTGATGTAATCCTCCCACCGTATGCCGCAGCAGCCGCCCACGCTGGTGGCCTCCTGCCCGATGGACAGGTGGGTGGGGCCGCGGTACTGGAAGCCCATCTCCCGCAGTGGGTCGAAGGACTGCATCCGGAGCGCCAGGATCATCTCCTCGAAGGCGCGGATGCTCATCATCCACTCCAGCAGGTCCAGGGCGTCCTCCGGGCTGAGCGTGCCCTCTTCCAGCTCCTCCTGGAGTGTCTTCTGGTATTGGAAAGTGGGAACGGGCGTGAATTCGAGTTTGCCGGGCTCAAAGTCGGGCAGCACGGAAATGTCGCGGACCACCGGTATCCTCCGTAGATGAGTTCCAGCCGCTGAGGCCGTCGGGGCGCGTCCGAACGCAGCGCAAGGTCGGCAGGAGCGCCCCACGGGAAACATCGTTTATAGCGAAGGAACCGCAAAAGTGCAACAGGAACGGCCCGTAGCGGGCACGGCACACGGACGTGCACGGACCTGCACGGACGTCCTCCGCGTAGGGATACCATTCCGGTGGCAGTCCGTTATAATGTGGGGGGGAACGTCAAAGGGCCGAAAGACGGGAGGCGAAGGTGAACCGGGAAGAACTGCATCGGGAATTGAAAGCCCGGCTGTCGGAGGCGTTCGGTGACCGGCTGGAGGGGGTAGTACTCTACGGCTCCGAGGCGCGGGGCGAGGCGTCAGAAGACAGCGATATAGACATAATGGTTCTGCTGCGGGGACCGATTGACGTCTGGGAGGATATCAAGACCGGGGTTGAAGCTACCTATGACCTGGCCCTGGAACTCGGCCGGCCGATCCATCCCGACCCAGTGGACCAGGCGGATTACGAGAAGGGCGCGTACGCCCTCTACCGCAACGTCAAACGGGAAGGAGTGGCGTTGTGAGCCAAGAATCCCAAGACCTCTGGCAGCGGGCTGTCGAGGCGTTGACTGTCTCGGAGCGGGAGTCCGACCTGAGTCCGGACGCGGCCGCATCGCGTGCTTATTACGCAGCTTTCTGCGCAGTCTCTGCTCTGTTCGCCACGCGGGGCAGGACGTTCACCCGGCATTCAGCGGTCGAGGCAGCGGTGCATAGGATTCTGGTGCGGGAGGGTGAGTGGCCGAAAGAACTGGGCGCGGTATACACAGAACTGTTGAGACTGCGTGAAGTGGGGGATTATGGCGGTGGTCGGCACGTGAGCCCGCAACAGGCACAGGACGCAACAGAAATGGCCCGGTCGGTGTTGGAAGCCGTCAGCCGCCAGTATCCGGGTGAATTCGAGATGTCCGGACGGCGAGAGTGAGGGAAGCCCGCTTCCCGCCGGGGCTTCCGTCAGAGCTGGAACCGGCAGGCCTGACCTTTCCAGCTATTATCGTTCCCCGTGCCGTGCTCAGTCCCCGGCGACTTCCAGGCCGTAGCGGAAGGTCTCGTCCAGGAAGGCGTCCAGGTTCTCCAGCGTGGTGGGCGGGCAGATGCCGTTTCCGGCGGCCACCACCAGGCGGCCCCGGCCGGCGCGGTAGAAGGTGTCCACCAGATGCCGCACGTGCTCCCGCACCTGCTCGGGCGTCCCGTCGGGTATGATGTGCTGGACGTCGGCGCCGGCCCAGGCGGTCATTCGGCCCTCGATCAGGCGGGCGGCCTCCTCCCAGTCCATGGCCCCGTACTGGAGCGGGTGCAGGCAGCTCACGCCGATCTCCGCCATGTCGGGCAGGATCTCGATCAGGTTGCCGCAGGAGTGTATCCAGTAATCCATGTCGCGGCGGCGGCAGGTCTCCGCGATGGCGCCGAGGCGGGGTTTCAGGAACTCGCGGAAGGTCTTCGGGCTCATCATCAGGCCGGTCTGGTGGCCCAGGTCGTTGCTGGTGCTGAACCCGTCTGCCCCGGCGTTGGCTGCCCCCTCCGCCAGCACGAGCGCGAACTCCATCAGCCCCTCGCAGAGGCGGTGCATCTCGTCGGGGTGCGCGTGGAAGTCCAGCAGCACGTTCTGCATGCCGCGCAGCATCCAGAGCCGCTCGTAGTAGTAATTCCATGCGCGGGCGACCACGTAGCGGCCGTTCGCATTCTGGACGGTCCGGCGCACCGGTTCGAAAACGGGCAGCCCGCCCGCCACCAGCTCCCGCAGGTGGGCCAGATGCTCCAGGAAGGGGTCCAGGTCCGACCAGTCGTTGATGACGCGCGCCCCGGTGTCGCGGCCGACCTTCTCCTCCGTCTCCTCGGGGTCGCGGAACTGCCAGCGGTACTCGGGGGGGAAACCCTCGGGCATATTCCACGTGCCCGGCTGGATCACGTTGCACCACACGACGTCGTCGGGGTAGCGGTCGAGGATCTCCTGGACGGCGTCTCCGTGCAGCTCGCGCAGTCCCTCGCCGGGCCATTTGACCATCGCGGTCGGCGGGCGGTCGGAGGAATTCCCGCGCACCGCAACGCGGACCTGGTCTCGCATGAGCGGCTCGTACTCCGTCATCCTGTGCCTCCTCGGTAGTATGCGGATTTCGATGTGGCATTATGCGGCCTGATGGCGGTGGTTGCAAGGCACGGGATGAGGGTACGACCGCAGGCGAGGGCGCCTGCGCCACACAACTCTCGTGCCGCCGCAAACGGGTTGTATTCCTCGCGCTCCCGGCTTATCCTTCACCGGGACATCCAACACGCTTGCGCGAGAGGACGGTCATGGGATTCACGGACAGGCTGAAGGGCGCGATCTACGGCGGTGCGATCGGCGATGCGATGGGCGCGCCGGTGGAGGGGCGGCCCTCGGAGGACGCGGTCCCGGATTTCGGCGATCACGACTTCACCACCTTCATATCGCCCGAGCACGGCGGCGACCCGGCATACGGCAAAGGCTCCGGGCGCATCACCGACGATACTCTGATGATCGAGGCGGCCATCGCGGCCTACGCGGAGGCGGGCAACCACCTGGATGCCTACGGGTACGCGGAGGTGCTGCTGCCCATCATCACCGGGCGGGAGGTCTGGATTCCGGAGCGACGGAAGGAGACCACGCTGTCCAGCCGGCTGGCCCCCGCGGAGCAGTATCCGCTCATGCGCCTGGGCCCCTGCAACGCCGACCCGCGCACCGCGGGCATGGGCAACCTCGTGAACTGCGGGTTCGCCATGTGGAGCGCCCCTGTGGGAGCCGTGAACGCGGGCGACCCCGCCGCGGCCTATCGCGAGGCGGTGCTGCTGGGCAGCGCGCATAACGAGTCCTACGCCCTGGAAGCGGGCGCGGTGATGGCCGCCTGCATCGCCGAAGCACTGGCGCGCGACGCCGACCTGGAGTCGGTCCTGGCGGCGGCCACCGACCTGTCGCGCGACGGCACCCACGCGGCTATCGTGGACGCGCTGGACTCGGTGGACCCGGCGGCCGACCTGGCGGAGTTCGTCCCGGCAACCATCCGGGCCATTGCGCCCTACAACGAGCACCGCACCTCCGTGGCGGCGCAGGGCGGCCGGGCGGTCAGCAACCGCGGCACCCCGTCCAGGGACGGGTCCATCGAGGAACTGCCGGCGGCGCTGGCAGCACTAAAGTGGGGCGAAGGCGATTTCCTGAAGACGCTCCGCGGGTCCGTCTGCTACGGACGCGATGCCGACTCGATCGCCGGCATGGCGTGCGCCCTGTGTGGCGGACTGCTCGGCCGGGACACGCTGCCGGAGGGGCTCTGCCGGGACCTGGACTCGGCCAACCGGCGGGACTTCGGCCAACTGGTGGAGAGCTTCGCCGAGACCATACGCGGAATCGCCGCCCGCGACGAGCAGCGCGCGGCCAGGCGCGCCGCGAGCATGGCCGCCCGGCGCACTTGACCCGCCGTTCCGGCGCCCGTAGATTGCAGTCCATTCGGCTCCTCAACAGGAGAAGCGCATAGTGAGGTACCCCGAGAAGGAGAACTTCTACCGCGTCATCCGGCGCGACAACCCCTCCCATGTGACCTATCCCATCCCCTCCCGCGGCGGCACCTACAGGGGCGCGGGGCCGGCGGACACCCGGCCGTCGCCCGACACCATGGAATGGCGGGACGAGTGGGGCGTGCGCTGGGTGGACAAGGCCGGCGAGGTCTTTCCCTACGGGCCGGCCGTGGACAGCATCGAGGAGGTCGAGGACATCCCCCGGCCCGACCCCGACCGGCCGGACCGCCTGGACGATTTCAAGGAGACCGCCCGGGAAGTGGATCGGGAGAAGCACGTGCTCGGCGTCGTGCACCGTTACTTCCTCTACGAGAAGGTCATCAACATCCTCGGGCCGGAGGAGTTCGGCGCGGCCATGCTGCTGGCGCCCGAGAAGGCGCACCGGGCGCTGGATATCATCATGGAGTTCGAACTGGGCATCGCCGAGCGGTTCTGCGAGGTGGGGGTTGACTCGGTCTGTTTCTGCGACGACTACGGCCACCAGGACCGCCTGGCCATGTCGCCGGAGTGCTGGCAGGAGTTCTTCAAACCCAGATTCAAGAAAGCCGTGGACTTCTACCGCGAGCGGCTGGGGCCGGAGGTGGTGGTGAGCCTGCACTGCTGCGGCCACGTCATGCCGATCCTGGGGGACTTCGTCGAGGTGGGACTGGACATCATTGACCCGGTCCAGACGACCGCCAACGACCACGCCGAGATGCGGGCCCGGACCAGCGGGACGCTGGCGCTGTGCGGCGGCATAGACGGCCAGCAGTTGCTGCCGTTCGCGGAACCGGCGGAGGTCCGGCGGACGGTGTTCGAGAAGCTGGACCTTCTGTGGGAGAACGGCGGCTATTTCCCCGCGGCCGAGAAGAGGGTCGGCGTGCCGCCTGAGAACTTCGAGGCCATGGATGAGGCCATACGCGACTGGAGCCGCGCAAACGTGGAGAATGGAGTGAGGTGAGATGAAGGAGGAGGTTGGCGGCAGCACCGTTCTGCCCGAGGAGATATCATGGAAATGAAACTGACGATTTTGTTTCTGCTGGTCATCGCGTATGCACAGGCTCGGTTCGGTCTCAGCGCCGGTTTTTCGCCCGTTGCGCTGGCGCCGGGCCCTCTCAGGCAGGCACCGGACACGCCCGGGTTCCCTGTCGGCAATGCCCGACTGGGTGACGTCCCCTGGCGCATCGAGGGCGAAGGAGACAGGGCACGCGTCCTCGAGGTCGGTCCGGGGAAGACGGCCGACGGCATGCAGGTCGGCATGAGTGGACAATCGCTCCATTTCCTGCACGCCTTCCGGCCCGCCTCGGGCGTGCGCGAGTGGCGGAGCCACACGCGGGAGAGCGTGGAGACCGGCTCGCCGCGTCCCGACTACCTCACCGTGTTTAGCTACCGCGTCCGCTACGCGGACGGCACGGGGTTTACCGTTCCGGTAAGATGGGGCGAAGGCGTTGAGAACGCCGTGCGGCGGACCTTTGAGCCCGTGAGCCGCTTTATCGGCGACATGGCCTGCGCGCGGGTCGCCTGGAAAGGCGCCCTCGACCAGCAGGCCGATCTGCGCCCCGTGGTCTACGCCATGGACTGGCCGAACCCGTATCCTGCCAAACAGATCGCCTCGATAGAGGTCGAGGGTGGCGAGGAAGGGCGCGATTTCGGCACGGCCCTCGTGTACGCGGTCACGGTGGGGCACGAGGCGCCGGGCCGCACCTTCTACGTGGCGCCGGACGGGGACAACGCGCATCCGGGCACCTACGACCGGCCCTGGGCAGATCTGCACAGGGCCGCGGAGACACTGGAGCCCGGCGATACCGTCTACGTGCGGCGCGGTGTCTACGAGCTCCATCGGGTGATCAGCCCGCACAACTCCGGTCGGGAGGGAGCCTGGATCACCTACGCCGGCTACCCGGGCGAGACGGCGGTCCTGGATGCCTCGGACATCCATTGCTCCAGCCCGCGCAACGAGATGGAGATTGACAACGGGCGAAAGGTCACCGTCGCCGCCTCGCGCTGCGGCGCATTCCACATCTTCAACCGCTCCTACATCCGCGTGCGCAACCTGCAGGTCAGGGACGCGGCCTACGAAGGCATCGCCATCGGCGGTTTCCCCTGGTGGGAACGGGGTCTGCCGGAAGACCTGGAGCCAAGCCACCACATCGAGATCCTGTACAACACCACCAACCGGACCGTCACCACCGGCATCGGGGCCTGGGGCAACCCGGGGGCTGAACTGCGGGACATCGGCATCGTCGGGAACCGCGTGCTGAACGCCTTCCACCCGGAACTCATCCTCTCGACCACCGATCCCGGCTGGCAGGCCCACACCAGGCACAACCTGCAGCGCGGCCGCCCCGTGGGAGAGGAGAACCTGGACGTGGTCTGCGTCCACGGCTTTGAGGTGGCCCACAACGAGGTATCCTGGGGCGGCAAGGAGGGCATTGACTGCAAGGAGACCGGCCGCGACGGGGACATACACCACAACTACTGCCACGACCAGTTTGTGCTGGGGGGATTCCTGGGCGGGAAGGTGAACATCTACATTGATTCGTGGCACGGCGAGCTGAGCGACATTGACGTCCATCACAACGTCTGCGAGCGTAGCGGCACCGGCATCCGCCTGATGAACGAGGGTGGGACCCCGTTGCGTAACGTCCGCGTGCGCCGGAACGTGTGCGTGGACAACTACTGGTTTGGCATCGCCGTGCGCTGCAACGTGCGCAGCGACCAGTGGGTGGAGGACATCCGGGTGCTCAACAACACCGTCGTGCGCAACGGTTACAAAGAGGGCAATAACAGCGTGCTGGGTGGCATCTCCATCGGCACGGCCACGCGGCGCCTGCGCAACGTTGTCATTCGGAACAACATCAGCGTGGACAACCGCGACTACGCGCTGGCCTACCATCGTGATGCCGACCTTTTCGAGCGGGACTGCCGCATGGATTACAACCTCTGCCGCCCGCTGGATCTGGAGGTCCGGGGCCGGGGTCAGCGGCTGCCCACCTTCGGGGTACTGCCTGTGCTGGCAGGGCCGAAGTTCATCCGCCCCGAGGACTACAACTTCCGCCTCATGGCCGACTCCCCCGCGATAGACGCCGGGCATCCGGACGAGGCGTACAACGACCAGGACGGCACGCGGAACGACCTGGGTGCGTTCCCCTTCGACCAGACGGAGGACTGAACGGCGTTCGATTGTTTTCACCAGATGGGAGGTCCGCCATGGATCTGAGGCACGACATGCTGACCCACGGCGTCAACGTGGTGTGTGCACAGCACGAGGGGACGCGGGCCGGGCTGGCGGTGGCCTGGGCCACGCAGGTTACCACGGACCGGGTGCTGGTCTGCGTGGGCAAGCAGAGCGCCACGCGGGACGTAATACTGGACTCCGGCGCCTTCGGGGTGAGCGTGCTGCGGAAGGATCAAAGCGAGCTTGCGCGGCTGTTCGGGACAAAATCCAGCCGGGATGTGGACAAGTTCGAGGGCCTGGACTGGCACACGGCGGAGACCGGCTCTCCTCTGCTGGACGACTGTGCCGCAGCACTCGACTGCACCGTGGACACCGTGTTCGAGCTGGACAGCCAGAAGCTGATCGTGGGCCGCGTGATCCACGTCGCGCACGTGCAGCGGGCTCACGAGCCACTTATCTACCGGCAGGAAGACTACTGATACACTCCCAGGTAGTGGAGGCGTTTTTCACGATCTGTTCGGCAGGGGATTTATGCTATAATAATGGCGTCGGGTCCCGACCGCTATCGGAGGCGAATCGGGGGACGGCACTTTTGGCGGGCGGCACTTTTGCCGGGATAAAGATACCGTTTCCGGGGCGGGTCGGTCCGGGTTCCGGGCGGGCCTCAGTCGGCCGAATATCCGGCCTTCAGGTCGCCTGAGGCGCCCGCCGGAGTGGCCGACCGGTGCCACCGAGGGGAGCGATTATGCTTGACTTCAACGGAATTGATCGGATAGGCTGTTTTTCATGAGGGACTCGTTACCATAGTCCCTCGTTTTTGCGTAAGTGACGTTTCAGCGTGCCAGGGAATCGAGCGAAAACATGGGCGACTCACCCGAAGAGACAACCGAAGAAAAGGCTGCCCCGGAAGAAGTTTCCGAGGAAGATACCACCGAGGAAGAGGCTGCCGAGGAGGGCCTGCGCGTCAGCGTCGAGCGCACCGCACCGTGCGTGTGCGTGATCCGTGTGGAGGCGGACGCCGACTACCTGCGGGAGCGCTATCAGGACGAGCTGACCTCACTGCAGGGCGAGGTCGAGCTGCCCGGTTTCCGCCGGGGGCGCGCGCCGATAGGACTGGTGGAGCGGCGCATGGGCAGCAGCCTGCGGCAGGACCTGCTATCTTCCGTTCTGTCCGAAGGTTACGAGCAGGCAGTCGAGGACAATGACCTGCACGTGGTGGCCGAAACCGACGTGCCGGACCCGGAGGAGATGGACTGGGAACCGGGGCAGCCGGCGGAGTTCGAGTTCCACCTGGAGGTGCTGCCCGAGGTGGAGTTGAGCGAGGCGGACTACCAGAACCTCCAGGTCGAGGTGCCCGCCGGCGAGGTGACCGACGAGATGTTCCAGGAGGAGCTGGAACGCTTCGCGGGCCAGTTTGCCACGTGGGAGGAGGTCGAAGAGGGCGGCATAGACTGGGACGATTACGTGGAGGCCGAGGTCTCCGTGTCCGACGTGGAATGGTCGGAGACGATCGGCTTCTACCCCCGGGCGGAGCGCATCGGGCCGTTCGACGTCGAGGGCATTAAGGGCGCCCTGATGGACGCCCAGGCCGGCAGCGAGGTGGAGCTGGAAGGCGAGTTGTTGGAGGACGAGATCGGCGGCCGCGAGGAGCTGGAGGAGTTGGCCGGTCAGAAGGTGGCCCTGGGTGTGGCCATCCAGGAAGTCATGCGCCGCCGCGTGCCCGAGGTGGACGACGATCTGGCCGAGAAGCTGGGTCTGTCCGATGCCGAGGAACTGCGCGAGCTTGTGCGTGACAGGCTGAACGGCCGTATGGAAGAGCAGCAGCAGAACATCCAGCAGCAGATGATCCGCAGGGCGCTGCTGGAGAAGATGGACCTGCCGCTGCCGGAGTCCCTGGTGGAGCGCGCGCGCCAGGACGAAGAGCGGCGCATGCTGGTGCGGATGCTGCGCAACGGGGTGCCGCGGGACGAGGCCGAACGCCGCGCCTACGGCCAGTCCGAGCAGACCCGGGCCGTGGTCGAGAACCGGCTGCGCGTGGACCTGCTGCTGCGCGAGATCGCCGACATGGAGCGCATCCTGGTCACCGAGTCCGAAGTCAACAGCCAGATTCGTGCCTTTGCCTCGCGCCAGGGCTGGCGCGAGGACAGGGCCAGGGATTACCTGGAAGAGCAGGGCGTCGTGCGCACTCTGCGCAATGACATCCGCGAGAGCAAGACGCTGGAGTTCCTGGCCGACAACGCCGAGATCAAGGAAATACCGGCCGAGGAGTTCGCTCAGAAGTACGGCGGCGAACCACCGGAGGCCGACGAAGAAACGCCCGGCGCCGACGAAGGGTAAGCCGGCAAGGAGTTCTTGATGGACAGGAAAGACACCAGGACGGAACGGATGCTGGAGGAGCTACGGGCCACGGACGCCTACGCCAGCACCATCGTGCCCACCGTGGTCAAAAGAACCAGCCACGGCGAGAGGGGATACGACATCTTCTCGCGCCTGCTGGAGGACCGCATCATCTTCATCGGCAGCGTCATCAACGACGCCGTCGCCAACCTGACGGTGGCGCAGATGCTGTTCCTCCAGAGCGAGAACAAAAAGCAGGACATACACCTCTACATCCACTGCAACGGCGGCTCCATTACCAGCGGGCTGGCCATCTACGACACCATGCAACTGGTGCAGTGCGACGTGTCCACCTACGTGGTGGGGCACGCGTTCAGCATGGCGGCCGTGCTGCTGGCCGGCGGCGCGACGGGCAAACGGTTCGCCCTGCCCCACGCACGAGTCATGCTCCATCAGCCCTGGGGCGACATGGAGGGCACCGCCGCGGACATCAGCATCCACGCCGAGGAGATGGTGAAGCTGAAGCACTGGATCAACAACATCCTCGCCGAGCACACCGAACAGCCGCTGGAGCGGATCGAGAAGGACGCCGACCGGGAGTTCTACATGTCGGCCGAAGAAGCCATGGAGTACGGGCTGGTTGACGAAGTGCTGAGCGCCGCCCGCGAGGGATAACGGGTTGCCGAGCAACCGGCGCCGCGCCGAACAAATTCACTCGGGACACATTCAACATGGCAGACAATCGCCAGGACCACAAAGAGGCATGTTCCTTCTGCGGCAAGAGCTACGATGCGGTCGAAAGGCTGATCCAGGGGGGGCAGAGCACGTTCATCTGCACAGAGTGTGTGGAGCTGTGCTACTCCATCATCAAGCAGGGCCGCATGCAGCCCAGGGAGACCCCCCAGTCGCTGCGCGTGCCCATGCCGGCCGAGATCAAGAAGGAACTGGATGAATACGTGGTCGGCCAGGAATACGCCAAGAAAACCGTCTCCGTCGCCGTCCATAACCACTACAAGCGCCTGCTGCACGGCCACGCCGAAGATGTCGAGCTGGAGAAGAGCAACGTCCTGCTGGTCGGCCCCAGCGGCTGCGGCAAGACGTTGATCGCCCGCGTGCTGGCCAGGGCGCTGGATGTGCCCTTCGCTATCGCCGACGCCACTACTCTGACCGAGGCCGGATACGTCGGCGAGGACGTGGAGAACGTGCTGCTGAAGCTCATCCAAAGCGCCGACTACGACATCGAGCGCGCCGAGCAGGGCATCATCTACGTGGACGAGATAGACAAGATCGGCAAGACCTACCAGAACGTCAGCATCACGCGCGATGTCGGTGGCGAGGGCGTCCAGCAGGCCCTGTTGAAGATGCTGGAGGGCACCGAGGCCAACGTCCCGCCCCACGGCGGCCGCAAGCACCCCGAAGAGAAATACATCCAGATCAACACCGCCCGGATCCTGTTCATCTGCGGCGGTTCGTTCAGCGGCATCGAGGAACTGGTCGCCCGGCGCACCAACAAGCAGAGCATCGGCTTCGGCAAGAGCAGCCAGGAGGACGGACAGGACGAGGCCGAGCTGGGCGAACTGCTCAAGCAGGTCAGCGACGACGACCTGATCAAATACGGCCTGATCCCCGAGATGGTCGGCCGGCTGCCGGTCGTCGCCCCGCTGATGCCGCTGGGTGAGGAAGACCTGATCCGCATCCTGGTCGAGCCCAGGAATGCCGTGGTGCGCCAGTATCAGAAATACTTCGAGCTGGAAGAGGCCCGGCTGGAGTTCAGCGACGAGGGCCTCCGGGCCATCGCGCAGAGGGCCATGGGCAAAGGCACCGGCGCCCGCGGCCTGCGCAGCGTGATGGAAAAGATCATGCTCGACCCCCTGTTCAACCTCCCGTCCCGCCCCAAGGGCTACACCTACATCGTTGGCCCCGAAGTAGTAAACGGCGAACGCCCCCTGCTGGAACAGCGCAAACGCAAAGGCGCCTGAAGGCGCCACACGGCAACCCCACCATCATGCAACCGGCACGTAGCTCAGGCAGTCTGCCCGAGCTACGTGCCGTTTGTGCTCCAGACAACCGCGCCGGACGCCGATAAGAAACGGTTGCCGTGGGCGGGGCATCTGTTATACTGGCAGGTGCAACGCTACCTCCCCTGGGGTCGGCGACGTGGCTAAGAGAAAGCAGAGGATCCGCACCGAGTTGCTGATCGCCTTCACGCTGGCGGTGATCGCGTTCGCCGTGACCAGGCTCTGGCGCACCTATCGGCAGGAACAGCAGCGCGAGAGCTACATGCACATCGAGCAGGACCTGCGGGACTACCTGCAGAGGCCGCTGAGCGAGGAGCAGGACCGGTTGGAGGATTTCGCCCGGGCCGCCCACGGCCGGGTGCGGTGCGACGCGGCCGCGCTGCTGGCCCAGACGCGCCGACTGGTCCAGGAGACCCGCCGCCGCGGTCTGCGGGCGGGCACCGTCGCGGCGCGGAAGTACGAAGAGGTGCATCGCAATTTCGAGCGGGTCAAGCAGGGAAAACCGGCCGTATTCCCCGTCGGTGAGCCCTTTCTGCGGGCCTTCTATTCACCGTTTGATCTATCGTTGAACACCTACAGTGTCTGTGCGCCCGCCGGGCCGTCCGAGAGGCCGCCGCTCATCCTGACGCTCCGGCCCTCGCCGGGGGCGGACACCGGCGAGCACCTGGACGCGCCGTGCTACGAGGGCGCTCTGTCCGCCACCCCGCAGGAACTCCCGGCGGATTCGCCGATCCATCTGCGCGAATCCCAGGTGATCGGCACGCTGAACGACCTGGCCCAGGCACACTCCTTCGATCCCGAGGGCGTTTACCTGTTCGGGCGTGGGGGCGCCGGACTGCTCGCGTGGCACGTGGCCGTTCACTACCCGGACCGGTTTGCCGGGGTGGCGGTCCTGGGGCCCTGTCCGGCCTGCGTCGGGCGGCCCTCGGAAGGCCCCTGGCCGGGCGCCGTCGGAGACGTGCGGCAGGCCGTCCGGTTTGTGATCTCCAGTCTCTGCCCCGCCAGCTATGCCGAGAACCTGGCGCGCCTCTCGCCCGTTGTGATCCATCCGCTGGGCGGGGGTGTTGAATCGGCGGCGGACAGTTGCATTATGGGGCGCCTGCGGGAGCTGGGCCACGCTGTGGAGTTTCTGGAGGTGCCCGTGAGGCCCGGCGAGGGGTTGCCGGAGTGGACGTCGCAGTATGCGCTGGCGAAGGCGCTGGCGGCCGAATCCGCCGGCCGGGCGGAGAAGTTCCGGTTCAAAACGGCCTCGCTTCGGCACAACCGGGCGTGGTGGGTGCGGCTTGAGCAGCTCGGCGACCCCGTTCGGTTCTCCACGGTCGAGGCCGCCGTGGAGGGCGACCGGGCAGTGGTGAAGACGGAAAACGTCTCGGCCCTGACGATCCTGCCAGACCGGATGCCCGAGGGCGTGTCTGCCGTGAGCGTGAACGGCGCGGAGCACCCGCTGCCGCCGGGCGCAGAGCCCCTGACCCTCCGCCGGGAGGCGGACTGGGGAACCAACCGGCCGCCCGGCCCGCAGAAGGCGCCGGGACTGTCGGGACCGTTCGAGGATGTCCTGCGGGACGCGTTTGCCGTGGTCTACGGCACCGAAGGGGAGGACGAGGCGTTGAAGAAAGTCTGCCGGAACGAGGCCAGGCGGTTCGCCGAGGGGTGGGAATACCGCCACGGCACGCGCCCGCGCCTGGTGAGCGACGAGCAGTTCGATCCCCGCGAGATGGAGCGCGTGAACCTGTTGCTGTTCGGCGGGCCGGAGGTCAACGGCATCTCGCGCAGGATTGGCGACCAACTGTCCGTCCGGCTGGAGGGGGGCGGCGTGAGGATCGGCGGGCGCGAGTATCGGGGTGACGGTGTTGGAGTGCTGTTCTGCCACCCCAATCCGCTGGTGCCGGACAGGATGATCGCCATGGTGGCCGGGTCCACGCCGGGCGCGCTCTACCAGGCGTGCGACAGGTTCGGTCTCGACCTCGACCGCGCGCGGCCGGAGGGGCACAAGTGGTTCGACTACGCCGTGTTCGACCCCAGGACGGCGGGGCCGGAGAGCTATCTGGAGGTGGGGTTTTTCGATAACGGGTGGGCGCCCCCGCAGACCGGACAGGCGCCCGAGGACGGGGGTGTGTTCTGGACCCGGAAAGCGGCGGTCGCCGCCGATCTGCGGCCACAGGAGTTCCCGACCCTGGCCTCCGCTGCAGACGCCGGGGAGGACGAGGTCTTTCTCTTGCGTGTGCGCCCTGCCTTCCGAGGGCCGGAGACCGATGCGGTGGGGTTCGACAGGTCGGTTGCCGGGGGAACCATCCGGCTGGGCGGGCAGCGTTTCTCGAACGGACTCGGCGTTGGCGTGCCGGCGTCACTGTCCTTCCGGTTGGACGGGGAATTCCGCACGTTCCGCGCGTCGGTGGGGTTGACCGAGGCCGGGCACCTCTCCGGAAGCGGGGACGCGCGGGGGGTGGTCTTCGAGGTGCGGGGGGACGGCGAGTTGCTCGAACGCTCCGAGGCCCTGCCGATCAAAGGCGAGCCGGGGGTGGAGGACCTGACGGTGGACGTGACGGGCGTGGGCAGCCTGACTCTTTATGTGCGGCCGGTGCCGGACGACGCCGAGGTCGGCGCGGGCGCCGCATGGGCTCAGGCGATAGTGCTGCGCTGAGGTCAGGTCAGTTCGGCCACAAACTGTTTGACCGGGTCCGGGTGTTCGTCCTTCTGCAACGCCTTCGCCTTCAGACCCAGCACCGCGCGAGGCCCCTTGCCGCACAGCTCTTCCATCGCCTCGAAGGTGCCCTCTATACCCAGACCGCCGGTGGTCAGGAAGAACGCCACCTCGGGCAGGCCCTCGGCGTGTCGCTCGATCCAGGTCCGCACCGGCGCCGACACCGAGCACGCCCAGACCGGAGTGCCGACAATCACCAGATCGTATTCTGCCGGATCGTGCCGGTCGGGCTCCAGGTCCGCCTCCTTCTTGAACAGCGCGTCCTTGCCGGACCCCATGTATCCCAGGAAGCCGCTGCGGTCCTTGCGGTCCACGATCTCCTCCATGTCGCACTGCAGCTCCGCCGCAATTGCCCCCGCCAGCTTCCGCGTGTTCCCCGTGCGCGAGTAGTAGACCACCAGCATCTTCTCGTCCGCCATAGTTCTCTCCCGGTTTGAGCAAACCCGACCTGCGGGCCCAATGTACACCCCACCGCCTCCCGTTGCAATGACCATGCCGTCCGGCGAACAGTTCTCGGCTCTCAGTCGCACCCACATGTACAGCCGGTTCATATCCGGGACGGGAACCATCCGATTCCCGGCTGGCCCCGGCGGCCGCTGCCAATCGGTCATAGGGATCAGCACCCGAACCAGCTCTGGGTGAATCTGGGCATCTTCCCTGTGCTGCGCGGGAGCTGTTGGAGTTCGGCCTCTCGAAGATCTCCCTTTCAACCGGGTGGTCCCTGCGTGGTTAGAAGCCCCTGTTGCCATTCTCCACTTGCCACGGTGAGGCTCAGCGTGTTACTAAAGGCCCGTCCAGAGAGATATTGGTTGGAGGAGGAGATCGTTCGTGGAACTTTTTGTTCTGTTGCTGGTTCTGGCCCTGGGCATCACTTTGGCACCCAATGTGACGGCCGGGGAGGCTGGCGGCTGTGATCCAACGCACATCGCGCGGCGGGTTGCGGGGAGTCTTATGGCGCGTGACAGGGTCTGGGGCAACTACACCCTGGACCTGGCCCTGGAGGCCATGCTGGAGATGGACCGCGTCACCGGGGACCGTGATTATCTGCCCTACGTGCAGAGCGTCATGAAGCGGCGCGCCCACGAGCCGGGCGTCACGGTTCCCTGGGAAAGCCAGCCGTTCTGCCACGTCAATTACAAGCTCTACGAGGTGACCGGCGACGCGCGTTACGTCGAGCCGTTCGTCGCCGAGACCGACCGCTACCGCCGCGAGGTCACCCGCTCTCCGGAGGGGGCGATCGCCCATCGGCCGAAGGAGCCGGGCCGCCACCTGCTGATTGACATGCTGCAGGACTACGCCGCCCGCATGGCCCAGGCCGGGCGGCTGAGCGGAGACGAGAGCTTCTTCGGCGAGTGCGTCGAGCAGCACCGCATCTACCACCGCCTGCTGCGCGATCCCGAGACCGGGCTCTGGCACCAGGGCCGCGGCTGGCTGCAAGACCCGATGGAACTGTCCCCCGGCGAGTGGTCGCGCGGGCAGGGGTGGTTGATACGCGGCATGGTGGACTCCTTGCGCGCGCTGCCCTCGGATTCCCGACACGCGGAGGAGTTGCGCGGCTACCTGGCAGAGCTGGCCGACGCGCTGGTAGCGCGCCAGGCGTCGGATGGCAGCTGGCACCAGTTGCCGCACCTGCCGTCGGAGGAGAGCTGCCCCGATTCCACCGGGACCGGTCTGATCTACTACAACCTGGCCGTCGCACTGGATGAAGGTTTCCTCGGGGGCGACCGGTACCGCCGCGCAGCGGAGCGGGCGTGGGCGAGGATTCCCGACTTCGTCACCCGGGACGGCGCGGTCCTGGATGCCTGCCCGGGCCCCGGGCCGCTGCGCTCGATCGAGCCCTACCTCCGCACCCCTGGAGGCCGTGAAGAGGGCGAGGGCCACGGCCCGGGCTGCATCATCTTCGCCTGCGCGGGCCGGGTTCTGAGCCTCGCGGCGCGGCAATAACCTTGCGCTTCTATGTCTTTTTCCTTAAACTCTTTACAAACGTTGGGATTGTCTGGAAAGTCATCCAAACCGGCCGAACGGTCCGGCTGTCTGCACGAGATGAGTTCGATCCCCCGCGTAATCTCAGGGCGTTGAAGGGAGTCTGCATGTATCGGCGATGGTTTGTGGGCGTGGTTGTGCTGATTGTCTGCGTGAGTTTTTCGACCGGTTCGGTTCGCGCGCAGGTGGTCCCGGCGGGCGGAGAGCCGGCGGCCGCCGAAGCCCCGGCGGGCGAACAGGCCGATGCGCCCGCCGCGGAAGGAGCGGACGAGGAGTTGACCGTGGGCGAGGCGTTCCTGCTGAAGCTCCGACAGGGCGGCCTGACCATGGTCTTCCTGTTCCTGGCCTCCGTGGCCGGCGTGGCGTGCGCCATCGAGCGTCTGTTCAACCTGCGGGTCGGCAAGATAGTGCCCGAAGGGCTGGCGGAGCGGGCGGACCGCATCTGGACTTCCGGACGGCGGGATGAGCTGGAGGTGCTCGGCGAAAAGGAGCGCAGCACCCTGGCCCGCGTGCTGGCGGTGATAGGCCGGCACCGGGACAGCACCATGATGGAGGTCTCCGCCATGGCCGGCGACGTGGCGGCGCGCGACCTCCGACGCCACCTGCAGAAGGCATATCCACTGGCCGTCGTGGCCACCGTCTCGCCCCTGCTGGGTCTGCTGGGAACGGTGATCGGCATGATCGGCGCGTTCGACAAGGTCTCCGCCGCCGGCTCGCTGGGCGACGCCTCCATGCTGGGCGGCGACATCAGCAAGGCCCTCATCACCACCGGCACCGGCCTCACCATCGCCATCCCCGCCCTGGTGGCCTACCACTTCTTCAAAAGCCGCACCAACTATTACGCCATCGTCCTGGAGGAGACCGTGGACGAGTTGATCAGCTCCTGGTTCGGCGGCTCTCGGCACGCTGTGGAGGAGGGCGCCGATGAGGGTTGAATTGGAGCAGGAAGAAGACACCGGCCTGCAGATGGCGCCGCTGATTGACTGCGTGTTCCTGCTGATCATCTTCTTCCTGGTGGCCACCACACTGAAGAAGGTGGAGAAGGAGCTGCCCCTTGACCTGCCGCAGGCATCGGCCGCCGTCAGCCGCCGGGTGATCGAGGACATGACGGTCATCTCCGTTGACCGCAGCGGCAATCTGCACCTCGGGGCCGAGCCCGTCGGGCAGAGCTACCTGAGCCAGACGCTCCGCGAGAAGGCCGCCGAGGACCCGCGCCACCGCATCCGCATAGACATAGACCGTCAGGCCCCCTCCTGGGCGCTGGTCCAGGTGCTGGACATGTGCAACTTCGAGGGGCTGAAGAACATCGGTATCAAAACAAAGAGGGTGCCCCGTGAGTCCATTGACCGATAGCGACCAATCGCCGGCCCTGAGCCGCCTGCAGGCCCGCCGGGAGGAGGGGGGAGTCTGGTTCTTCGTCTCCCTGGCCATACACATCGCCGCCCTCCTGCTGCTGGCCTATATGACGCCCGTGCGGGAGCTGGTGAAACCCGTCTTCGAGCCGAAACCGAAAGAGCCTCAGATGTCCGCCTCCGCCCTCCGGGAGCTGGCGGAGAACCTCCAGTTCAGCGCCGCCGAACGCATCCGCACTAACGTGGCGGAACTGGAGCGCGTGCTGGACGAGATGAGCAATATCCACGAGACGATGGGCGAGGATTTCTCCACCTTCGAGGAGCAGCGCGCGCGGGAGGCCGCCGAGGACGCCGCCGAGCAGATGGAGGCCGCGCTGGAGCACATGGAGAAAGCCGAAGAGGCCATGGAGAACGACGCCCCCGTTAAGGATGTGGACCAGCGGCAGGCCCTGGCCGAGCGCGCCCAGGAACGCGCCATGAACAAGCTGCAACTCTCCCCCCTGGACGTGACCGAGACCAGAACCGCCCACAAGAGGGCCCAGGAGGTCCACCAGGGGTCGAAGGCCGCCCACGACGAGGATGCGGAGCTGCGCGTGGACGTGGAGAAAGTGGAGCGCGCCATCGAAGAGGTGGAAAAGGAGAAGAGGTCCCTGGAGGAGCGCTTCGAGGCGATGAACGCCGAGGAGCGCGAGGGAGGCAGCGGGAAGCGGCTGAAGGATGACATCCAGAAGCGCAAGGACAGGATCGCGGAGCGGGAAGAACAGGCGGCCGAGGTCCGGAAACAGCAGGAGAAGGCGCTCAAGAAGGCGATCGAAAAGCAGAAGGAGGCCGCGACCGCCCAGCAAGAGGCCCTCGATACCCTCCAGGCCACCATCGAGAAACACAAGGCTATGACGGCCTCACAAACCGGCGGCCCCGAAACGGATCAGGCGACCGGAGGTCCGCAGGTCTCTGCCGTCCCGACAGGGAACGAGGAAGGCGCGGAGGAGACGGCCGACCTGGGTAAACTCTACACCGGCGCGCGCCAGATGGAGGACAACATCGCCGAGACCCTCAAGGAGGTCCGCGCCATGGACCTGGCCGTGGTGCGCGACATCAAGCTGGAGCAGGCACGCAAGGACATTGACCTGGTCCGCCCCGTGCGGCCGGACCTGAACACGGAACTGCTCCGCGAGGAGGTCAAGACGGGCAGGCGCTTCGAGGAACACAACGAGGAGGTCGAGAAGGCACTGCGTGAGACCACCTCCATGGTGGACCTGGCCTACCGCATGCTGGAGATGGCCAACCAGAGCGTCGAGGACATGAAGTTCGGCACTCCCGCAGGCCACGCCGAGATCGAACCCAGCGCGACCGAGCTGGAGCTGATCATCCGCGAACTGGCCATGGAGGACGTCACCGGGCGGTTCAGTGACATGGCCGCGATGATGGAGGCCATGTCCGAGCAGCAGGCGCAGGCTGAAGGCGAGGAGGAAGGCGAGGAAGGCGCCGAGATGGGCCACGTGGCCCTGCAGGACATAGAGGACCTGACCGAGGAGGGAACGGAGGACGGGACGGGGTTCATAATAAGCGA
Organism: uncultured candidatus Brocadiaceae bacterium; assembly: GCA_964448935.1. GTDB lineage: Bacteria > Planctomycetota > Brocadiia > SM23-32 > SM23-32 > CAYVBE01. Next base: position 32,154 of record CAYVBE010000018.1, read on the forward strand.
GGAGGGCGAAAGCGCGGGCGACATGCCCTACCTCTCCCCGGAGACCCCCAAACTCGGCGCGCGCAAGATCACCAGCGACGGCATCCCCACGCGCTGGCTCTACATTGATAGCTGGTACACCATCGGCCCCTTTCCCAACCCTAACCGGGTCAACATTGACCGCGAGTTCCCGCCGGACAGCCTGGTGGACCTGGACGCGACCTATCGCGGCAAGGGCGGCCGCACCATCCGGTGGCAGTTCGTCCAAAGCCACATGCCCGAGGTCGTCCCGCCCAACCGCGAGGAATACGGCATCTGGTACGCCTACACCGAGCTCTATTGCGAGGAGGCCATGGACGCCTGGATCGCCCTGGGCACAGACGACCGGGGGGTCCTCAAGATCAACGGCGTCCCCGTCTGGATCAGCTCAAAGCGCCTCAAGGGGTGGGACGTGGACGAGGTCTGGCGCCGCGTGCACCTGCGCAGAGGCGTCAACCGCCTGCTCTACCGCGTCGAGAACGGCTGGTACCACATAGGCTTCAGCATGGTCATGCGCCTGGACGAGCCGCAGTGAGCGGACCGCGGCACGAACGCGGATGCCGCGTGCAGTAGCATATCCGCCCTTGCAGCCCCCCAATGACAAGCGGGACCCCACGCGCCGTCATTGCGAGCCCGCGCCGTCCGCGCGCGCGGCAATCTCGCCGTCCCCCCCGGTCGGCCGATCCCCGTGCGCCACCGCGATCCTCGCGAATGAGTGAGCATCCACTCGCACCGTTTCATCCGTAAAGGCCCGACAGGGCCGATTCAAGGGTAGCCCAGGGCGGCGCCGAAGGCGCCAGAGTCCTGGGTCGAAAGCGGGAAAACAACATAGAGCCCCCACAAGGGGGCCATTCAACCTTTCCGCAGCAGACAGGCCGCTGCAGCGCTCGAAGCACTTACTCGGGGGGCCGGCCCCCGGAAAAACTGCCGCCTCACCCGCCGGGCGCCTCGATAAAGCAGTGCGGGTCGCGCTCCTCGAAGATGTCCAGCCCCAGCCCGTGCGCCACGGCCAGGCAACCGCCGCAATACGCCCGCAGAGCGCACTCGGCGCACGCCGCGGTGCCGTCCCGGTAGCGCTGCGCGGCGGGCGAATCGTATATCTGCCCGATACTCCGCTCGAAGACGTTGCCCAGCAGGCTGGGGAACTTGCGGCACGCGTGGGCCTGACCGTCCGGCAGGACGGCCAGGAAGTTGAACGCGGCCCCGCAGCCGAACCCCGTGCAGCCGCCGAAGGGCTCCCTGCCCCACCGCTTCCGCACGATGTTGATCAGGTTGTCCTTCAGGCCCAGAACCGGGTTGTCCCGCGCCGCCTCGGTGTATTCCTCCAGGAAGGCGGCGTACTCCTCGCGCGACGGCAGGGCCAGGTTCGCCCCCTCGCCGACCGGCGAGAGGCGGTTGAAGGTGAACGAGTCCGCCCTGTCCCGCAGCAGTTCCGCCAGTGGCAGCACCTGGCCGATGTTCGCGGCGGTGAGCGTCAGCATCACCCCGGAGCGCATCCCCTCTTGCCGCAGGAGGTCCAGGAACTCGATGACGCGGTCGAACTGCCCGGGTCCGCGGATTTCGTCATTGTGTTCACGCAGCCCTTCCAGGCTCACCTGGTAGTAGCGCGGCGGCTGGGTATCCATTATCCGGCGCACCTGTTCGCGGGAGGCCGGGTTGCCCAGGATCGAGGTGGTGAACCACCGGTCGGCGGCGGCCTGATACAGATCGCAGAAGGCGGGATGCAGCAGCGGATTGCCGCCGCTGAAGCTGACGTTGCCCCGCACGTTGCGGCTCCGGCAGAACTCCGCCAGGTCGTCGAGGACGCCGACGCCCTGCTCCCGCGTCATGGGTGATCGCTCGGAGCGGTCGTAGCAGTGTTTGCAGTGCAGGTCGCACCGCTGCGTGATGTGCCACTGGAGGGTGAAAGTCTCCGCGACGTCGGCCTGGCCTTCGACGTATCGGTTGCCGTGCGGCGAGCGCCGCAGCGTGGACGCCGGCCCGATCAGGAAGCCCTCGTCCACCGCGTTGCGCAGGATGCCGTCTATCGCGTGGGGGTGGACGCCCCCCTGCCGCGCGGCTTCGTCGGCCTCCATGTCCTCTGCCGCCATCTTGACGGCGAGAAGCTCGGTGTTGGTGGCCGCCTTCACATGCGTCTCTCCCGACGCCGGATCGCGCCAGACAAGCGCGAACTGCTCTCCCGGATTTGGCGCCTCCTCGGATCCATCGAAGAGGCCGGCCAGTTGCCAGTCCAGCCGCAAAACGGCCAGCGCGGGATTCAGCCGATAGCTCTCGGCCTCCGTCGCGACTTCAGCGTCCACGGACGAGACGGTCCGCAACGCCCCCTCCAGCCGCGTCAGGTCAGGCAGCAGCCCCGGTTCGTCCAGACCCCGGGCGCCCAGCCGCTGCCAGGCCTCGTCCGCCAGCAGTCGGCGGCAGATCGGATATCTCTCTTCGAGATTGTCCTTAGGCAAAGCCCCCATGGCTGCCGTTCCGGCGGACCCGGTGGGATCGGTACCCGCTTCAGGCGGACCGATCCCCCGGCGATCCGCAAATGGAAAAGTCCAGTTACACCACCGTGGACCTGCCGGCCCACGGCGGTCCCGTTGAGCGTTCAGCAGACCGTAGAGAGGTCCGCCTCCCTATTTGGTTGAGGCCCCGCAGGAACCGTTCCCGCAGGATCCCTGCCCGCAGGAGTGCTCGCCCTTCTCCTCGGTTTTCTGGGTGCACGAACTGCAGCTACCGGTGCCGGCGCAGCCGGTGCTCACGATTGTCGCGCCGGCCAGAAGCCCCGCCACACTCAACGTCGCCAGAGTCTTGGCAATAGTCCCCTTATCCAACGTACTACCCCCTTTACAGAAACAGAGATTAACTCGCCCGTGTCTCGCACGGGCACCCCAAATAGTGAGTGTACCGGCGGCGGTCGCCCCTGTCAAAGGTAAACGGCCCTGCTTTTCCCATTCGCCGAGGGCCAGGTTGGCTTCAGGAAGTTCTTTCCGGTCCATGAAGGTC
>CAYVBE010000019.1:0-35087 GCA_964448935.1 uncultured candidatus Brocadiaceae bacterium
ACAACTGGAACAACCGGCAGGATCAGTTTAACCTGCAGTACAGCCAGTACATCGTCCGGACGGACTGGATAGACGGGATTCTGCAGTGTGCGGTGAACCACCACCTGCCGCCGGACCCTGATGATTTTGAGAACAACGACCAGTGCCGCCATTCCTTCATGGCGATGACGGGCGCGGACGTCGTGGCGTGCGACGGGGACCGGGAGGCATTCATCGGACCCTACCGGACCTATGCCAACCCGATCGTGGTGGAACAGGGCCGCTGCACGGGCGCGCTGTCGGACGGCGACAACGCGGCCGGCGTGCTGCAGGCGGACCTGGACCTGGAGCCCGGCGAAAGCCGGACGCTGATCGTCCTGCTGGGACCCGGGCGGGCGGACGAGGTGGGGCGCGCCGTGGTGGAGGAGTTCGGCTCTCCGGAGCGCGCCGAACAGGAGCTTGCGAAGCTCAAGGACCACTGGCACGGCAGGCTGGGCCGGCTGGCCGTCTCCACACCGGATGACGATTTCGACTCGATGATTAACGTCTGGGGCGCCTACAACTCGCTGGTCACCTACGCCTGGTCCCGCGAGGCCAGCCTGGTGTACAGCGGGGGGCGGTGCCTGGGTTATCGCGACACGGTGCAGGACCTGGTGGCCGCCGCGACCCTCATGGGCGAGGGGATGCGCGACCCCGCAGAGCTACCGCAGCGACGACTGCATGTGGCTGTTCAACGCGGTTCCCGCCTACGTCAAAGAGACCGGCGACATGGGCTTCTACCACAAGGTTCTGCCCTACGCCGACGAGGGCGAGGACACCGTGCTGGGGCACCTGCGGCGCGCTATCGAGTTCAACCTGGAGCGGCGCGGTGCGCACGGGCTGCCCTGCGGGCTCGATGCGGACTGGAACGACTGCCTCTGCCTCGGCTACCGGGGCGAGACGGTCTTCGTGGCCATGCAGTTACGCCTTGCGCTGGCCACATACGCTGACGTTTGCGACCGGCTGGCGCGGGAAGAGGAAGCCGCCTGGGCGCGGGAGCAGCTCGAAGAGCTGGACGCGAACCTGCAGCAGCACACCTGGGACGGGAACTGGTTCGTGCGGGCTTTCCGGGAAGACGGCTCGGTGATCGGCAGCCGGGAGAACGAGGAGGGCGCGATCTTCCTCAACCCCCAGAGCTGGGCCGTCATCAGCGGCGCGGCCGACGACGAGCAGGCGCGCAGCGCGATGGACTCCGTGCACGATCACCTGGCCACGGAATACGGCATCGCCATCTGCGAACCGCCCTTCGAGGAGACCGACTACCACGTCGTGCGCGCGGTGCTGTTCAACTCCGGCATGAAGGAGAACGCCGGCATCTTCCAGCACCCGCAGGGCTGGGCCGTCATGGCCGAGTGCATGTTGGGCCGCGGGGACCGGGCCTACGATTACTTCCGTGCCTACATGCCGTCGGCCTATAACGATCGCGCCGACCTGCGCGAGGTCGAGCCCTACGTCTACGCACAGTCAACGCACGGCAAGTACAGCCGCAGGTTCGGCAAGTCGCGGTGCCCGTGGCTCAGCGGCACGGCCACCTGGTCCTACCACGCCCCGACACAATACATCCTGGGCATCCGCCCGGACTACGACGGCCTGCGGATTGACCCCTGCCTGCCGTCCGAGTGGGAGGACATCCGCGTCACACGCCTCTTCAGGGGCAAGCGTTTCGAAATCACGATCCACAACGGTCCCAAGGGCCACGGTGTGAAGTCCTTGCGCCTCAATGGAGAACCGATGGAGGGAAACCTGCTGCCCATCGAAGAGTGCGCGGACAAGAACACGGTGGAGGTGGAGCTCGAATAGGGTGCAGGGCGCCGTTCAGTCGCTACGAGACATAGACGGCCTCCTCCAGCACGTGGGGACGCAAGCGGGGCTTCAATGATGCGGGCGTTCCCAGATCCACCTTCCGGCCGAGCAAGTCCTCAAGGTAGTCCTTCAGGTCAATGAACTCGAACAGCCCTACCGGTTGATCGAACTCGACCAGGATGTCGGCGTCGCTGGACTCGTGAGTGTCGCCCCGAGCGCACGAGCCGAATACAGCGATCCGCTTGACGTGGAACCGCCGCTCCAGCTCCTCCCTATGCTCCCTGAGAATGGCAATCACGTCCATCGTCGGATTCCCCGTGAAGCTCTCACCCCTTCCCGGACACCGATGATAGCGTATCGCGGCCCGCCGCCAAACTCAAGTAGCAGCGGCACTCACCACCGGTGTTTGTGGGGGCGGCCGAATTCTCGGCCGAGCCAGCGTTGCCGGGAGGTCCATCCGGGCGGGGCGACCTCGTCCAGGGCCTCGCGGTCTTCGTCCGTGATCTCCACGTCCAGCGCGCCCAGGTTGTCCTCCAGTTGCTCCAGCGTGCGCGGGCCCGCGATGGGGCAGGTGACGCCGGGCTGCGCCAGGCACCATGCCAGCGCGAACTGGCTGGCCGTGCAGCCCCGCGCGCGGGCGAGCTCCCGCACTTTCTCGATCACGCGCCATTCCTGCTCGGAAAGCTCCACGTGGTCCGGCAGGTTGTCGCGCGTGTAGCGGTCCGTCAGCACACCACCGCCCAGCGGTGACCAGAGCATCAGCCCCACCCCGTAGGTGATGCACATGGGCACGACCTCCATCTCGATGCCGCGCGCCAGGAGGGAATAAACGGACTGCTCGCTGACAAAGCGGTTGAGGCCCAGTTCCTTCGCGGCCCAGAGGCCCTCCAGTATCTGCCACGCCTTGAAGCCGCTGGTGCCGATGTGGCGCACCTTGCCGGCGCGGATCAGGTCGTCCAGCGCGCGCAGGGGCTCGTCAATGGGGATATCGGGGTTTGGTCGGTGCAGTTGCAGCAGGTCAATCACGTCCGTCCGCAGCCGGCGCAGGGACTCCTCGCACTGCCGGACGATGGTGTGCCGATTGTTGGCCATCGGCTGGATTTTCGTGGCGATATAAACCGCGTCGCGCTGCCCGCTGCGCTCCAGGGCCTTCCCGATGATAGCCTCGCTGTTGCCGTAGACGTAGGCGGTGTCTATGAAGTTGATGCCGGCGTTAATGGCGCGCTCCAGGATGGCGCGGCATTCGTCCTCCGGGGTGGCCTTGCCGAACTTGACCGTCCCCAGGCAGAGCGCGCTGACCTCCAGGCCCGTGCGCCCCAGGCTGCGGTATTCCATGATCGGTTCCTTTCTGTCAGGGCGATGGGTTGCGGGCGGTTCCGGAGCGGATACCCGTCGTGATGCCCAGGACGGCGGGCGAGCCCCAGTCGTGCTCCTCATCGTTGGCGCTGACGACATCCAGCGTCTCAATCATCTTCTCCGGGTGGGGGTTCTTCCAGGCCATCCGGTAGATGCGCAGGGACTCGTGCCCTCGGTGTCCCCAGCGGTGCCAGACCTGGTGGTCCCAGGCCACCTCCGCCTCCGCAAGCTCCTCCAACATGCGGCCATCCGGCCGTTTGCGCAGCCACTGGTCTATGTGCAGGCGGTATCTGACTGGTATCTCGGCGGTGGTGCCATCGCCGTAGTGAACGACGTAGCGCATCACAGTCGGCGCCGTCTCCGGTCCCTCGTTGTTCCTTTCCCACTGCCGTGCCGCCGGTCCCCGGTTGTAGGTGTGCAGGAAGAACAGCGCGTCGGCTCTGCGCCGGACGGGAATGCCCCTTACTTCCGATACCTGGGCCTGCGAGCCGAAGCCCTTCAAGGTGATCAGCGTGGGGCGAGACGTATCGGCGTGGTCGGGCAGGAACCACCGGACCCCGCTGAGCCCGGTCTCGCCCACCGGCAGGGGCAGGAAGTCGTAGTTGTAATGCAGCCCGAAGTTGAACAGGGCGCCCTGCCAGCCCAGCCGGTGCGCGTGCGTGTTGAGCAGCCGGACCGGTATGTCAATGGGCCGCTGCCGGCCGGCGGTTGCCAGCGCCGGGTCGCCGAAGTCCTCCTCCACCCGCGTGAGCCCCCGCCAGTAGAGGACACCGGAGTCCTCGTGCATGGCACCCGGATTGTCGCCGTCCGTCGCGGCATTTCGGGCAGGCGAAGCGGGCCCCAGCCGGAAATCTCCGCCTTCCGGATTGACGTATTGTGGCGGCTTCAGGATGGCGCTCTCGCCGGCGACGCCGCGGCGTTTGTCCCGCTGCCCGGGCAGTTTCTCGACCATGGGATGGGACAGATTGTTGACAATATGCACCCCTCCGGCTTCCATGGCGTCGGGGTCCAGCGCGATCTGGGCGCCCATGTTGTCGGTCGCGATGTTGTCGCGCACGGTTACGTCTTCCAGCGCGCCGCCGCCCAGGCTTATGCCGGCCGCCCACCAGCCCCATTGGGCGGAGGGGTAGCCGGCCCGGTGGACGGTGTTGTGCTCCACGACGACCTCCCGCTTGGGGCTTTCGTGCCTGGCGTAGCGGCTGCTGACGGAGATGCCGCTGACCAGGATGTCCCACAACAGGTTATGGTGGACGTGGATGTTGCTCAGCGTGCCGCCGGCCTGCTCGCTGCTGACGGAAATGCCCCCCAGGTTGTGGAGCGTGTTCTCGGATATCTCCATGTTTTCCATGTCCTGGCCCCAGCCGTCCAGGTAGATTCCGGTGGCCGTGCCGTCGTGCAGGTAGTTGTGGTGGATGCGCCCGTTAGAGTTGGCGTTCTTGCAGTCTATGGCCTCCTTGCCGCAGCCGTATATCTCGTTGAAGCCGATCTCGAAGCCGTCCGTCCACGCAATCGTGATGCCCTCGTGGCCCGTGGTGGGGCGGGGCACCATGTCGTTGTCCCCGTCGCGGTGCATCGTCTTGTCATGCACGCGGGCCAGCGTGTTGCCGTAGATGCGGATGTCGTGTGACCACTCCAGCTCGCGTCCGCGCCACCAGTGGGCGTAGGTGCGGAGGCCGCACTCAGCGGTCTTGTAGAAGGTGTTGTGGAGCACCTCGACGTGATCGCACTCGAAGATATTCAGCCCCTGCCTGCGCGAGCGCTGGATGGTCAGGTTGTGCAGGCGCACGTGGTGGGCGTTTTTGAGCTGGAAGAAGCCCCAGTCGCTCCAACTGGGCGGCCCGCTGTAGTCCGCTTCCTGAAGGTGATGGTAATCGTCAAAGACGGCCGTCTCGCCCGGGTAGCCGGAATAGGTGATCCAGGCGTCCTCCTCGCCCGAGTTGGCAATCAGTACCTGGTTGGTGGGGCCGTAGTAGCCGCCCCGCACATACACCGTGTCCCCCGGCTGCAGTGTCTCGGCAGCCTTGTGGAGCGTGCGCCAGGGCTTATCGAAGCTGCCGGGGTTGGAATCCAGTCCGTCCCTGGAAACGTAGAAGCGTCGGCCCGTACCCGTCTCCGCTGTGATGGCCAGCACGGCCGGCGCACCGTAGTCCCGGTAGTTGTCGTTGTTGGTTACGATGTCAACGGACGTGACCTTCTGCTCGGGCCGGGGGTTGGGCCAGCGCATGGCGTAAACCGCCAGCCGTGCGCCGTAGGGAAACTCGACCCTCTTCGTCCAGGCCGGTTCGGCCCAGCCCATGGCCGGCAGCGGACCGGTGCGCAGCAGCCCGGCGATGCCTTCGTTCCAGCGGACCTTGACCGGCACGCTCTCCCCATCCTCGTAATGGACGATGTAGCGGAACAGCAGGGGCGGCTCGGGCGGCTTGCTCAGCTTGCGCTTCTCGGTCGCCAGCTTCACCTTCCATTGCTCCACGGCCGGGCCGGGATAGAAGGTGTGCAGGAAATGGAGCGTGTCCGCTTTCCTCCCCACCGGGATGCCCTCGATCTCCCGGTCCTCAACCCGGGACCCGGCGCCGCTCAGCATAGCGGCACGTCCGTCCGGAATTTGCCATTCCACGTCCGCCAATATCTTTCGGCCGGAGGGGAATCCCCTCAGGTCCCGCGGCAGACGGGTGTTCAGGGAACGGTCAGGGATTTCCACCGGATCGAACGTGGCCTCGGCGGCAGTCAGCAAGAACGAACCAAGCAGACAAACCACGATGGCCTTAGAGTGCATTCAGATGCCTCCTGCGTTGCGATAGCGTCCAATAGTTTGTCCGGGGGGATGATTCAGTCCGCACCCATCCCCGATGCGCCATCTGCGGCGCCGGCAAGACATGAAAGGCGGCCGTCGCTGCCGGCCACGAAAAGTCTGCCATCCGCGATGGCCAGACCATCGAAGCGCGGCGGGGCCGGCAGCTTGATGCGGTTTTGCAGGGCGCCGTCGGCTGCCGAAAGCCTCCAGAGGAAAGCGCCGTCCTCCCCGGAACCGGCGACCAGCACGCTGTCCCGGGCCACGGCCAGGGAGTTGAGCCGGACCTCTTCCGGCGGGGGCATGGCGGTAAGCCAGCCCTTGCCGGCATCCACCGGCATCCCGAAGACCTCCGAAGGAAGGGAGGCCCTTTCTGCCTGCGGGGCAACATCTTCATCGGGGTCGCCCGAGGACATTCGCAGGTCCTGGCGGACGCCGAAAACCATCTCTTCATTGAAGGCCAGCAGGTTGCCGCGCCACCCCTCGCGTTCATCGCGCCAGAAATGATCCTTCTCCCGTTTGCTGCCGTAGAACCATTGTTTGCGCCAGTTGTCCGTCCCCCCCATTCCGGAGATGGCCGCGTTATCCCCCAGGAGGCCACCGGGGGCCCAGAGCGCCCTGCCCGTCCCGCGCGACAGCAGCTCCCCGTCTGTAGGGGCAAATTGAAAGCGTGCGCCCATGTACACCGAGGATCCGTCCGTCAGGGGAACGTCGCACAGGTCGGAGCCATCCTTTCGGGAAAGCAGCCGACGCCACAGGAGGCGGCCGCTCCGGGCGTCGAGGGCGTAGAAGACGACCCCGCCGTCCACGTAAGTGTGCCTGCCCGCTCCGAAATACACGATTCCGTCGCGCACCAGCACGCTGCCGTGCAGGGGCCACGCCGACTCCACCTTACCGCGCACGACGATGAGTCGCCGCGCCGGTGCTGCCGAGAACTGCCAGAGCCGCGTTCCGTCCGTGGCATCCAGACAGTAAATGCGTCCGTCGGCAGCGCCGAAGATCACGCGTCCCCGCCACACGGTGGGCGGCGAATCCACCGGGGCGCCGACGGAGACCGTCCATACGGTCCTTCCGGAATCCGCGTTCACGGCGTGGAGCGTCTGCTCTGCCGGACACGAGACGAAGACCGTCCCGCCCGCAACGACGGGGCTGGAAAGTGCGCTGCGTCCGGCCTTCACGCTCCAGGATACTTCCAGGTCCGCCGGCAGCTCCACGGGGCTTGAGCCGCTGCGCAGGCCGTCGTGCCGTAGCGTGGGCCATTCGTTGCCGTCGGTTTGCGGATGCTGCGGCATTGGTGCGGCGGTCTTTTCTCCCGGGAGGACCGCCGGGCTGTCCTGAAACGCAAGCTCGGTATCGTCCGACGAAAACGCCATGTAGCCGCGCAGCATCGGGTAGCACAGGCACCGGCTGGGATAGGAATAGACAAGGCCGTTCGCAGGGACGAAGCCGCTTCCACAACCGCTCCGGGCTGCCAGGAACCTGAAGGCCGTGCCTTGCTGGAGGTCAAGGAAGTCCATCTTCCCCGTAAAAATGTGCCGGCCCGTGGCGTGGTCCGGGTAGCAGCGGTTCGACACTTCCGGGACGCTCGCCTGCTCCGCACCGGTGGCGGGATTGAGGCCGCGCCAGGCGTCGCGCGTCTTCACCCACAGAAGCCCGTCGAGGGGGAAGACGCTTGCGGTTCTGCCCCCGTGGCCTGCCGGGGTGTACTCGTACCGGAACACCCGCTCCCCCGTTTCGGCGGAGTAGATCAGATTGGCCGCGCTCTGGGGCTTGGCGTAGCGCGAGGCGCTCCCCAGGATCAGGCGGTCACCCACAACACTGATGATCGCGGTCCTCTGGGTGACGTGCCCCTCCGCCTGTTTTGGGCCCGCCACCATCGCGCGCCAGTTTTCATGTCCGGAGCGCAGTTCACAGCTCACCAGTTCGAGCGCGTCATCGTCCGTCGGCTGCAGGAAGGAAACCGCCTTTTCCCCCACCACGAAGGAATCGGGACCCCGCCGGGACGCCTTCTCCCACAGCAGGGCGCCATCCGCTTTGAACGCCTGGATACGCCCGCCCCCGCTGTCCACCAGCACGCCGCTCCGATACGCCAGGACGCCCCAGTAGTCCGCCGGCTCATCCTTGAATTCCTGAACTGTTTTTCCCGTGCGGGCATCCAGGGCAACCAATCCATCCTGCCCCGGAAAATGTACGTAAAGACGTTCTCCCCGGGCGACCATGCCCGTAGGGCGTGAACGGCCGGCCACGGGCCGCTCCCACAGAAGCAAGCCGTTGTAGGCATCACGGCACAGCAGCCTGCTGCCGTCCGGATCGCCGGCATGGTCCTTCGGGGAGGTGACCCAGTAGAAGTTGCGGCCACGCGCGGAGACGAACCCCACCGGCGGATCGCGGAAGGTGCGGTAAAGGGGCCACCTGGACCCCGCCAGCCATCGAAGCCGAGCGGGCGGCCCCGCGAGGGCGTCCGCGGAGATGCAGCTTCTGCCCGCGTCGTGCTCGAAGTGCGTCCATTCGTCCGTGCCCTCGACCCGCGGCTTTACCCTTGCCGTCCACTCGTCGCCCTGCCGGACGCAAAGGACGCCGCCCGGTGCCAAGACGCGCATCATTTCCTCATCCGAGCAGATATCCGCATCCTCGGTGACGATCAGATTGACCAGGTTGTCCGCGTAAGGCAACTCGGGATAGCCGGACCAGTGCTGCACCGAGACAGTGCCGTTGAGCCCGGCGGACCTGACGTAACCGTGCGCGCGTTCGACCTGCGCCTCATCACGCTCCAGGCCGTGCACCACATAACGCTTGCCGGTGCGCAGGGCAGCCGTAAGTCGGCCGTCTCCACAACCCAGATGGACGATCAGCCCGCCGGACAGGTCGGCAGTTTCCAGGATGCGGGCAGCGGCCCGGCGCGGGGGGATGCCGGGGACTCCGCCGGCCACCCCGGACCACGTTAGAGACAACACCAAGACCATGCACACAGGAACTCTGCTCTTCATCAACCGGTAACCTCCACCCAGGGGGACATCCTTCCACTCAAGGCTGCGCGCACAGGGCATTCTACACCTTCATGGTATCGCAACGGCGGCGGGTCCGAAACGGGAAACCCCCTCGGTGGCAGGCCGCCGGTCCCGGCGGTTGCCCGGTTCCTCTGACGGGGTGCTCAGCGAGATTCCGCTGAGATGGCCAGGACGGCTGCGGCGCCCCAGTCTTGCTCTTCGGTGTTGGCGCTGACGATGTCGAGCGATTCGATTGCCACGTCCGGTCGTGGGTTGCCCCAGCGGGTGGAGTAGAGCGCCAGGTCGCCGGCCGCGCGCACCCATTTGCCCTCGGGTCGCCACAGCATGAGGAACCGTCGGGCCGGTTGCTGCTCGACCAGAGCGCGTGCGCCCACGTGCAGCTTCCAGGCCACGCGGCCGTTGGTTATGGGCCGTGCGTGCTCCCACGCCTTCCACGGTCCGATCTCGGCGCGGTAATGGACGGGCACCCGTGCGATGTTGCCATCGGCGTAGCGAACAACGTATTCCATGACGACCGGTTTTTCCGGATTCTCGCCGCCCCGGCGGGGCCAGCCCATGTCGCCGAATCGCTGCCGGAGCTCCGGAGCGGGGTGATAGGTGTGGAGGAAGTGCAGGGCGTTCGTCTTCCGCCCGACGGGTATGCCCTCGATCTTATGCGCTTCCACCCCGGAGCGGTAGCCGCCCAGCATGCACACACCGGGTTGTTCCAGGTGCTCGGAGTGGGGGAATATGAACCATTCGATCCCGCCGAAGACCTGCCGCCCCTGGGGCACGTGGAACATGCTGTACTCGTGCTTCACCGCCGGCGGGGGCAGAAACCAGGAGTGCGTGGTGAGCTGGTGTGCCACGGCGTTGAAGCGATCCTGCGGAATCGTGATCGGTTCCGTCGCCGTCCTGCCCCGGTAGAAACCCAGAACCAGCCCTCCGCGCATGGTGCCGGGTTCGCACGCCGCATCGGGTCCGAAGGCGCCCAGGTGGGGAATATCGTTTTGCGGATTGGCGGTTTCCAGGGCGACCGAGCCGGCCTGCGGCCGGAAGTCGCCGATTTCCGGGTTGCGGTATGCCACGTTGCCGGTCACACCGTGCGGTCCCTTCAGCCCTTCGGCGCCGGACTCGCGGAGGTTGTAGTCGAAGGACACGTTCTGCGCCTCCCTGTCCACCCCTTCCGTGGCGTAGGCAGGCCCCTTCGCGGCCGTCACTACATTGCCGAAGACCGCAATATCCCGCAGGTCGGCGCCGCGGCGGGCCTTGACCACAACCCCGGCCCCTGAGCCGTACTTGCCGCCGGTCCGGTGGATCGTATTGTTGAACACGCGGACATTCCTGGTCAGCGTCTTTCCCCCGTCGTGCTGCTGTCGGACGCTTATGCCCGATCCCCAGCTATCCAGCACCAGATTGTGATGAATGTCCATATGGTCCACCGGCGTTCCATCCTCCGAGCCGACATCTATGCCGTCGGTCATATACAGCGTGTTGTGGTCCACTTCGATATGGTGCATTCTGTCCGACCAGCTATCGAGGTAGATGCCGTTGCCGTAGCTGTAGGCAATATAGTTGTGATGGATGCGCCCGTTGCGGTTCGGGCCCTTGGCGTCAATACCCTCCTTGTAGCTGCCGATGATGTCGTTATAGCCGACTTCGAAACCGAAGACGCGCCCGATGTCCAGCCCCTCGTGCCCGGATTTACGCGTCGGGACGAGCCCGCCGTGCTCGTCCAGGCTCATCTCCGGTCGGCCGGGGCGGATGACGCTGTTGCCGATCATGCGGACGTTCTCGCACGCGCTCCACGCGCCGATCCCGCACTCGCGGGTCATGTAGCTGTGGCAGAACAGGATGTCCACGTGGTCGCTCCTGCCTACGTTGATGCCCTGGTTCCGGGAGTTCTTGACCCGGAGATTCTTGATGCGGATATAGGACTTCTCCTCGACCTGGAACAGACCGTACTCGCCTTTCGGTAGGAGGGCGGAGATGCCGTCTATAAGGGGTATCTCTCCGGGATAGCCGCAGAAGGTGATCCAGGCTCCCGCGCGGCCGGAGTTACGCACGATCACCGCGCGGGGAATGGTGTAGTTGCCGCCCCGGATGTAAACGGTATCGCCGGCGGCAAGCGTCTCGGCCGCCTTGTGGATGGTGCCCCAGGGCTCGGCGAAAGTTCCGGGCGCGGAGTCGTCGCCGTTCACGGCTACGTAGTACGTGTTTCCCGCCGTTTCGGACGCACCGGTGCTGATGCCGAGCAGGGCCGGAGCGCCGTAATCGGTGACGGGATCGTTGCCGCTGACCAGGTCCACGGAATCTATCGCCACCTTCGGCCGCGGGTTGGGCCAGCGCATGTGGTAGAGGGCGGCCGTGCGGCCGGCCAGCTCCTTGCTCCAGGCGACCTCCGCCCAGGGCATGGGCCGTCCCTGGCCGGTCTGCAGCCAGGCCCCCACTCCTTCCCTCCATCGGACGGGCACCTCGAGGTCTTCTCCGTCCGCGTAGTGGACCACGTAGCCGAAGACCGTCGGCGGCTCCGGGGGCAGCACGGCCTTCCGTTTGCTCAGGGCGAGCTTGAGCTTCCAGTCCTCCAGCGCCGGCCCGGGGTTAAGGGTATGGAGGAAGTGCAGCACCTCGGCCTTCCGTCCCACCTGCAGGCCGGTCACCCCGGCCGGTTTGCCCTCCGCACCGCGCCCACCCAACACCAGGGCGCGCCCGGGGGAGAGTTCCCACTGAAAGCCGTCCAGCTCGACCGAGCCGGAGGGCAGCTCGTCGAGAGAAGGCGATGGCTTTTCGGTTCTGAAGAGTGGGTCCCCGGAGACATTGTAATCTTCGGCGGCGAGTTGAACCGGGGTAGAAGCGCCAACGCCCGCCGCGGAGAGTCCGAGAACGGCAATTGTGCAAACCAGTAGCGTCCCTGTCCGCAACGCGTAGAAATGCATCCGTATGTCTCTCCTTCGTCTCCGTCTCAAGGGCTTTGCCATTCGAAGGCGATCAGCGAGTAGGGCGGCATGTCGAATTGGTAGCCGGCGCGGAAGCCCTTCACGGTGCTCCGGCGCACGTGCACCTGTGGCTCGTGTTCCGGCTCGTTATTGGCGGTGATGTCGTCTGCGGTCAACAGCCACCGGGTGGCCTCCGCGCCGGCGACCTCGCCGTCGAACTGGACTCGCACAGGACGCTCCTGTGAAACGTCGAGGCTGCAGACCACCAGCCCCCGCCGGCTGCCCTCCTTGAAGGCGTAGCTGTAGAGTGTCGGCACGTCCGACATGGCGCGGTTTTCTTGCCCGTCGATTTCGAACATCGGCGGGGAATCGAATTTCGGGTCATCGCCGGTATGGAGGGTCTCCATCAGGTCCCCGCCGACGACCTTGTTGGCCAGCATCGAGCCGAGGAAGCCGGGCCGCAGCCGCCGGTTCTCGGGCCGCATGTTAGTGACCTGACCCCAGAGCCTCACCCTGATGCCGGAGCCGAACGAGCCGCCGCCCGTGAAGCTGAACTGGGCCAGGTTGAACTGGTTCTGCGCACGGACGCCGTATTCCTTCAGGATGAACAGCATCGAGTTGACGCAACTGACCTGGCCTCCGATGCTGGTGACGATCTTGTTACGCACGTCCGACGGTGCGTCGCCGAAGGTCAGGTGGTAGTTGCCGCCCTCGTAAACCGCGCCTTCGATGCCGAGATCACGCATCACCGGACCGTAGCGCCACTTATTGGCCGTCGCACGCACCGTCCACCGCCAGTACGGCCACGCGAAAACGTAGCGGAAGAGCTCCTCGTCGGTGTCCAGGGCCTCGCGGACATCATCTTTATTCAGCCGCTTGATCAGGTAATTGGAGATCGCCAGACGGTCGGCGTTCGGCGTACGCTCGACGTTGCGCCGGGCCTCGGGCTGGTGATTGACCACGAACAGCACGTTGTCCCGGTAGTGGGGCGAGGTCTTCCCGTGCTCGGTCAGGCTTTTCCAGTAGCCCGGGCCCGCGTAGCCGGTGCCGGGGAAAGTGACCAACTCATTGCCGAACTGCACGTAGATGTGGTCGAGCACCTCGGTCCAGGGCCTCTCCTGTCCCAGTTCGGCTCTGACCCGGCCCATTCCCACGTCAGGGGGCGCGCCGATGAATTCCATGTAGTCCTGGATGTCCTGCGGTGTGAGGGTGCCGGGCAGATTGGCCCAGGCGTCGCAGCCGAGTTCCGCGCACAGTTGGTAGAACTCGTGGAGGCCGATGCTGCGGGTCTTTATGCTGCCGTAGGTCACCCCGCGGGCGGCGTAGCTCCCAAGCGGTGAGCGCAGGATGTTCCGGACGGTGTTGCCGTCGTTGTTGAGCAGGCGGACGACACCGGGGTTGTGCTCCTTAAGCAGCTCGACGGCGGCGTCGCGGAAAGGCGTGGGGTTGATGTCGCCCTCCTGCCAGACCTGGACGTCGTCAATCAGCACGTCGCCGTCGGGGGCGTTGAACTCGACGAATACGCTGTCGGGCTCCGGTGTCTCCCGGATGTCGAAGGTCAACTCGTGCTCCTTCCAGCGTGCGCCGGGGCGAAGCGTCTGCGGGCTGCCGACCCGCTGAATGCCCACCGACAGCACGGGATCCCCGGTCCGGCGCTTCGCCCAGAAACGCACCTTCCATGTGCCGTTAGTGGCTGCCACGCTGCTGTCCAGCGCGGGGAAGTAAACCCGTCCTCCTCCGCCGGAGCCTTTCAGATTGAGGCATGAACGGCCGAATCCGCCCGGCCGGACATCGCCGTGGACCAGCTCGTTGCCGCCTTCATCGGAGTGTCCCTGCACGACGCCCCGGTCCAGCTTTGGGGCGGTCACCAGGATGCCGTTCTCCTCCGGATGCCATTGGACCTCTCGGTCCAGCTCGAACCGCATGCGGCCCCGGCCCTTTCTGCCCTCGTAGTCCTTATCCTCCACGATCTTCTCGATCCGCCCGGTCGTCCACTGGTCCGGTCCGGAAAGCACCGTGTAGCTGCCGCCGCTTAACTGCTCCAGCCAGTCCTCCCGCGCGGTGTGGCCCACCACGGTGTCCCCGTCCACCACCTGGACCGGATGAATCTGTCGAAAGAGAGTGCCCTCGAAGTTTGCCTCCACCCGCATCTTCTTCAGTGGCGAGTCATACCAGTTGTTGCCCGTCAGATGCATTCCCAGCCTCATGACGTCCTCGACTTCCACCCGGTCGCTGATGCGGATGGTGGTTACCTGGGCGAAGGCACCTCCGGCGAGGAGGGCAAGTAGCGACAGTGTGGTGACAAACATTCGTTCCACGCGCAGAGCCCTCATCGTACGACCTCCCTCTGGTAAGTTTCCTTCGAGACACTTACTCTTCTTCACCTTTTCCGAGAAGCAGGATTGGGCCGAAATTCCTCGGGTCCGTCGGGTTCGCCGCCGTGCCGCGCCAGACCAGTATCTGCTTTCCGCTCCGCCCGGCGTCGGCGTCCACATTCATCACGTCCAGGCCGAACACCCGGTTCGCCATTTGCCGGCGCCACGGGCTGAGCCCGAGGTTCTGGAACTGTACGCTGACCTCGACCGCGTAGCCCTGCGTGGTCGTCTTTGCGGCCGCGGCGATCCGGTTCATGTCTCCGATGCACTCCTCGCGGGCCAGGGCTCCGTCGGGGAGGACCACGATCCGCCGGTCGTCCCAGTTGTAGGTTTCCTCCCGGTTGAACAGACCGTCCAGGTAGACCTCCACCCGGTCGCCGTCGCGCACATCGCTGTCCAGGACGCGGACGGCGATGTTCAGCTCACGTTCGTCCCACACGGCATCGAAGGTGACACGATTGTCCGGTTCGCCGCCCGCGACGGCTTTCTCGACCCGGGTATCGGGGTTCCAGAATTTCTCCTCCAGCTTACCGTCCACCTCGACGGCGTCCCGGCCGGGCACGCGGGGGACCATGAGCGCGTCTTCCGAGGCCGGTTGCACGTTGAGCTCGAACTCCCGCGAATCCGTCTCGGGGCCCTCCATGTCGAAGTCGGTAGCAGCCACGGTGAAGCTGTACGATCCCGGCTTGCCGGCCGCTCCGCGGAGAATGCCGCCGGTGGTGAGCTTGACGCCGGTGGGCAGTTTGCCTTCGATTACCTGCCAGCGCTTCGGGCCGTTGCCGCCCTCGGCCTGAAGGGGCACCGAGAAGTACTCCGCTTGCCGGACCGTCGGCAGCGATGCGGCGGGCACAGTGGGCGAAGTATCCGGCTCGACTGTGAGCGCAAACTCGCGCTCCGCGGCATCGTCCCGTGCGTCCGTGACCTGAACGGTGAAGGCATATTGGCCCGGGTGCTCGGGTCGGCCTCGGAACGCGCCGGACTCTTCCAGTTCCACGCTGGACGGCAGCTTTCCATCGGTCACGCTCCAGCGGTAGGGGGGCTTCCCGTAACCGGGCTGCAGTTCGAACCGATAGGGCTCGCCCGCCACAGCGTCCTGCAGCCGCGGCGAGGCCACCCGGACGCCCTCGTCGCTACCGACCCCCGTGAGTGGATGAGAGGTGACCACCTGCCAGGCCGCACGCTGAATGATGCCAGCCAGATTTTCGTCCAGTGAGACGCCGTATTTCGACGGCCCGGGCTGCCGACCGTAGGCCTCGTAGGGCAGACCGATGGGGCTCTCTCCGTAGAGGGTGGCGAAGAACGTGACGCCTGCCACGTAGGAGCCGACGTTGTTTACGTGCGTGCCGCCGCCCTCGGCGGGATTCGCATAGAGCTGAAAGATGGAATCAACGCCCGGAATCGCGCCGGCCTTGATCTTCTGGTCGAGAAGATAGAAAACGTGCCCCACGGGGATCATGCTGACCGGCTTCATGTCCGGGTGCGCCTCGCGCAGCCTCCGGGTCAGTGTCTCGTAGTAGAGTGCCGTGCGTTCCGGATTCGAGTAGGGATGGTTCCAGCCGCCGGATTTCAGCCAGTCGCTCACGTCCTGCATCCATGTCTGGGTGTAGTCCAGCCCGACCCCGTTTTGCCACTGGGCATATACGTAGAACTGCACGTCCGGGCTCTTCTTTTTCGCAAGGTCCATGAACCGGCCCGCGCCCTCGATGTCGGCCTGAAGGGAGCGGTTGAAGGGCTGGAGGGTCACCGCGTCCCAGGTGAACTCGGTGATCGCCTTCGGGTAATAGCCGAAGGGGCGCTCCCGGAAGCCCCCATCGGGATGGTTCCAGATCCAGTCAATGGGCGCTCCGGGAATGCTGTGCCGGCCCCAGACGTGCTCGTGCCCCCGGCGCTCGGCCAGGGCCTCCAGGCCGCCGTAGTTGACGTTGTCGGTCAGGCTGTTGCCCATCAGGTAAAGCCGCAGCGTTTCACCCTGAGCCACTGAGCACGCGGTCAGTGAAAAGGCCAAAACCGTGGCCGTCAGAAGCTTTCGCATTGTCTACCCCCTTGTTCTCGGTGCCAAAGCAGACTATCTGTTCCCTTCTACGGCCCCCGCGTCCCGTCGTCCGATCGGCTCGGCGCCGCAGAAGTCACGGAGGAACGGTCCGTCGAACTCCCAGGCGTAGAGCTCCTCGATCGTGGTTTGCGCGTCGGCCAGCGTGCCGCGGCTCACGCGCAGGAAGTCCATCTCCCCGGCGAAGTAAGCGCCGTCGGGGGACTTGCCGACCAGGAAATCGGCGGCGTTCGAGAGCGGGACATCGGCGCCGATGTTCTTGATGGGGATTTCGGCGCTCATGTGCCCGTCCAGATAGATACGCGTGTGTCCGCTGCCCCGGTCCACCTCGGCGATCGCGTGGTGCCATGCGCCGTCATTGACAGGGGTGCTGTCGGCCAGCGCGGACGCGGCGCCGCGGGAACGGAGCGTCAACGTCAGGCCGCCCCGCCGGTTGATCTGCAGGGTGTAACCGGTGTGGTCCATCTTGCTGACCAGCGTGCCGCCGACGTGCCCGGGTTCCGTGCGGAAGTAAGTCTCGATCAGGAAGTTGTTCGTCCCCATGTCCACCGTTCGTCGCTTTTCGCCCGGATAGGTGTGCTCTTCTTTCTCGTATCTGTAGGTGTAGTCGGCCGTCATCACGTCGTGCGGGAGCACGCAGTAATCTTCACACCCGTCGAAGCGCAGGGCGCCGTCCACCCAGTTCTCCAGCTTCCCGGTCGTGTAGTCCTCGGCGGTCGCGCCGGGCGCGCGCAGGTCGTTGCGCGGGACGTAGTAGTACATGTGGCGCTCGACGTACTCGTCGGTCATGTAGAAGTTCTCGCCCGTGATGCGCTCGGGATCGTTGGGGTCGTTGTAGAAGTTCCACTCGCCCACCACGGCGGCCAGACTCCAGGGCACGAAGAACCGCACGCCCCGGTCGGCCGCGGCCGAGCCGGCTGCCGGCCGGAAATCGAACCCGTCCGGGTCTCGCAGAGGTTGCTCGTGGGCCGTCCAGCCTACCTGATGGCGTGGCACGTTTGCCTCTGCCAGGCCGCGGCGGAACTCCTCCAAAGTCTGCCCGCCGGCCGACCCCACCCGGGCGAACTCCCCTGGGCTGCCGTGAAAGACATTATTGGCGTAGCTGAGCGTGGGCATCATGCCGATGACCGATTCGGCACGTTGACCGCCGCCGCGCATGGAGATGTCACCCGGCACCCCCTGGCTGAAGAAGCGCTGCGTCATGCCCACCAGGCAGTTCCCCAGGTAGCTGCACCGCTGACCGCTGCTGCCGGTGAAGCCGTACATGAAGCGGTAGGCGGTGTTGTTGAACCAGTTGTTCAGCATCCCCAGCACCTGCATGCAGCCGCCCCGGTTGCGCGGCCAGTCGTCCAGGTCCCCTGTCAGCCCCCAGGCGATGTTGTTGAAGACGTAGCTCTTGTAGGTTCCGTCCAGGTAATAGGTGTAGGCGTTACACGCCCATTCCTCGCTGTCCTTGCTGGAGTGCTTGGGTCCCACCGCGTTGCCGCTCACGTTGTCGTACACGTAATTCGGGCCACCCTGCCACGGGGCGATGCCGCCCCAGTCGTTGGTGGCCAGTAGCGTGTTGGTGGCCTTGTTGTGGTGTATCAGGACGCGGATAAGGGGGATGGTGCGGCGGTCGTTCTGGCCCTTGCCGCCGAAGGTGACGATGCCACAGCCCCAGCAGCGGTCAATGATGTTGCCCGCTATCTCGCAGGTCTCGACCGTCCGCAGGTAGATGCAGGGGATGGAGGAGTAGCTGACCGGTCCCGGCCGGCTGCCGATGCGGCTGAAGGAGTTGCGGAGCACCTGAACGTCGGTCAACGTGGAGGACTTGGTGTCCTCCAGGCAGACGGCGGTGCGGTCGCTGTGCCGCACCTCGTTGTCCGAGAAGACGATGCCCGTCATGCGGTCCCCGCCGGGGGGCACGGGCTCGCGCCATCGAGCAGAAAAGCCCTCCTCCTCCGAGAAGTAGCGCTGGTTGCCCTCGTCGTCGAACCGGCCCTGGCCGATCAGGGCGGAGGTCACGTGGATGAAGCGGTTGTTGGCGATGCGGATGTTCCGGCAGTCGCCCACGAGCCGGATCGTGGTGGGGAAGTTCTTGCGCTCCGGCCACATGCGCGTGGCGTAGCGGTGACCCGCATCGTCGAAGCTGAACCGCAGGCCGATTATCGAGATATGGCTTTGGTTGGCGATCTCGACCGGCCAGAAGGCCCTGGACACCTCGATCACCGCGCCGTTGGGATCGCGGTCGCCCGGCAGGCGCGCGTAGAGCCGCCCGGCGTGCGGTCCGTCCGTCGCGGAGTAGAACTCGCCGGGAGAGTCCAGGAAGCCCGGCACGTTCTCGATATAGTAGCGGCACCCCTCCGGCGCGCCGACGTCCAGGGCGTCGAGGTCCGGACGGAATTCTCCGATCCTCTGCGCCGTCAGCGTGCCCATGTTGCCCCTCCACTCGTTCCACATGACGCCGTCGTCGAAGAACTTCGGGTCGTCTTGCATCAAGTGTTCGGTATCGGCCGCCCACCGTTCACCGTCCGCCTGTATCCGGCCGGTAAAGGTCCACCATTCGGACATGGGGTCGCTCCAGTTGGTGATCTCCCAGTCCGGCTCCCGGGCCACGGGGATGCGCACGGCTTCTTTGCCCTCGAGCATCCACATGGCACGCGGCGTGAATTCCGTGCCGATGTCCTTGTACCAGACCTTTGTCGGCTGGGGCATGTGTTCGGGCACGTCCTCAGCGGTGCAGCGATTCCAGCCCCCGGAGATGCGGCGGGAGCCGTAGAAGGCGGCTTCGCCCTCGCCCCAGTCCGGGTCGCTGGTGAGGCGGATGGGGTTGCCCGGCTGACCGGATTCCTCGGCCACCAGCCTGCCGCGGTAGATGCTGCCCCGTTTAAAGACGTAGGTATGCACTCCGCTGCATGCCTCCGCCCGGCCGGTCGCGTTTTCATCCCATGGGTGGTGCTTCCAGGGGGAAGCCTTGCTTGTGCCCGAGTTGTCGTCGTCCCCGTTTTCGAAGTCAATGTAGCGGACGGACTGACCCGGATGGAACTCGAACGGCTCGGGCGTCCACTTCAAATCGCCCGTCGGGAGCACCTCGGCGTGCGGGCGTTGCCACGACCACGTGGGTGCTTCCGCCGCAGGCCTTGGCTGCGCCGCGCAGCCGGACACCGTCACCACGATCAACGCCAGGCACCACGCAGAGGTGAGCGTCCTCATAAGTCCAATCTCCTCGGGTGTTGAATGTGGTGGTTCTGCGCGCACTCGACTACTTGCCTTCTCCCTTACGGTGTTCTGCAACTGTGCCGGTGGTGATGGCCAGCACGGCCGGGGCGCCCCAGTCATGTTCGGCGTCGTTGCCGCTCACGATGGCTATGCTCTCGATCTCCTTCTCCGGCTCCGGGTTGTCCCACCGCATGCGGTAGATCACGACGCAGACGGGACGGCGCGGGCGGTCGCCGAAGTAGAGGCGGAAGCCGGGTTCGGACCAGGCAACGCGGGCGTCGGCGGGCGGGGCGAAGTCCGCGGGATAGCGGTGCCACGTGTCCACCATCCGCCCGAAGCCCTTGTTGGCCAGTTCCCCGGTGGGGAAGCCGTTCGGCGTCCGCGTCCAGCTCTCGACGTGTTGCCCCCACAGCACGGGGACCTCCCGGCTGCTGCCGTCCGCGTAGTTCACAACGTAATGGAACGGTTCCGGCGCCTCGGGCAGGGGTTCGTTGTTGAGCAGGGCCTGCCCGCGGGCCTCTTCCCACTCCTCGATCGCGGGGCCGCGCTGGAAGGTGTGAAGGAAGAACAGCGCCTCCGCCCTGCGGCCGACGGTTATGCCCCGGATCTCGGTTTCATCCACCGTGGACAGGTAGCCGTCCAACATGCAGATAGTCGGGTTGTCCAGCTCGTGCCAGTCCGGGATGTCCCATTCCACCCCGCCCAGGGCGGCGCGGCCGGTCGGCAGGCCCAGGGGGTCCCAGTTGTGCTTGTGATGCCCCGGAGGGTTGAACCACGAGCCGCGGTTGGCCATGTGATGGATGCGCGCGTTCAGGCACCGCTCGGGTATCTGCACCGGTCGGAAATGCCATCCGGCGTTGAACGAAGCCAGCACCGTGCCGTCGAACCCGTGACCCTGGGGCAGGGGCATCTCGAAGGGGATGGCCCCCGCATCCACGGGCTCCCGCGGGCGGTAGTAGTCGGACTCGGCGTCCACGAAACCGGGGAACTCTTCCGTGATCAGCCCGTCTGCCGGCACGGTTGCCTCATGGCGCGGCGGCTGATAGGTCGGTTGCTCCTGGCCGGGTGGGATTACGTTGTGCCGGAACTGGAGATTCTGCTCCTCCGGGTCGGCGTCCACCATGCCCACCTGCACCATGCGGTTGTCCGCGGCGAGGTTGTCCCGCACGCGGCAGTCCGAGACCCCCTCGCCCCGGACCACGATGCCGCCGACGCCCGCGCGCTTCTTCGAGAAGCGGTAGCCGTTGGAGCAGGAGGTGTTGTTGAAGACCTCGATGCCGCTTGTGTCCGGGCCATAGATGGCGATCCCCGTGCCCCAGTTGTCGTAGGTGATGTTGTGGTGGATGCTGTAGTCGCGGATGGCGCCGCCGCGCGCCTCGGCGTTGATCCCGATCCCGCCCTGGCAGTCGTGCAGGATGTTGTAGGCGTACTCCGCGCCGCGCGCGCCGCCGCGGGAGTCGTTGTAGATGCCGTTGCCCCAGGTGTGGTGGATGTAGTTGTGGTGCAGGTGCAGGTCCACGTTGGTGCCCAGGGGGTCGAAGCCCTCCTTGTAGCTGCCGGAGACGTGGTTGAAGGCAGCCTCGCAGCCCTCGGTTGCGTAGATGTCGAACGCCTCGCGGGGGCCCTTGTAGATCTTGACGAAGCGCCCCTGGCTGTCGTCCACCGCCTCCGTCCACCCGGCCCGCACCACGCGGTTGCCTATGAGGCGGATGCTGCGGCTGAAATCGTCCCGGCTGCCGTAGATGGCGATGCCGCAGTTGACGGTCCGGTAGGTGGTGTTGTGCGCCAGCTCGATGTGGTGGCTGCTACCCACCTTGATGCCGTGCATTCGGGCGTTGTCCACGCGCAGACCGCGGAGACGGATGTGCTCCAGACCGGCCATCTGGATGGCGCCGTCGTCGTGGCCGTACGGGCCGCCGCCCGGGCCCGAGGTGGACTGGTTGGCGGGGTTCAGGAAAATGGTCGAGGCATCCAGGCGGGGGCTCTCGCCGGGGTAAGCGCTCCAGGTGATGGGGGTCTCTTCGCGCCCGGAGCGGGGCGGCACCAGGTGTTCCGTCAGGGAATAGACGCCCCCACGCAGATACACGGTGTCGCCCGGCTGCAGGGCTTCGAGCGCGCGGTGCGGCGTGCCCCAGGGCTCGTCGAAGGTTCCCGCATTGGCGTCATCTCCCAGGGGCGGCGGCGCCACGTAGTATCGTGCGCCCCGCGAATCGTCCCGGCACGCGGTGATGCCGAGCACCGCCGCCGTGCCCCATTCGCGGTATCTTCTGGAGGCGCTGATCAGGGTCAGGCTCTCGATCTTCACATCGGGCCGGGGATTGGGCCAGTCCATGGCGTAGAGCACCGTCTTCTCGGCGGACCTGTCGCCGATCACCTCCTGCCGCCAGGCCGGCCGGGCCCAGAGCATCTCGGGAACGGCGCCCACGCGGTGCCAGTTGTGGAGGGCCTCGCCCCAGCGCATCCGTATCTCCACCTCGCTGCCGTCGGCGTAGCGCACGTAGCAGCGGTAGAGGGTGGGTGGTTCGGGCAGGGGCGTGCAGTTGCGGTGGGCGATGGCGCAGTTGAGCTTCCAGTTCTCCATCTCCGGCCCGGGTCGGAAGCCCTGCAGGAAGCAGAGCGAATCCGCTTTGCTGCCGACGGGCACATTCTCCACCTGGTCCCCTGCTTCCAGGACGATGGCCTTGTTCCTGGACAGCCGCCACCTGATGCCGGTCGGCCCCGGCTTCCCGAGGCGGACGTCCCGTAGCGGTTGCGGCACGTCGGAGAGGGCTTGAGACGGTAGCTTGATTAGGTCACAAGACCTCTGAGCCCCGGCAAAACGGGCACATCCGAACAGGAGAACCACCATTAAAAGCGTCGCCAGTTTCATGAGACGGTCCTTCCGGTAAAGTCCCTCTGGAGGTATGGCTCCTCTGCCCTCAGTTTGCGACTATTTTCGGTCTGATCAGCATGAGAACCGGGCCGGTATGGTCTCCGCGGGCGCGAGCCATCAAGCGCTGCGCCGCAGCGCGCCCCACCTCCTGCCACGGTTCCAAGATGCTCAGGCTCAGTCTCGGTATGACGTCGGACAGATCGTTCGCCCGCCAGGTGCGGTAACAGGAACAGAGGTGGACATCCTCCGTAAGAGCGAACCCCTGAGCGACCAGCATCGCCGCCAGAGCGTCCAGTTTGCTGTCGTGACTCAGCAGGATACCGGGTGGAGCGTCGCCCTGAGCCTGCCGAACAAAATGCGCCATCTGCCGGCCCCCTTCTTCGGAGCTGAAGAGGGGGGAAGACACCATTCGGACATCCGGCTTCAGACCGTGCTGAAGCATGGCATCCCGGTATCCCCGCACCCGTTCCTTGAAGGACTGAAGCACGGTGTGCAGCCTCTCCGGACCGATGTAGGTGATGCTGCGCGATCCGCGCTCGATCAGCCGGCAGGTCATCCGGTAGTAGCCGTAGCGCTGGTCCCAGGTCAGCGTGTCGCAGAAATCGTGGCCGTGGAAGCCGATACCGACCGAGGGCACACGATGAGCCGCCAGCCGGCGGGCGCAGTCCGGGGGCAGTTCCTGTTCGGAGAAGAAGATCAAACCCGCGGCCTGCCGTGAAAGGTCTTCCTGCTCGTCATCCGACAGGCCTGCCACAGTGCCCTGCACCGGCTGCAGGACGCAGTCTATCCCGCGTTCCTCGAGGACATTCCGGATGGCGTGGAACAGTTCTTCGCACGTGTTGCGGGGCGGCATGACCAGCAAGAAGGGTTTCTCGGGCGCGCCCCGCGCCGGCAATTTTGCGGAAGAGGACAACGCCGCCAGCCGGGGGCCGGGCACGTACTGCCCGCGCCCGAGGCGCTTCAGGTGGCGGCTCTCCCGCAGAGTGGCCAGCAGCCGGGTCATGGAAGCCGACGGAATGCCGGTCTTCTCCTGGAGTTCGGCAGGCGAGAGGGGCTCACCGGCGGCGAGGACGTGCTCAACGACTTCCAGCGCCCGTTCGCTCATATATGGTCCTTTGGGGAAAGTCCATTATCCCCCGTTTCGTGAATACCGGGGCTCTTTAGGTTTTATAACGCCCTCATTCGGGCGCGTCAAAGGTGTGAATGGCGCATTCACATATGGTGGGGCCTACTGCTGGCCACAATCACAAGCGAGTGTCACGACTCAGCGTGGCTGCTCGAGGGCGCCGGCGTCGCGTTTGCCGACGGGCTCCCGGCCGGCGAAGTCGCGCAGGAACGGGCCGTCGAACTGCCAGGCGTAGAGTTCCTCGATGGTGGTGTTGGCGTCCGCCAGTGTGCCGCGGCTCACGCGGAGGAAGTCCATGGCGCCGGCGAAAAAGTCGCCGTTCGGTCCCTTGCCTACCAGGAAGTCCGCCGTGTTGGACAGCGATGCCGCGTCGCCCATGTCGGCGATCTCCGCCCGGCGGGTGCGCCGGCCGTCCACGTAGATGTTGAGCACCCCGTTCTCCCGGTCGGCTTCGGCGATGGCATGGTGCCACCGGCCGTCGTTGACCGG
The DNA here is from genome assembly GCA_964448935.1 of uncultured candidatus Brocadiaceae bacterium. Lineage (GTDB taxonomy): Bacteria > Planctomycetota > Brocadiia > SM23-32 > SM23-32 > CAYVBE01. Next base: position 24,002 of record CAYVBE010000019.1, read on the forward strand.
CGCCCTGCAGGCTACCTCGTCGTCGGCGCCGTCCGACTTGATGGTCAGCGTGACGCCGCCGTCGGGGTTGACGCCCATTGAGTAACCGGTGTCCCCGTCCATTTTCGAGACCAGCGTGCCACCGGTGTGGCCAGGGAGGGTGCGGAAATATATCTCCACCAGAAAATCGTTGATCTCCATGTCCACGGTCTTCCGCTCTTCGCCCTCGTAGGGGAACTCTCCGCGGGCCATCCGGTCCTTGCCCTCGGGGACTCCCTGGCCGTAGATGCGGTCCGTCGTCATGGTCTCGTGGGCCAGGACGGCGTAGCGGCTCCTGCCGTCGAACTGCAGCGCGCCCTCGACCCAGTCTTCCAGGTCTCCCTCGACGTAATCTTCGCCCGAAGCGCCGGGCACTTCCAGGTTCTGCCGGGGCACGTTGCTGTACATGTGCCGCTCGACGAATTCCTCAGTCATGTAGAAATTCTCGCCCAGCAGCACCTCGGGGTTGGCCGGGTGGTGGTAGAAGTTCCATTCGCCCACCATGCCGTAGAGCGACCAGGGCACGAAGAACTTGACGCCGCGGTCCTTCGCGGCGGAGTTCGGCGTGAGGGCGAAGTTGTGGTTCTCGGGGTCGCGGAGCGTCTGGCCGTCCGCCCGCCAGCCGGTCTGGGCGCAGAAGGCCCCGAGCTTCTCCAGATCGGACCGCCACGCTTCCAGAGTGGACCCGCCCACGTCCCGTGCGCTGCCAATGCCGCGCCCGGCCCGGCCGACGAAGATGTTGTAGCCGTAGGCGTTGGTGGGCATCCCGCGCATCCCCATCGCGCCCGTGTCGCCGCCGCCGCGCAGGCTGGTGTCGCCGGGGCGGTTCTGCTGAATGAAGGAGACGCTGATGTCGTCCAGCACGTTGCCCAGGAAGCTCGACCGGTTGCCCGAGGAGCCCACGATGCCGTGCATGAATCTGTGGGCGGTGTTGTTGAAGAAGTGGTCCATGAAACCCAGCACCACGAAGTAGGCGCCGCGGTTGCGGTAGGGGTAGTCCAGGTCGTTGCTCTTGCCCCAGATGATGTTGTTGAAGGTGTAGCTCTTGAACGTGCCGTCCAGATACATGTTGTAGGCGACGGTCTTCCAGCCGTTGTGCAGATCAATATAGTTTTTGTAGCCGATGGAGTTGCCGGAGATGTTGTTGAAGGCGTAGATGGGGCCGCCCTGCCAGTATTCGATGCCGCCGTAGTCGTTGCAGGCCAGCATGGCATCGGTCACTTTGTTATGGTGGATCAGGATGCGGGTCAGGGGCGCCTCGCCGATGGCGCCGCTGGCCTTGCCGCCGAAGACGAAGATGCCGCTGCCCCAGGCCATGTTGACCATGTTGCCGGCAATCTCCGCCTCTCTCGGGAAGTGCGCCGAGATGGCCGGAATGGCAGTGTAGATGTTGTCTCCCGGTCGGCTTCCTATGTGGTGGAGCCGGTTGCGCAACACCTTTATCCTGCCCAGATACCCCACCGGCGGACGCTCAATGCGCCCCAGCATCCGGCCGGTGCGGAACGAGATGGCCGGCCGGTCCACATACGCGATGTCGCAATCGGTGATGGATATCTCGTCCAGCAGGTCCTCCCGCCAGGGAAGCATCTCCTGCAGGTATATCTCGGTGTACTTCTCGTTCATGCGCGGGTAGCCGGTGAGCACGCTCATGACGTGATGGAACCGGCAGTGGTGGATGCTGATATTCCGAGAGTTTCCGGCGGCACGGATAATGGCGGGAGCGTGTGTGCTCGGCGGCCAGCCCGTGCCGGGGTCACCGACGTCGTTAAAACTGAAGCGCAGCCCGCTGATCTCGATGTTGGCCCGGTCCATGATGGTGATCGGCACCTTGACGGCGCTGCCTTCAAGGACCGCCTGATTGGGGTCGCGGTCGCCGGGCAGGCGCACGTAAAGCCGGCCGGCGTGGGGGCCGTCCGTGGCGTGATAGTACTCCCCGGGGGAGTCCAGGAATCCTGGGACGTTCTCGATGTAGTAGCGATTGCCCTTGCTGCCGTTGCCGGCTTTCAGCAGGTGGCGGTCCGGGTCGTAGCCCTGGATGGGGGCCAGGTGGATGGTGCCCATGTTGCCGCTCCACTCGGTCCAGACATAGCCGCCCTCGAAGAAGTCCGGGTCGTCCTGCGTCAGGTGTGCGGTGTCAATGGAGCCTTCTCCCCTGATGCGGCCGGTCCACTCATACCATTCGCTCTGGGGGTCGTCGGGATTGCTGACCTCCCAGTTGGGATCCCGGGCTATCGGTATGCGGGTGGCCTCCCCGTCCCGCAGCTCCCACAGTGCCCAGGGATGCCAGTCCGTGTCGATGTCCCTGTACCAGACTTTCGTCGGTTCGGGCATGTGTTCGGGTACGTCCTCGGCCGTGCAGCGGCTCCAGCCCCCGGTGATGCGGCGGGAGCCGTAGAAGGCGGCCTCGCCCTCGCCCCAGCCGGGATCGCTGGTGAGGCGGATGGGGTTGTCCTCTTTGCCGGACTCGTCGGCCACCAGCCGGCCGCGGTAGATGGTGCCGCGCTTGAAGACGTAGGTGATCGGGCCGGAACTCTGCGCTGCGCGGTCTGTGGCCGCGGGGTCCCAGGGATGGTGCTTCCAGGGCCGGGCCTTCGTGCCGGGATTGGCGTCGTTCCCGTTCTCGTAGTCTATGTAGCGGACTGTCTCCCCCGCCTCGAACTCGAACGGCCGCGGCGCCCACTCCAGGTCGCCCGTTTCGCTAACCTTCGCCTGCGGCTCCTGCCAGGAATATTCCGCCCACCGTGCGGGCGCGGCCCCAAGGCCCAGAATGCACGCCACCAGAGAACACATCGCCAACGCCGAAAGCCTCTTCATCGCACGCCCCTCGAATCTGGAGACGCAAAGATCGGTTTCCCCCGGTCGCCGCTCCGGGCGATCATCCTTCAGTATGTCACCTGCTGGCGCTCCTCGCAACCGGGAAAAGCCGCGGCATTACCCCGTGTCCGGCTCGAACCGCCACCAATCGATCCAGCGGAAGTAGCCGGCAAACGCCCTCAAGCACACTACGCGCGCAGTAACCGGCAGCAGGGGGGAGTCGCGTGCAGAAAGCCCTCTCTGGCAGAAGTCAGTTGCCCTCTCGAAGTACAAGCGCTCCGAAACCGCTGGGGTCTGTCTCGTTCTCAGCGGTTCCTTTCCACATAATACGGCCGGTTTCTCCCGTGCCGTCATTGTCATTCACGCCGAGGTCAAATCCGTATACGGTGTTGGGTTTTCTCCTGCCGTTGAACTGTATGCGGATTTCGCCTGCGTAGCCGGTCTCCGTCTTCTTGAACGCGCAGGTTGCTCTATGCTCTTCGAGATTGTACGTATAGACTTTTCCCGAAACCGAGCACACGATGCGACAGTCATCGCTGTTGTACTCTTTTTCCTTGTTGTTGTTCCTGTCGAAGTAGATCTCTATGCTGTCATCTTCCCAGGGGTGCTCCGAACCGGTGACGACCTTCTCGTCCTGCACTTCCACCGCAATGTAGATTTTGTGTCTGTCGTAGATGGCCGTGAACCTGGCCGAACAGGATGGTTCCCCGATGACCGGTTTCGTTACCGAGCAGTCGAGTGGGCCGAATGCGGCGCTGATGTTGCCGTCAACCTCCGGCCCTTCGGCCACGTGGTCCGCAAGACAGACTCCTCGCCCCGGCGGGCCGACGGTGATAAGCAGTTCCCGTTCTGCCGTATCCGGTTCGTTCGGGTCTGCATCCGTTGCAGAGAAGACGGATTTGTAGACCCCGGCCTTCGCAGGCGCCCCGGAGACGACCCCGTTGATGCTGAGCGTGAGACCGGGCAGGACCTTCCCCCTCACATCGATCCCTTTCCATCCATCCTTTGCGGTGTCCGATCTTACGTGCGTGCTCAAGATACGCCAGGATATGTCTCCGTTGCCGCCCTCGACCTGCAGTTGGTAGTCGAGATGCTCTCCGACGCCGAGCACAGGGATCGTCTGCTCGGGAATCACGGGAACGCTTTCGCGCACACAGGCAAGCTTCAGCCGCCGCAGCGCCTTTTCTCCTTCGGCATCGACGGCTTTCAGCGTAAAAGTGTATTCACCCGTCTCCCTGGCTGTGCCGGTGAGCATGCCCTTTGGATCAACGGTAATGCCCGGCGGAGGAGAACCTTCTTCCAGCGTCCATGTTACTTCGCCTTTGCCAAATGCTGAGTGAAGCTCCCGGGAAAAGGGCGCTCCTTTAACAGCGGCCGGAAACCAGGGGGTGATGATCCTGAAATCTCCGTCAGCCTTGACACCGCTCAGGGGATGCGCGTTGACGGCTTCCCACACGGTCTCCTGGATGACCGCGGCCAGGTCGGCCGGGATGTCGCAGTACGGCTCGGTCGGCAGGCCGATCGGACTTTCCCTGTAGATGGTGGCGAAAAACGTGCAGCCAACGATGTATTCACCCAGGGGGTTCAGATGCGACCCGTCGCTATACCCGTCGTAAATACTGTTCATACCAGGCACGAGGCCCGCCTGGATCTTCAACTCAAGCAGGTGCTTGGCATGGCCGGCCGGGACCATGAGGGGTGGATTAGGGATGTCGGCGTATTGCTCCCGCATATCCTTGAGAAACTCCTCGAACCCCAGCCTGATGTTGTTCTGTATGTCCTTGCTATCTGACAGCCACTGCGTGTCGTAACTGCCCCGGCGGGTGCGCGGCCACTGGGCGAAGACATAAAACTGCACCTCGGGGCTCTTCTCCAGCGTGTAGTCTATGAATTTGCAGGCCGCCTCAAGATCCGCCTCATACCCGTTACGCGGTTCGATCGTGACCGCATCCCATTCGAACTCCTTCAAGGCCTTGCCGGCACTTTCGAACGGCTTGTGGACCCGCTTCAGATCGCGGGCTTTCCATATGATCCGGATCGGCGCCCCCGGAATGCTGTGTTTGCCCCATATCTGCTGGTAGCCACGGGACTCGGCAAGCTTCCCCATCTTGCCCGGCTTGACCTGGTCGGTAAGGCTGCTGCCCATGAGAAAGATGCGCTTGGTCTTTTCGCCGGGTTCCTCGGCTCCAGCGGCAAAAGACACAAGGCAGAACAGGAGTGCGAGTGCGACTGCCAGAGCGTTCTTCATCGTGTGTTCCTTTGAAAAAGCATCATGCTGTAAAAAGCGAGGACCGTCTCAATCCTTACTTTGGTTTCTGCTTCTACCTCTTAAAGGCGGGCGGTCCCATGCGGCCGAGCCATTCCTGGTAGTCGGCCAGCAGCCGGGCGGTCACGTCGGGATGCGCGGCGGCCACATCCGTCTGCTCCCCGATGTCCTCGGCCAGGTTGTAGAGCGCCTCGATGTCCATCTTTGTATAGTCCCGCTCGTGTTCCACGTGCAGCTTCCAGTCGCCGCCACGCACGGCGCCATCATTAATCCTGCCCCTGCCAAGCGCCCAGTACAGGTTCCCCGAACGCGGCCCTGCCATCCGGCCTTCAAGGTGCGGCATCAGGTTTATCCCGTCGACCGCGTTGCCTTCCGGGGGCTTTACCCCCGCCAGGGCGCAGAAGGTGGGATACAGGTCCAGGGTGCTGACCACGAAATCGTCGGCCACCCCCTTCTTGAGCCTGGCCGGATAGCTCATGATGAAGGGCATGCGGATGCCGCCCTCGCGGAGCGTTTTCTTGCCGCCGCTCAGCGGTCCGGTATGGCCCAACCTCATCTCCGGCCAGTCCTTCTTGTAGCCACGCAGCCTGGAACTTCCCCTGGCGGGCCCGTTATCGCTGACGAAGACGACCATGGTGTCCCGCGCCAGGCCGTTGTCCTCCAGGGTCTTCATCACCCTGGCCACGCCCTCCTCGATGGCCAGGCACATGGCCGCGTACACGCGCTGCGGTTCGGTCTCCAGGTGCGCGACCTGCTCCCGGTGCTCGGCCTTTGCGCGCAACGGCGAATGCGGCGCGTGGTAGGCCAGGTAGAAGAAGAAGGTCTCGTCCTTCCGGCGCGTGATGAAATCGCAGGCGGCGTCCGTGAGGAGGTCGGTCGTGTATGGGTCGCCGGGTTTCTCGGGCCCCCAGTTGAGAGGCGAGTGACGCCCCACGCTGAAGTAATTCGAACCCCATTTCGTCGCGTGGTGCGTCTCGTCGAAGAACTGCTCCGGATCGCCGCCCACTCCGTTCCATTTGCCCGCCATGCCGGTCGTGTAACCGGCAGCTTTGAGCGCGGAGGGCATGAGTGTCTGCGTGTCAGGCGGCATCACCGACGCCTGGTCGTTGTGGTAGTTGCCCCAGCGCTGCTGGTAGGCGCCGGTCATGAGGCCGGACCGGCTGGGAAAGCAGACGGGCGCCGTCACGTAGCCCTGGGTGAAACGCACGCCGTCGGCGGCCAGCTTGTCGATGGCGGGTGTCTTGATCCACGCGTCCTTGTTGTAGCAACTCAGGTCGCCGTAGCCCATGTCGTCCACGTAGATGAGCAGGATATTGGGCCGACGGGCAGCCCCCTCCTGCGCGCCGGCAAACCGGGGCAGGGCGAAGGCGCCCAGCCCGGCGGCGCCGGCGCATCTGAAGAAATCGCGACGACTGAAATGTCCACTCCCTGTCCGATTATCGTGCATGATCATCTCCATTCGATTTTCGATGCCCTGCCGGACCGAATCACTCCCTGCCCCCTTACGTCCCACCATAGCAGACGACCTGGCCGTCGACCAGGGACATGTAGACGCGCTTGTCGACGGCGACCATGCCATCAAACACGGGCTGGCACGGAATCTCGACCTTCGACAGCAACTTCCCTTCGTCCGCGCTGAAGACGGCCAGCGTTGAAGCAGCAGAAGCATCAAAGAGTACTAACCCTCCCAAAGGACCCGCGGCGATAAGATGGTCGGCGGCTTTGACCATGCCGCGAACAGCGAAGTCGATATCCACTTTCCAGTGGTTGATGACCTTGTCAGGTGTCACGTGTTCCCTGATCGCAGCATTTTTGTTCCTCAACTTCTTATTGACCTTCTCAACCTTCTTGTCCGAGCAGAAGAGCCAATGTCGCCTATGTCCGCGAGGCTTGTACCCGTACACCAACGGCCCATCGAGGACCAGGAGGGACCCACTGGGGTTGTATTGCGCGGCAATGGCCCAGCCTGCCGCCCGTCCCCACGCACGCTCACCCCAGATCCAATGCGTCCTGTGCCACCAGGATGGGTCCAGCAGGCCGGCCGAGCTATAGAGATGATTCTTGTACTGGCCTGGTTTCTCCTGTCCTTCAAGATCAAACTGTCTGTCTCGCAAGAACATGCTGTCGCCTTCGAACACCAGTATATCCGGTAGCGCTCCGGGCAGTTCGACATCCTCCAGGAGTTCGTCGGGTTGTTCGCCCGTCTTGGGGTCTCTGCTATAGAGCACGGTCTTTCCCTTTTCCGCACCCGTTTTCAGGTCGAGACGTCGGAGGACCATGCCCCCATCGAGGTAGGAACTTCTCCCCGAGACACAGTACACAGTGTCGTCGAGGACACTCACGCTCCCCACCACCGGCCAGACGGATTCGAGTTGCCCGAACGCCATGGTTCGTTTGTCCTCAAAAGCGGCAAGGTATTTCCAAACCAACCGACCGTCAGAGGACCGCAGGCAGTAGACATGGCCGTCGTGGGAACCAAAGACGACCAATCCGTTGCTGATCGTGGGAGGCGAATCGATTCGTCCGCCGCAAGTGAAAGACCACTGCTTCCTGCCGTCGCTTGCATCCAGGGACACGACGGTATGTCGCTCCTTCAGCGCGACGACCACGCTCTGGTCGGCGATGACGGGGGGTGTGAGTTCCCCGCCCATGTCATTGCTCCAGATCTGCTTTAGGTCCTTCGGCACATGAGTGTTTGTTGAGCCCGAGCGGCTGTTGTCGCCGCGGTGCATGGGCCAGGCATCGCCGGTTTCCGTTGATTCTGCGTCAGCGGCTTTGCCGTAGGCCTCGCCCTTGATCAACCGCATGGGATCCGCCGTCTTGGTCTCGTTTCGCTTCGACGCGATGGCCCAGAAGCCGCTGAGTTTGCTCTGGATGTAGCATGCGCAGGAATGCCCGGGGAGGTAAAGGAGGCCGTTGGCGGGCATCAGACCGTACTGGCAGGTGCCGCGAATCCAATAATGGCGTTGGATGTCGTTGCTGTGGACGTCCACATACTCGACGCCCGTGCGACCGAGGAGAAAGAAGCGTTCCGTCGCTTTGTCCCGGTAACAACGGTGATGATGCGCCGCTTCGAATGCCCTGGCCGTATCGAGCTCCCTTTTGACCTCTCCGGTGTGCAGATCGCGGCCTTCGGTCATATCCGTTTCATTGATACCCGGCTGCTTGTTGACCCAGACCAAATTATCGATCACGAAGAGGTTTGGGGGCGAGGTGTAGCCGAAGGCGGCTGGGCAGCGCCACAGTTCCTTGCCGTCTCTGGCGCGGTATGCGATAAGCTCCCCGCCTTCACTGGAGTCAGGTGAGGCCGTAACGGTCCACCTGAGTCCCGAAGCAGGCGCTTCCTTCTTCGCGGGCGCCTTCTTTTTCTTCTTTTCGGAAAATGCGCCATCAGCGGAAAGGACCACGTCATCGTGTACGACCAGAGTGGGTGACGACCAGGTCGCGCGATTGAGCGCAATGGGACGCGGGGATTTCCACACGACCGCCCCCGTTTCGGCGTTCAGGCACACCAGACTGTCTGGAGACTGGAAGTACAGGCGTTTCTTGTCGACGCACAGGGTCGAAGCCATGAGGCTGTGCGTGTTCTCACTGGATACTTCCCAGATCGTCTTTCCCGTATCAGCCCTTACGGCGATGATCCGCTTCTGCTGTACCAGTGGATGTCCAGTCCTCTTGAAAAGTGAGGCCTCGTAAGCGTCGGGATCGAGTTCTCCCGCAACCAGATAGAGAACCTTGTCAGAAAGGACGATCTCATGTGTGCCTTCAGTCCCTTCCGCGGTGTGCAGCAACTCTCCCGTTGCTGCATCCATGATACTCAACGGCTCTCCGTATCCCAGTGTAACGTAAACCCGGTCCCCTGAAGCCACGAGGCGCCGGGCGATCTCCACCGGACCGGTTCGGAATCGCCTCATGTGTCCTTCCCATTGGGGGATATCCCTCTTCCACAGCACGACCCCGTTATAGGCATCGCGGGCGACCAGTTTCCATTGCGGAGCGTGCTGGATCGATTGCGTGGGGCCCTCATCGAGAATGTAGAAGACACGTCCGCCGGCGGAGACGACGGCACTGTAGCTGTTGAGGAAGTTGTGATGTCGCGTCCAGATGGGATAGCCAGCCCACTGCATGTGGTAGGGATAAGAAACCTGTTTGTCTCTGGAAACGGCGTTGTTGTCCGGGCCATGGAGGTAGTGTGTCCACTCGTCAGTCTCTTCGGGCACCGGTTTGACGAGCCTTTTGCCGTTGACAAACGCGACACCGCCCGGAGCAAGCACACGCAGGATCTCGTTGGCGTCTACGCCGGCCTCGCCTTCCGCGACCAGCAGGTTCACGACGTTGTCGATCAGGGGGAGTTGCCTCCCCGTCAGCAGATCCACCGTCACCTTCCCGGACAGCCCAACTGCCTGGATGTGCTCACGGGCAGCCCTGGCGTTGTCTGCATTCCGGGACAGGCCGAATACCATGAAGGAATCATTCTTGCGCAAGGCCGTCGTTCGTTTGCCGTCCTTGCATCCGATGTGGACAACCAGTCCGCCCTTGATACCCGTTTGATCGAAGATGGCGCTCACATCTGCGGCGGACAAAGTTGTAAGCCCACCCAACAGCGCTATCAGCGCCAGGAGAACAAGACTCCTCTTCATAATTCGTTGACTATTCACATGTGGCCCTGAATACATTCTTGTCTTTTCTTCCATTTCTCTTCCTCCAATAGCGATCACGGTACTGCCGCCGGACAAGGCGCGTCACCTCTACGGGGAGCTACCCTATTGCAGGACGATCGCCCCGAAGCCGCTGGTGTCCTGTTCGTTCTCGACGCTTCCCTTCCACATGATACGGCCGGCTTCTCCCGTGCCGTCATTGTCATTCACGCCGATATCGAAGCCATGCACGTTGTACGCTTTGCATCGACCGACCAAATCAACCTGGATCTCGGCCGTATAGCCGGTCTCCGTCCGCTTGAAGGCAGACCTCACCCGCTTCTCCTCCGTATTGTCGGTGTAGACCTTCCCGGACAGCGAGCACACAATGCGGCAGTCATCGCTGTTGTATTCCTTCTCCTTGTTGTTCTTCCGGTCGAAATAGAGCTCTATCCCGTCGTCTTCCCAGGCGTTTTCCGATCCGGTGACGATGTTCTCGTCCGTCACCGCGACCGCGATGTATATCTTCTGTTTGTCGTACAGCGCAGCGAACCGGGCCGAGCAAGACGGGTTTCCTTCGACCGTCTTGGTCACGGAGTTCTTCAATTCTCCGAACGCCTTGTCGATGAGACCATCGACCTGCGGTGCCGCTGTCACATTCTTGGCAAAACAGACTCCCTGGCCGGGAGGGCCGACGGTGATGAGCAGTTCCCGTTCCGTTGTATCCGGTTCGTTCGGGTCGGAATCTGCGGCAAGGAAGACGGACTTATACACCCCGGCCTGGGCTGGGGCTCCGGAGATGACACCATTGACGCTGAGTTCGAGACCGGGCAGGACCTGCTTCTTCGTTCTGATCCCTTTCCATCCGTCCTTTGCGGTCTCCGACTTCACGTGCGTGCTCAAGATGCGCCAGGATATGTCTCCGTTGCCGCCCTCGACCTTCAACTGGTAATCCAGATGCTCGCCGACGCCGAGCACAGGGATCGTCTGCTCGGGAATCACGGGAACACTTTCGGGCACACTTGAAAGCTTCAACTGCCGCACCGCCGTAGCGCCTTCGGCATCCTCCGCCTTGAGGGCGAAGGTGAAGTCGCCGGTCTCGGTCGTCGTGCCGGTGAGCAGGCCCTTCGGATCGACGGTAATGCCCGTTGGAAGGGATCCTTTTTCCAGCGTCCAGGTCACCTCGCCTCTGCCGAACGCGGATTTCAATTCGCGGGAAAAAGGCTCGTTGACGACCGCGCCCGGAAACCAGGGGGTGATGATCCTGAACTCCCCGTCTGCCTTGACGCCGCTCAAGGGATGCGCGTTGACGGCTTCCCAGACGGTCTCCTGGATGACGGCGGCCAGGTCG